>DASVVJ010000662.1:0-9649 GCA_036389955.1 Myxococcaceae bacterium
GATCGCGCGCGCAGCCGGTGGCTCTATGCCTTCGGGCTGGGCTGGCTGGTGCTCGCGGGCGGGCTGTGTCTGGTGATCGGTCTGGTGTCGTGCCTGGGAAATCCCCGCTTTGGCATGATTCTGCTGTTCTCGGGGGGGCTGACGCTGGTGGGCGCCAAGCTGATGGACAGCGCGAAGGCGTCCTGAGGCGCGCATACGTGCGGGCTCTTCCTTGAGAGCCAGCGCTCGACTACCTTGCGCCGCCCTTTCGGCCTCACCCCTTCACGAGGAACTCACCATGGCCCGCATCTCCCAGGCGCAGACTCAGGAGCGCAGCACCTTCCTGCTCGAGCTCATCCGCAGCCAGCCGGACATCACCCGCCAGGAGGCGCAGGAGCGCTTCGAGGAGAAGTTCGGCTCCGCCCTCAACCCCAAGTCCTTCCAGCAGGTGCGCGAGCAGGTGATGGAGGAGCGCATGAACGGCGCCGCCGAGGAGCCCGCCCGCGAGGAGCCCGAGGCGAAGAATGGCGAGGACACCGCCTCCGCCGCTTCCTCCAATGGCGTGGAGCACGCCAACGGCAACGGTGCCTCCTCTCAGCCCGCCAAGGCCAAGGCCAAGGGCGGCAAGCAGAAGAACCTCTTCGTGGACGCGCCCAAGGAGCAGCTCGTGTTCCTGGAGCGCATCGTTCAGCAGCTCCAGGAGGCCGGCGCCTCCAACGTGCGCATCGACCACTCCACCGACCGGTGGATGGTGCTCACCGTGGACGCGAAGTAGCCGACGGAACCCTCACCCCGGCCCTCTCCCGGTGGGAGAGGGTGGGGGCCCTCAGGCCTGGGGCTGCCGGGGCAGCAGCACCCGGAACACCGTGCCCGCCTGCGCCGTGGAGCTCACCGAGATGTGGCCTCCGTGCGCGGTGACGATCTCGTGCACGATGAACAGGCCCAGCCCCACGCCCTTGAGCGCGTCGCCCCCGGTGCTGGCGCGCGTGAACGGCTCGAAGATGCGCGGCAGCAGCTCGGCGGGAATCGGGCTGCCCTGGTTGGACACCTCCAGCACCACCTCCGGACCCGCGCCCTCCACCCGCACCCGCACCGGCTCCTTCGCCGAGCCGTGCGTCAGCGCGTTGATGAGCAGGTTGCCCAGCAGCTGCCCCAGCCGGTGCGCGTCCCACGCTCCCTGCAGGCCGTCCCCCAGCTCCAGTGCCAGGCTCCGCTCCGGATAGGCCGCCTGCACCTCCTCCACGATGGCACGGCAGGTGTCCTCCAGGTTGATGGGCCGGCGCTGAATGGGCAGCGTGCCTCCGCCCCGCACGCGCGCGAAGTCCAGCAGGTCGCGGATAAGGTGGTCCATCCGCCGCACGCTCGTGAGGATGCGCCCCACCTTCTTCTGCTGCGGGGGTGAGAGCGCCTCCATGCGCAGCAGCAGCTGGCCTGAGCTGGCGATGGCCTGCAGGGGGTTGCGCAAGTCGTGGCTCACGATGCCCAGCAGCTTCTCGCGCAGGTCCGCCTCGCGCAGCAGCGCCTCCTTCAACTGGTGGTGCGCGGTGACGTCGGTGGACACCACCACGCCGGCCAGCACTTCTCCCTCGGCGTTGCGCACCGGGGTGGAACTCAGCTCGATCTGCCGGCGCGACCCATCGGGATGCACGAGCGTCACCGGCTCGCGCAACACCAGCTCCCCATGGAGCAGCGAGCGCGCCAGCGGCCATTCCTCGGCACGGTAGGGCCGCCCGTCCGGGAAGTAGCCCTGGTACTCCTGATAGCCGGCGATGGTTTCGGAAGGCTTGAAGGGGTAGCCCCAGATGGGCGTGATCGCCGCATTGCCCCGGATCAGCCGGCCCCCGGGCTCGGCGATGGTGACGCCCACCGGCAGCTGCTCGAGCACCGCGTCGAGCAGGCCGCGCTCGGCGGCGAGCCTGTCGCGCAGCTGCTCGGCCTCGGCGCGCGCCTGTCGCTCGGCCTCGTACAGCCGCGCTCGCTCCAGCGCCAGGGCGCACTGCTGGCCCAGCGCCTCCATGAACTGCAATGCCTCGGGAGGAAACCGCCGCTCGTGGGCGAAGGTGAACCCGAAGGCGCCGATGATGCGCCCGTCCACCCGCAGCGGCAGCGCGGCGAACGCACGGCCCATCAGCACCGGAGAGCCTCGCTGCTCCGGGTAGTCCTGGAGGAAGTGCTCCAGGCTCTCGTAGAACACCGGCTGGCCGCGCCGGTACACCTCCCGGTACATGACGGGCGTGTCGATGGGGAAGCTCCGCCAGCCCGTCATCACCTGCTCGGGGAAGCCGTGCGTGGCGCGCAGCTCGAAGGCGGTGCCGTCCTGGCTTACCTGCACCAGCGAGGCCGTGAGGGCCTCGAGTGCCACCGAGCCTTCGCGCACCACCGCGCGCGCCACCTCTTCGGGCAGCATCACCCGCGACAGCGCGGAGGACACGGCGTACAGCCGCTCCATCCGCAGCCGCGCCAGCCGCTCCGCGGTGATGTCCCGCACCGTGCCGATGAGCCGCGTTGCCTGCTGCGGCCCATCGAAGAACGCCTTGCCACGGCCCAGCACCCACCGCTCCGCACCGGTGGCCGGATCCACCGTGCGGTACTCGGCCTGGAAGCGGCCCGCGCTGAGCGGCTGGATCGCCTCCGCGATCGCGGTGCGCAGCCGGGCCCGGTCCTCGGGGTGGATGCGCTCGGAGACCTGCGCGTTCGAAAAGGCGATGCCCGGCGGCAGGAAGAACAGCTCGCGGTAGCGCTCGTCACAGTGCAGCTGGCCGGTGTGCGGCTCGAGGTCCCAGGTGCCCAGCTCGCTGCCCCACAGCGCCAGGCGCAGCCGGTCCTCGCTCTCGCGCAGCGCGTCCGCCAGGCGCCCGGCGTCCTCGCCCCGGAGCAGCTCGGTGATGTCCGCCACCATGACCACGAACCCGGTGACGCGCCCATCCGGCTGCACGTGGGGCAGATAGTCCACCTTGACCCGGCGGGTGCCACCGGAGCGGTAGGGCACCACCCGCTCGAAGTGCATGGGCTGGCCGGCGAGCACCGCCTGAATCTCCGCACGCAGGCCTTCGTAGGCGCTTGCTCCGAGCACCTCGCGCATGGACTGGCCGATGAGCTGCTCGCGCGCCACGCCAAACCAGCGCTCATACGTCTGATTGCAGAAGCGGTAGCGCTCGGAGCTGTCGACATACGAGAGCAGCACGGGCGCCGCGTCCACCGTGAGCAGCAGCTTCTCGAGGAAGCCATGCTGGCTCACCCCCAGGGAAGGCGCCTGGAGGGTCTGGTCGAGCAGCAGCAGCTTCTCGACGAACTCCCGCAGAGAGACGGCAAGGGGGGCAGGAGCCATGGCTGGAGTCATCACCGGCGGGACACACCAGGGCTTGTACAGAATGGCGGAGCGACGAGGGGCCCTGTGGCGTCACCCCTATCCCCCTTGAGGAAAAACCTACAGTCAGGGGGGCCTACGGCGCGTGAAGATGCTCGCTAGACAACGCTGTCCACGAACGTCCGGCCGGGTAGGCGTGCGGTCTACCCTGTTGGTTAACAGAGCCGACCGTGACGCTGGATCCAGAGCCAGCGCCCTCACAATCTTTTGGGATGCGTCGAAATCACCCGATCGTCGTGTCCATCGCCGCCATTACGTTGCTCACCGTGGGCCATGCTCAGGCCCAGAGCCCGAACCCGGCCAGCGCCGCCAGCGCGACCCGCCCACCGGTTCAGACGGAGGCTGCGAACGGTAAGAACCAGAAGCCGGCCTTTGCCGGACAGACCCGAGCGCCCCAGCCGGCACAGGCCACCCAGGTCCGAGTCGAGACAGTGGCCTCGGGGCTCGAGAGGCCCTGGGCGCTGGAGTTCCTGCCGGACGGGGGAATGCTGGTGACGGAGAAGCCGGGCCGGCTGCGTCTGGTGGACGCGAAGGGCAAGCTGTCCAAGCCGGTGAGCGGCCTGCCCGAGGTGCTCCATGAAGGACAGGGAGGGCTGCTCGATGTGGCCCTGGATCCGGGCTACGCCACCAACGGGTTGATTTACTGGAGCTACTCCGAGCCCCGGAAGGGCGGCAACGGCACGGCGGTCGCCCGGGGGAAGCTGGTGACGAAGGGGGAGCCGCGCGTCGAGAACGTGCAGGTCATCTTCCGGCAGCAGCCGACCTTCGACTCGGAGCTGCACTTCGGCTCGCGGCTGGTGTTCACGCAGGACGGCAAGCTCTTCATCGCGCTGGGCGAGCGGTCGGTGCCAGAGTCCCGCGTCAAGTCGCAGGACCTGAGCACGCACTTCGGCAAGGTGGTGCGCATCAACCCGGACGGCTCGGTGCCGAAGGACAACCCCTTCGTGGGCAAGGAGAAGATGCAGCCGGAAATCTGGTCGTACGGACACCGCAACATCCAGTCGGCGGCGTTGGATGCGCAGGGGCGGCTGTGGACAGTGGAGCACGGCCCGAGGGGCGGCGACGAGCTGAACCGTCCCGAGGCGGGCAAGAACTACGGCTGGCCGGTCATCACCTACGGGCTGGAGTACTCCGGCAAGCCGGTGGGGCAGGGCATCACCGCGCAGGCGGGAATGGAGCAACCGCTCTACTACTGGGACCCGGTGATCGCGCCCTCGGGGATGGCGTTCTACACGGGCGACAAGTTCGCCGGGTGGAAGGGGAACATGCTGCTGGGCGGGCTGGTCAGCCAGGGGCTGGTGCGGCTGGTGTTGGACGGAGACAAGGTCACCGCCGAGGAGTGGATCCCGCTGAAGGCCCGCATCCGCGACGTGAAGGTGGGCCCGGAGGGGGCGGTGTACGCCATCACCGACGAGAAGGACGGGAAGGTGCTGCGCGTCCTGCCCGCGAGCTGAGCAGGCGCTGTCCGGAGGGGCTCCGGTGGAGCGTCAACGACGCCCAAAGGAGCCCCCATGGCCAGCCCCGAGCCGCACCACATCAGCTACGAGAAGATCGTCGAGCGTCCCGAGCAGTGGGGGCTTGATGCGGTGGGCTACCGGGCTCTGAAAAAGAGCCCGTGGGTGGTGACGGAGAAGATTCACGGGGCGAACTTCGCGCTGATCGCCGAGGGCGCCCAGGTGCGCTGCGCCAAGCGCAAGGCGCTGCTCGAGGAGGGCGAGGACTTCTTCGGGCACACGGCGCTGCTGCCGAAGCTGGTGCCCGCGGTGCAGTGGCTGAGCACGGAGGTGCGAGCGCGCCACGCGGACACGGTGCGGGTGACGCTGTATGGCGAACTCTTCGGAGGCGCCTATCCGCACCCGGACGTGACCCCGGTGCCAGGAGTGCAGGCGGTGCAGACGGGGGTGTACTACTCGCCGCGCATCGAGTTCTGCGCGTTTGACCTCGCGTGGGAGGACGCGCGGGGAGCGCGGCACTACCTGGACTATGACGTGCTGCTGAAGCTGTGCGAGGCCGTGGGAGTGCTCGCGGCGAAGCCGCTCTTCATCGGCAAATACGAGGAGGCGCTGGAGTACCCCACGGGCTTCGAGAGCCACGTGCCGGGCTGGCTCGGACTGCCGCCGCTGGCGGGGAACAAGGCGGAGGGCGTGGTCCTCAAGCCATTGAAGGACCTGTGGGTGCCCACGGCGAAGGGGCAGGTGCGCCCAGTGCTCAAGCACAAGATCGCCGAGTTCGCCGAGGACACGCGCTTCCACGGAGCGGCGAAGTGGACGCCCACGGCACCCGCGGGAGCGTGGCTCTCGCTGGAGGATCTCCGAGGCTTGGCGACAGCCTTCGCCAACGAGGCGCGGCTGGCGAGCGCGGTGTCGAAGCTGGGTCCACCGCCGGGTGAGCACAGCCCGCAGGCCGAGCAACTGGTGGCGCTGCTGGTGGAGGACATCCTGGCGCAGCTCCAGGAGGAGGCGGGAGACAGCCTCCGGGCGCTGGCACCCGGGCCGCGCGGGGAGTTGGAGGCGCACGTGCGGCAGGAGGCGGAGGACCTGCGCACGCTCTACTTCGCGCTGCGGAACTGACGGGAGCATTGCGTCCCGCCTTTGGCCGCACCAAGCTGAACGCCTGGCCCGGCCGAAGGGGAGGGGACATGTCCGAAGGCGTCGTCGCGAAGGCAGCACCCGCCGCGCCGAGCCCCACAGTCGAGCGTTACGCGCGCCACGTGAACCCGGCGTTCGTGAAGCTGCTGGGGGTGCTCGGCTACGGCCGGGTGTTCACGCGGGCCCGGGACGTGTGGCTCTGGGATGACCAGGGTCGCGAGTACGTGGACTTCCTGGCGGGCTTCGGCTCGGTGAACCTGGGCCACAACCACCCGAGGTTGATCGAGCGGCTGCAGCGGTTCCTCACGGAAGAGGCGCTCCACTTCTGCCACGTGGGGCCCACCGAGCACGCGGCGGCCCTGGGTGAGGCGCTGTGCGCGAGGTTGGATCCTCCGCTCGAGGTGTCGCTCTTCGTCTCCAGCGGAGGCGAGGCGGTGGAGGCGGGGATGAAGCTGGCCCGGGCCGCCACGAGGCGCTCCGACTTCATCTTCTGCGAGGGGGGCTTTCATGGAACGGGCTTCGGCTCGCTCTCGCTGATGGGCGAGGAGCGGATGCGCAAGCCCTTCGAGCCGCTGCTGGCCGGCTGCCACCGCATTCCCTTCGGCAACCTGGAGGCGCTGGAGCGCACGCTCAAGAAGAACAAGGTGGCGGCCTTCGTGGTGGAGCCGGTGCTGGGCGAGGGCGGTGTCATCGTCCCTCCTCGGGGCTACCTCAAGTCGGCTCAGGAGCTGTGCCGCAAGCACGGCACGGTGCTGGTGCTCGACGAGGTGCAGACGGGCCTGGGCCGGCTGGGGCGGCGCTTCGCCTATCAGGGCCAGGGCTTCGTGCCGGACGTGCTGGTGCTGGCCAAGGGACTGAGCGGCGGCATCGTCCCGGTCTCGGTAGCGGTCACCAGCGCCGAGCTGCACTCGCGGGCCTATGGCACGACGGACCGCTTCGACCTGCACAGCACGACCTTTGGCGGCAACGCGCTCGCCTGTGCCGCCGCGCTGGAGACGCTGCGCATCCTGGACGACGAGAAGCTGCCCGAGAACGCGGCCGAGCGTGGGACGGAGCTGCTCGAGGGACTCAAGAAGAAGCTCACGGGCCACCCGCTGGTGCGAGACATCCGGGGCGAGGGCCTGCTGGTGGGAGTCGAGCTGGGCCCGACGGACAGCGGGCTGCTGAACCGGCTCGCGCCGGGACTGGTGGGCCTGGTCTCGGAGAAGGTGTTCGGACAGTGGGCGGCGCTGCGGCTGCTGGAGGAGGGCATCGTCTGCCAGCCGGCCTCGCACCGGTGGGACGTGCTGCGCCTGGAGCCGCCGCTGACGGTCCGGTCCGCCGAGGTGACGCGGGTCATCGACGCGGTGGCAAAAATCCTGGGCGACTACACGGGCGTGGTGCCGCTGTTGAAGGACGTGGTGGCGCGGGTGGGCGAGCAGCGCAAGCGTGACGGAGCGTTCCGATGAGTCTGGCCGAGCTCAAGCGCGACATGCGCTTCGCCGCGCAGATCGCGGGAAAGAATCCCTTCCAGGTGCTGGTGCAGGTGACGAACCGCTGCAACCTGACCTGCACCTTCTGTGACTTCTGGCCCAACGGTGCGCACCCGCGCGAGGAACTGACCACGGACGACTTCCGGAGGCTGGCGGATCAGCTCGCGGAGGTCGGGACGTTCCTCATCTCCATCGAGGGCGGCGAGCCATTCGTCCGGAAGGACCTGGTGGAGATCGTCCGGGCGTTTGGGAAGCACCACGTGCCGCTGCTGTACACGAACGGCTGGTACGCGACCGAGGAGAACGTGAAGGCGCTCTTCGACGCGGGGCTGGCACAGGTGGGCGTCTCGATCGACTACCCGGAAGCGGAGCAGCACGACGCGAAGCGAGGCATGAAAGGGTGCACGGAGCGGGCGTGGAAGGCGGTGGACCTGTTCCGCAAGCACGCGCCGCACGGGAGCCGTCAGGTGCACGTGATGACGGTGCTCATGCACGACAACCAGCACGCGCTGGAGGCCCTGCTGCAGCAGAGCGCGGCGCATGACGTGGGCCACTGCCTGACGCTGCTCTCGACGATGGGATTCCGGCGGGGCAAGGAAGTGGTGGACCGCGTGCCGGACGTGGCGCTCTCGCAGGAGCTGCTCGCGCAGTGGAAGCGCTATCCCCACTTCCGCGTGTTCCGAGACTACCTGGCGGGCATCGACCACTTCCTCACCGACCGGAGCAAGCTGCCGGTGTGCCGGGCGGGGACCCAGAGCTTCAACGTGGACCACCTGGGCAACGTCTCGCCGTGCATCGAGAAGATCAACCGGCGCTTCGGCAACGTGCGCGACGAGCCGCTGGCGGCGATCCTCGAGCGGATGCGCGACCTGGAAGAGGTGCGCGGCTGCCAGGACTGCTGGACGCTGTGCCGAGGGTTCAACCAGAGCCTGGGCCAGGGCGGCACGCTCAAGGGCTGGCTGGACCTGGGCGGGCGGATGAAGTCCTCCTGAGGGAAGACACCAGGGCACCCTACCTGGTAGGAAGGGTGTCATCCGGGTGACGTGCCATGTCAGACCGTGCTGCTACACCCCATCGCCATGGATATGATGGTGGGCGTCGGGGAGTCTGGGGAAGGAATGGAACGTAAACCGGCCAGCTACGCGGACCTGGAGGCGCTGCCCGAGAACGTCGTCGGGGAGATTGTCGCCGGAACGCTGTATGTCAGCCCTCGTCCGGCGATGCCTCACGCGTGTGCTGCCTCTCAGTTGGGAGGTGTGATGTTCGAACCGTTCAACCGGGGGCGAGGTGGCCCTGGCGGCTGGTTCGTGATCGACGAGCCAGAGCTGCATTTCGGTGAGGACGTGCTGGTACCGGATCTGGCCGGCTGGAGGCGGGAGCGGATGCCGCTTATGCCACGTACTCAGGGTGTGACATTGGCTCCAGACTGGGTATGCGAGGTGCTCTCGCCTTCCACCATGGCGCTGGATCGCGTCGCCAAGCTGCCTGTGTATGCGCGCGAGCATGTGCGGCACGTCTGGCTCGTGGACCCAGGGGCTCGCATGTTGGAAGTCTTCCGGCTTGATGGGGAGCGCTACACGCTCCTGGGAACTCATGCAGGCGCTGCTCGGGTGCGTGCCGAGCCCTTCGAGGCCATCGAGCTGGAGCTGGCCATCCTCTGGGGTGAGTCGTAGCGGTGACGAGGCTCCCGTCACCCCTTGCGGTCTCGCAGCCGGGTGTACGTGTACGAGATGACCAGCAGGATGACGCCGATGAGGATGAAGGTGATGACGCGCTGATTGATGGGCAGCCGTGCCAGGTCGACGATGAGCAACCTTCCCAGCGCCAGCGCCAGCCCCACCAGCCCCGCCAGCCGGTAGTTGCGCTCGCGCAGGGCAAAGCCCACGGCAAACAGGCCGAACGCGGCCACCACCCACCCGAGTGTGGCGAAGCCCGCGGGCATCCACTCGCCCACCAGCCACACCAGGGCGAGCCCCGCTCCCAGCGCGCACAACCCCTGAATCCGGCGCTGGGCCAGCAGGGGCTCCGGTGCTGGCAGCCACGCCGGGCGGACATGCGCCGAGCGCTCCACCAGCACGAAGCACCCGAAGGCCACGGCGAACAGGAAGGGAGGCAGCGCTACGTTGAGCTGAGCCGCTCCCAGGCCCACGAACAGAATCCCCACGCCGACCCAGCGCAGCACGGGTGAGGCAGTGGCCCGCGCGGCCAGTCCCGTCACCGTGCCCGTCACCAGCCACGAGGCC
>DASVVJ010000663.1:0-2693 GCA_036389955.1 Myxococcaceae bacterium
CTGGGATCTGCACAAGGTCATCCGCCCCCTGACGAACCCGGCCGCGTTCGGCGGAGATCCGCGTGACGCGTTCGACGTGGTCGTCCCGTCGCTGCCGGGCTACGGCTTCTCCACGCCCCTGACGAAGCCGGGGGTGAACTACGTGAACACGGCGGACCTGTGGGCGCAGCTGATGCAGCAGTTGGGCTACGAGCGTTTCGCCGCGCAAGGTGGCGACTGGGGCGCGGCGGTGACGGGCCAGCTTGGCCACAAGTACGCGGACCGGGTGATCGGCATCCACCTGACGATGCTCTTCCCGCTGGCGTTCGCGACCCAGGGGTTCCCCACGCCCTCCGAGTACACCCCCGAGGAACAGGCGGGGCTGCAGCGCTTCCAGCGTTTCCTGCAGGAGGGCAGCGGCTACTCGAACATCCAGATGACGCGGCCGCAGACGCTGTCGTACGCCATGCACGACTCACCGGCGGGCCTGTGCGCCTGGCTACTGGAGAAGCGCCGGGACTGGAGCGACAGCGGCGGAGACGTGGAGAAGGTGTTCACCCGGGACGAGCTGCTCACCACGATGACGCTGTACTGGGCGACGCAGAGCTTCGGGACGGCGGCGCGCTACTACTACGAGGCGGTGCACAACCCGTGGCAGCCCTCGCACCCGCGCACGCCCATGGTCGAGGCGCCCACCGCCGTGGCCTCGCTGCCCCAGGAGATCATCCACCTGCCTCGGAGCTGGGCCGAGCGGAACTACAACCTCCAGCGTTGGACGAGCTTCCCGGCGGGCGGACACTTCGCGCCCATGGAGCAGCCCGAGCGCCTGGTCGAGGACATCCGGGCCTTCTTCCGCACGCTGCGCGGCTGAGGCGCGCAGCGTGGCCTGTTCGACGGCTCACCCCGTCTCGGGCAGGAAGCTGGGCATGCTCACCCCCTTGAAACCGGGGAAGTCGCCCCAGACCTGCAGCAGGTGGGTCTCGACGTTGATGGCCTTCACGGCATACATCTGCTCGACCATGCGGCGCTTGTCCGTGGGGACGACCAGCAACGCCCCCCAGGTGCCTTGGAATCGCTCCAGCCCACGGAGCACCAGCGCGACCGCCACCTCCTCGGTGCGAGCCACGCAAGGCCCCAGCATGTTGAGCGCCGGGCTCTTCACCGAGATCATGAAACCATCGATGCCGCGCTGATCATTCTCGTACACCGTGGCGTGGAACACGCCGCGAGGATTGGAGATGGCGTAGCGGTAATCGATCTCGCGGCGGATGCCGCTGAGTTCTATCTCCAGCTCGCCCATCGCGGCGACATCTCGCTGCGTGGCCTCGCGCACGCCCTCCTTCGCCCGCGACACCTTGGGCGCTTTCGGCGCCTTGGGCGCCTTGCCCGGCGGGGGAGCGCTGAGCACCATGGTTTGATAGGTTACTCGCGGGACGAAGCCGGCGCGGTTGTACAGCGAGAAGGAGTCCATGTTGAGCGCGCTGCCCACGAGCCGGCACGCGCTGTACCCCCCCTTCTTGGTGAAATCGAGGATGTGTTTCACCAGGAGCCGCCCAACCCCCTGCCCACCGTAGTTGGGATGCACGCTCATGACGCCAAGCGAGACATGGTTCTCACGGGGATGGAAGAAGCACGCGCCCATCATCCGCCCTGTCTGCTTGTCGAAGGCCGCGACACTGCGCCCCGGGGTCAGATCGTTGTAGACGTCGTAGAGGAGCCCCATCTCCTGCGGGGGGGCGCCGAAGTAGTTCCTGCCCCAGCCATGCCGCCAGTACCAGCTATTGAAAGAGCTGTAGAGCAGGTCCGCATGTTCAGCACGATCCGAGTCCTTCAGCGGGCGCAGCCGTATCTGGGGAGTCATTGGGCTCCTGTCGTGGATGGGGGAGATCAGAACGAAGCTAGCACCAGCAAAAAGCCACTTGCAAACGTCACACACGCAGGTGGGAACTCGTATAAGGCGGCGCATGAACCTGATCTTCTGCCGAGTCATCGTCCCGATTCTGCTGAGCACCCTGCTCCTCACCGCGTGCGGTGACACCGAGTGCACGTGTGAGAACCCGCCGACGGATGTGGAGCGTCCCTCGGGCAAATTGCTCTTCTCCTCGAAGGACGCGGCGGGCCTGTCGCAGGTGTACGTCACGCCCGTGGGCGACACCGCTCCGGGCATGGTGCTCACCACCGCCGCCACCAACCACTTCCAGCCGGCCTGGAGCCGTGACGGCCGCCGCATCACCTACGTGCGCGAGGACGAAGCCGAGGTGACCGGAGTCCCCTTCCGGGGCCGCAACGTGTACGTCATGAACTCGGATGGCAGCGGCGTGCAGCGGCTCTACGACTGCGCGCGCTTCGGGGCCGACTGTGCCTGGCCGCAGTTCGGTCCGGACGGCAACGTGTGGTTCAGCGCCCAGGTGAGCCGCGACCAGACGAGCAACTCCTCCTACAGCCACATCTTCCGCATCTCCCCCACGGGAGGCACCGCTACGCTCTGGGAGGGCACGCTCGAGGAGTCGTGCGACAACCCCTACTTCCGCTTCAACGGCGCGCAGATGCTGTGGGAAGTAGGCGTCATCGCCACGTGCGGCGGCCAGGGCGCGGGCGTGTACACGGGGCGCTATGACACCGTCCGTCCCGGCGCGTACGGCACCCGGCTCACGCCCTCGGGCAACGCGGGCGGCTTTGGCACGCCCACGTTCAACTCGGCCGGCACGCGCATT
>DASVVJ010000664.1:0-8015 GCA_036389955.1 Myxococcaceae bacterium
ATCCTCGGCATCGCCGGAGGCATTGCCCGGAAGCTGGCCACGCGGCTGCTGGACGCGGGGCACCAGGTGATGGGCCTGGACGTGCGCCCCTGGTCGAGCGCGCCCCAGGGCATCGAGTTCCACCGGGTGGACGTGCGCAAACGGGCTGCGGAGGACATCTTCCGCCGCCGCCGCCCCGAGGCGGTGGTGCACATGGCCACCATCACCGCGCTCACCATGCGCGGCGGCGAGCGCGGCCGCATCAACCTGGATGGCACCAAGGCGGTGTTCGACCACTGCCGGGACTACGGCGTGAAGCAGGTGCTCTTCGTGGGGCGCCACACCTTCTATGGGGCCGCGCCGGACTCGCCGCTGTACCACAGCGAGGACGAGCCCCCGCGCGCCCTGGAGAAGGTGCCCGAGTTGGCGGACCTGGTGGCCGCGGACCTGTACGCCGCCACCGCCCTGTGGCGCATGCCGGACATCACCGCCGCGGTGCTGCGCGTGTGCTACACGCTGGGGGCTCCGGGCACGGGCACGCTGGCGGGCTTCCTGCGCGGCCGGCGGGTGCCGATGGTGCTGGGGTACGACCCGCTCTTCCAGGTGATGCAGGAGGAAGATGTGGTCACCGCGATTCAGCTGGCGCTGGAGAAGCGTGTGCGCGGCATCTTCAACGTGGCGGGGCCGCCCCCCATGCCGTTCTCCATCATCATCCGCGAGACGGGGCGCACGCCGGTACCGCTGCCAGAGTTCCTGCTTGCGCGGCTGCTGGGGCGCGCGGGATTCCCACGGCTGTCACGCGGCGCGCTGTCTCACATCAAGTACCCCATCGTGGTGGATGCCCAGCGCTTCCGCGAGGCCACGGGCTTCCGCTACAGCTACGACGAGGGCCGCATCGTGCGGACGTTCCGGGAGTCCGCGCCGCTGCCCGGCCCCGAGCTGTGAACTCCCTCTCCCGAAGGGAGAGGGGGCTTCAGTCCACGCGCAACAGGTAGAAGACGTAGCCGTACGAGTCTCCGAAGCGCGTGTAGAGGTCGAGTTCCCGGGCCGCGGAGGCGATGGCCCCGGCGAGCGCTGGGTCGGTGGCGGCCTCGGCTTGCAGCGCGGCCATGCGGGCCTGGAGCGGACGGTAATAGTCGTCCCACCAGGCCGACGCAGGCAGCGTGAAGGTGTCCAGCACCCGGTACCCGGCGTCCCTGGCCACGGCGGCGTTGGAGGCGATGGTGCCCATCGTGGGGTAGCCCTCGCGCCAGAAGTCCACGGCCTCCGCGGGGGGCCTGTCCGTGAGCCAGGTGGCCTCCGTCACGGCCATCAACCCGCCGGCGGTGAGCAGCGGCCGCCAGCGGTTGAGTCCTCCGGCCCAGCCCAGGTGATAGATGGCGCCCTCGGACCAGAGCAGGTCATAGCTGCCGGCGGGATCGTCCAACTGGCTGAAGTCCGCGCACCGGGTCCGCACCAGGTGGCGCAGGCCCCGGCGCTCCGCCTCGGCCTCGAGCTCGGCGAGGAACGGAGCGTGGTTGTCCACGGCGGTGATGGGAACCCGGAGTTCCTGGGCCAACACCAGCGTTTGCCTGCCGGGCCCACAGCCCAGATCCACCACGCGCGGAGAGCCGGGAAGCCGCGGCAGGAGCCGGAGCGCCTCACGCGTCGTGTCATCGCTCCCGGGCCCCTGGCGCGGCAGGTTGCTGAAGAGTCGGAAGAAGGCTTCAAGGCTCACGCAGATAATCTAACCGGCAAGTGTGCCTGCTTGCCTACTTGTGGCGTCGGGCCTCTTCCGGAAGCCCCGGGCATTCCTGATAGGAAGGGCCCGGACCATGGCCTCCCCGCCCCTACCCGCGCCTCTGCCGCCCACGCTCGACCGGGAGCGCTTCGATGCGCTCGTGGCGCAGGGCTACAACCAGGTGCCGCTCGTGCGGCGGCTGGAGTTGGGAGCGCTGCGTCCAGTGGACCTGCTGCGGGCGCTGCCCGAGGGCAACCGCTTCCTGCTGGAGAGTACCCGCGTGTCGAGCGAGGGCCGCTACTCGTTCCTCGGCGCGCGGCCCCTGCTGAGCTTCACGGCGAAGGACGGGGTCTGCCGCGTTCAGGGTGAGCACCACCCGGGCCGCCCGCTGGAGGTGCTGCGTTCCCTGCTTCAGCGCTGGCGTGGGGTGCGCCTGCCGGGGATGCCGCTGTTCTGTGGCGGCGCGGTGGGCTTCTTCTCGTACGAGGCGAGCCACGCCTTCGAGGCACTGCCCCGGCACCCTCACGACGAGCTGCGGCTGCCGGACATGGCGTTCTCCTTCGTGGACACGTTCCTCGCGGTGGACCATCTGGAGCGCAGCCTGCTCGTGGTGGCCACGGGGAATGACTTCGACGACTGCGTCCGCCGGGCCGAGGCGCTCGAGTCCCTGGCCCGCCGGGCCGTCCCGACTCCTCCGCCCGAGCCACCGGCGCTGGAAGCGCCCACGCTGACGCCGCGCTCCAACTTCACGCTGGAGCAGTACCTGCGCGCGGTGGAGCGCGTGCAGGAGTACATCCGCGCGGGGGACACCTACCAGGTGAACCTCTCCCAGCGCCTGGAGGTGGAGTACCCGGGCTCGGCACTCGCGCTGTACGAAACGCTGTCGGCCACCAACCCGGTGCACTTCGCCAGCTACCTGGAGTTCGAGGGCTTCCACGTCGTCAGCGCCTCGCCCGAGCGGCTGGTGCGCGTGGAGAGCGGGCGCGCCACCACGCGGCCCATCGCGGGCACGCGGCGCAAGGGGACCGCCGAGGAGAACGCGCGCTTTGCCCAGGAGCTGCGCACCAGCGAGAAGGAGCAGGCCGAGCACGCCATGCTGGTGGACCTGGAGCGCAACGATCTCGGCCGCGTGTGCACCTACGGCTCGGTGGAAGTGACGAAGCTGATGGAGATCATCGAGTACGCGCACGTCATCCACATCGAGTCCGAGGTGGCGGGCACGCTGGCTCCGGGCGTGGACCTGCTGGAGGTGGTGGGCGCGGTGTTCCCCGGCGGCACCATTACTGGGGTGCCGAAGATCCGCACCATGCAGATCATCACCGAGCTGGAGCCCCATGCCCGCGGGCTCTACACGGGCTCGATTGGCTACCTGAGCTTCGCGGGGGAAATGGACCTCAACATCGTCATCCGCACCATCCTGCTCCAGGGTGGCAAAGCCTACGTGCAGGTTGGCGGCGGCGTGGTGCACGACTCGGAGCCGCGGCAGGAATACAAGGAGACGCTGCACAAGGCGCGCTCGCAGCTCATCGCCCTCTCGGCAAGGGGGGCCAAGGCGTGATCCTGCTCATCGACAACTTCGACTCCTTCACCTTCAACCTGGTGCAGGCGCTCGGCAGTCTGGGAGCGGAGCTGAAGGTGGTGCGCAATGACGCCATCACCGTGCCGCAGGTGGAGGCGCTGCGGCCGGACCACATCGTCATCTCGCCTGGGCCGTGCACGCCTCGGGAGGCGGGCGTCTCGCTGGAGATCATCCGCGCGTTCGGAGGCCGGGTGCCGCTCCTGGGCGTGTGCCTGGGGCACCAGTGCATCGGGCAGGTGTTCGGCGGCCAGGTGGTACGGGCTCCGGTGCCCGTGCACGGGAAGACGGCGGCCGTCGAGCACACGGGCCAGGGACTCTTCCGCGGCATGCCCCGGCCGTTCGTGGCTGCGCGCTACCACTCGCTGGTGGTGGACCGTGCCACGCTGCCCGAGTGCCTCGAGGTCACCGCCTGGTACGACGGCCTCATCATGGGAATGAGGCACCGGGAGCTGCCGAGGCTCGAGGGTGTGCAGTTCCACCCCGAGTCGTTCCTGACGCAGGATGGGAAGCGGCTGCTCGCCAACTTCCTGGCGGCCTGAAGGCGCGGGGGCTCGGCATGTTCGGCACGGTGGCGGTGAACGGCACGGTCCAGCGGTGGGAGGACTTGCGCCTGCAGGACTTCCCGTCGGCCTTCTTCTTTGGCGCGGGCTTCTTCGAGACCTTCCTCATGCGTGAGGGGGCGCCCATGTTCCTGGAGCGGCACCTCGCGCGCCTGAGCGCGAGCCTGGAGGCCTACGGGCACTGTGTCCAGGCGCCTCCGGCCGAGGTGCTCTCCGCCACGGCCGTGCTCGAAACGCTCCGAGGTTGCCTGAGCGCGGATGCAGCACTGGGTCCCCGGTTCACCGGAGTAGGCAAGCTGACCGCGGGAGATGGCCGACTGCTGCTGTCGTTCCGACCGCTCGCGCCCAGCCACGAGCACCTCCAGCGCCACGGCCGGAGCCTCGACGCGGCGGAGGACACCTGTTACCGGAGGGGAGACCGCACGCTCCAGCACAAGAGCCTCGCGTACCTGCGCCAGCATCAGCACATGGAGCGTCTGCCGGTGTTCCTCAACGAGGCGGGAGAGGTGTGCGAGGTGCCCAACGGCAACCTCTTCCTCCACCTGGGAGACGCGCTCGTCACTCCACCCGTGGAGGCGCCCTGCCTGCCGGGAATCGTGCGCGGGGTGTTGCTGGAAGTGGGCCACGTCGCCGGACTTCCAGTGGTGGTGCGTCCTGTGCGCAGCGAGGAGCTGAATGACGCGCGAGCGTGCCTGCTCACCAACTCCGTGGGGCTGGCCATCGGAGTTACTCACCTATTGGGACGGCCTGTCCCCGGGAGCCAGGAGCTCGCCCATCAGGCCCGGCAGCTCATCGAGAGCGCTGCACGGTATAATTAGACCTCCTCGAACCTCGTGCTCGTGGCGCCCATGCGCTCCAAGGCGTCCTTGATCTCCCCGGAGACGAGCAGCGAGCCCGGCCAGCCCTCGCAACGGAATACCTGGGCGCTTCCTACCTTCGTCTTGTCAATGCGCAGGTCACGCACGGAGACGTAGCCTTGACCCGCACCTCCTCGCTTGATTGAAAGGGCATAGGCATGCGTATCCGAACTTGCAGCGCCCCCCTGCTCCTTCTCCTTCTCTCGGCCTGCGCCACGATGGATCCGAGCCCGGGAGAATTGGAGGACCCCGGCCCGGGAGAGTTGGAGGACCCGAGCCCGAGGCTCGCCAACCTTCAGCGGGCAGCGCTGTATCCCTGGACGGACGACGGGCATTGCGTGGGGCGCGAAGCCTCCAACGAATGGCCTATCCTGGCGGAGCGGTGCTTTCATGCTCTCGACCGTGACAGGGTCAGGTTTCGTGATGTCTCCGGAAAATGCGCTGTCGCATCTGCGCCTGCGGCTGCGGCTGCCGTGCCCTTCGCCGTAGCGCTCTGCGTCTTTGCGTCGCCGGCAGTCGTCACTGGAGCAGTGCTTGTGATTGGAACCGTGGTGGTGGCAGCCGCCATCCAAGCGGGGATCAATGAGTATCAGCGGAACGTATCCCGTGAGCGTACGAAGCTCAAGACGCAACCGAAACCCGCCGGGGAGCCGCTAGCGAATCAACCACCTAAGCCAAAGGGGTCGCCCATGGGAGACATCTTCCCAGTACCAACTGACTCCCCAACGGACCGCTTGAAGTGCGAGCCTATCCCGGTACCCCGTGCGTCCAAGGACGAGCCGCATAACGAGTGCGCCGACACGTTTCCGCCCAACCGTTATCCCGGCATGGACGTGAGCGTGGGCGGAATACGCTTTGATGCACTGCAAGCCGGTGTGCGCGTGCTGTGGGAGATCAAGACCCATCAATTCAATAAGTACAATGCCTTCGTCCGGAGGATGGAAATCGCAAAGGAACTCAAGCAATTGGAAAAGGAGCGAGACATTGCCGTGGCATGTGGATATGAGTTCGTCGTTGGGGTAAGCACCCAAGAGCACAAAAAGGCGCTGCTGGAAGCGGATTCCTCGTTTAACGTCGTCGTCACGAGGTGTGCGCGATGACCCAGCCAGGAACACTCACCCTCATCGTTTACGCGCCTGCGCTCGTTGGCAAAGACGGTCGCACGGTCGACGTCATCCATGGGATGGAGAAGGCGCTCCCCGGCTTGCGTCTGGAGTGGCGGCTCTCGGCAGGAGGGCGCCCCATCTCATTGCCACAACGCGACGCATGGCTCGTAGAAAGCATTGAGGACGGGGGGTTCCCTATCGTGTGCAACGGGGACAAGAGTTACCCCATAACGGTCATGGGGTGGGGAAGAACGGGACTCCTCAAACCGGGCGGTCAGCCCCAGTTTGAAGTCCACGCGGAAATGCCACTGAACGAGGCTGTGCTCGCGGCAGCGGCGGCTGTGCTTGAAGCCATGGCGGAGGGCGCACGCGCGTTCTGGGGGCATGCGTCGCCGTATGGTTACGGCTCGGAAGTCGCGCAGCAGTATCGCCACTCGACTCATGCACCAGAGGTCTCACCCCGTGGACTTCCCATGCTGAACCTTCCACAGAAGCTCCCCTCGCCTGAGATTCCCAGTTTCCTCGGGTGGCTGAATTACTGGTCTGCCGCTGCCGCGAAAGCCATCGGCTTCCCGGACCCGGCCCGCGATGGCGCGTTGCTCACGCGGGCGCTGCGCACGGCGTCGGGTGGATGGGTCGTGCAGCTCACCGATGCGCCACTCGATCTCGACAACCCCGCCCACCTGGCCGCGCTCAAACGGGCCTACAAGCGCTTCCCGCAGGTCGGCGGGCGCGTCACTCCGGGCTGAAGGAGGCGTATCCGTCCGGCCAAGGACGTGCTGGGGGACCTTGTGGAGCTGAGCGAGGTGGGTCACCCCTGGAGGCATGACCAAGCCAGCCGATAAGCCGCAGTGGGTCCGCACCGCCGAGCAGTTTCGTCCTCCTGGGTATACATGTGCTCGGTTTCCGGCCCAGCCCCTCAGCGTCCCGCGAGCCGTAGAGCGCTCACGGTGGGCTTGAGGTGGGCTCGCGCCCCCTCGGATAGGAAGGCCAGTAGCAAGCCCCCTTCCACAGGTACGCCTCCTCCTTGCCTTCTTCCTTGCATGGTGGCTTGGCATCACGCAGCGCATGCCAACACCCGCCGCGAATCTCCACCTCGCCCGTCCTCTTGCACGGAGGCTTGTTCTGGCCGGGAAGGGGCTGCTCGGGCAGGGCCAGCGTGACTCCCCGCCTCTTGTCATCGGCCGGCTGCGCGGTGGACTTGACAGGAGCGGTGCTGATGCTGTCACCCACTGCCACGCGGCCACCGTGCCGGGTCTGGCTGTCGGAGGAAGAGTCGGCCCCCTCTTGGCCTCGGAGCCGCATCGCCACCGCGAGCCCGGCGAGCAGCACTCCCAGCAGGCCCGCCCCTACCGCCGCTCTCCATCGGGGTGCCAGTCTCCGAAGCAGCGCCATGGGACGGTCCCTCTGGGCCTGACGCAGTTCCTGCTGCTCGCGCACGGCCTGCTCCTCTCTCGCGGCAGCATCCCGCTCCGAGTGCAGCCGGGCCGTCCGGGAAGAACGCAACCGAGGCCCCTGCTCTTCGCTCCAGCCAAACAGCGGCACATCGTCCTCGGCTCCCTCTGCCTGAGCCACCTGCTCCAGCGCCTCGGCCGCCTGCCTCGCCCGGCCCTTGAAGCGCTCCACCGGCGCAATGGCCAGCAGCCGCTGGATGACGGCTTCCAGTCCCGGGCTCACCCGAGGGTTGAGCTCGCGCACGGGCCGCGCGCCCGGTCCCCCCGGACGCCACACCTCCGAGCCGCCCTCCCCGGGCTGAGTTGTCGGCGGGTACTCGTCCGTCACCAGGCGGTAGGCTAGCACTCCCAGCGCGAACAGGTCATCACACGCGCTGGGCCGGTAGTGCGCCGTGGGGTGGCCCGCGAACGCGCTCAGAAACGCCCACGCCTCGGGGCTGCGATAGGCCGGAGTTCCCGGCGCCAGCACCTTCGAGGTGAGCGTAGCCGCGCCTTTGTAGTGCCCCGCTCCGAAGTCCGTGAGAAAGGCCCTCCCGTCCCCCGTCCACACCAGTACGTTTCCTCCCTTCACATCCCGGTGCACACCACCCGCCGCGTGCGTGGCCTCCAGCGCCCGCGCCACCTGCGCCAGCAGCCTCACCACTTGGAGCGAAGTGGGGTTGCGCCGGGCCGCCCACTCGTACAGCGGCTCGCCCTCCACCAGTTGCATCACCACGTACGGAAAGGCTCCGGCCGGGTGCTCCCATGTTCCCTGCTCTCG
>DASVVJ010000665.1:0-2818 GCA_036389955.1 Myxococcaceae bacterium
CCCAGAGGATGAGCGAGGGCACCTGGTCCTGCTCGATGGCCCGGCGCAGGAAACGGCCCTCGCCGGTGAGGTGCTCCTGCCCGAGGAACTCGGCCAGGGAGGTGGGGCGCATGCGCTCGGCGAGCGGGGCCTGCGCCTCCCGGTCCTTCTGGCCCGCATGGTCGAAGAGGTCCATATGGGGAGAACCTATCGCTCTGCTCTATTTCCTCCAGCGCGTCTTGCCCGCCTGGACTAGAACCTTCCGCCACTGTGCAGACCCTGGTCATTGTCGCGAAGAGGGACAAGCAGGAAGCGGTGGCGCTGGCGGAGAAGATCCGCGAGCGCTACGCGCACCTCACCGTGCTGGGCGAGCGGTACCTGGCGCACGCTCTGGGCTGGCCCCGTGTGGAGGACCGCGAGTTGGCCCAGCGGGCCGACCTGGTGGTGGTGCTGGGCGGAGATGGCACTCTCATCTACACGGCTCGGATGCTGGCCGGGCGGGCAGTCCCCATCCTCGGGGTGAACCTGGGCAGCCTGGGCTTCATGACCGAGGTGCCGGTGGACGAGATGTTCACCACCCTGGACGAGGTGCTCGCCGGCCGCTTCAAGGTGGACTCGCGCATGAAGCTCACCTGCCGCCTGGTGCGTGACGGCAAGCTCGTCATGGAGGACGAGGTCCTCAACGACGTCGTCATCAACAAGGGCGCCCTGGCGCGCATCGCCGACCACGAGACGTCCATCGACGGGGTGCCCATCACCACCTACAAGGCGGACGGCGTCATCCTGGCCACGCCCACGGGCTCCACCGCCTACTCGTTGTCGGCGGGTGGGCCCATTGTCCACCCCTCGGTGGACTGCACCGTGCTGTCGCCCATCTGCTCGCACGCGCTCACCCAGCGCTCCATCGTGGTGCCCGCCGACCGGGTCATCCGCATCCGGCTGGGCTCGGAGACGGCGGACACCTACCTCACCCTGGATGGGCAGAAGGGCCACAGCCTGCAGAGCAATGACTGCATCGAGGTGGTGCGCGCTCCCAACCGCGTCAACCTGGTGCGCAATCCGAACATGGCCTACTTCACCATCCTCCGGCAGAAGCTCCACTGGGGTGAGCGCTGAAGGGCCCAGCGCCTCGTTCCCATGTTCCTCTTCCTCTCCAAGGTCCTGGACCTGTTCCTCAGCCCGATGACCTGGGCCATGTTGTTCGTGGTGCTGGGGCTGGTGCTGCGCCGCAGGCCGAGGCTGGCGGTGGGGCTGCCGGTGCTGGGGCTGGCGGTGCTCTACGTCTTCTCCATCGAGTGGACAGCGGCGTCGCTCATGCGGGCCGCGGAATCGGGAGTGGCGCCCACGTACCGGCCGGACGTGGTGTACGACGCGGTCATCGTGCTGGGTGGCGGGCTGGATCCGGACGGCACGGAGACGTCGGGTCGCCCTGAGTACAACGGCGCCGGGGATCGCATCGTCCGCGGCTTCGAGCTGCTGCGCGAGGGACGGGCCCGCAACATCCTCATCTCCGGAGGTTCGTTGGATCCTCGCCCCGAGGCCGTCATCGAGGCGGAGGTGCTGTCCAAGCAGCTCCAGCTGTGGGGCATCGAGCCGGGGCGCATCTTCACCGAGGGCCGCAGCCGCAACACCCGGGAGAACGCGGTGGAGTCCGAGAAGATCATCCGGGCGCAGGGGTGGGGAACGCTGCTGCTGGTGACGAGCGCGGCGCACATGCCCCGGGCGCGCGGGTGCTTCGCGGCGGTGGGCATCCGTCCGGATACGTTCCTGGCGGATGTTCGCTCGCCTCCGGGCAAGCGCCGGCCCAGCTGGTTGCCGCGGCCGTACCACCTGAGCGCGAGTTCGGAAGCGCTGCGGGAGCTGGCGGGGCGCTGGGTGTACGGGATCCGGGGCTGGACGGCCACTTGACCGGGGGGCATTGCTGGGTGAGCGTGAAGCTCCTGTGACCGAGCCGGAGAGCGGTACCGCCACCAACCCCCAGCGCCATGCTCCCATGGTGCGTTGGCTGCATCCCGCGCAGTTCATCCGCGCGAGCATGGACACCATCGTCGCCGCCGTGTTCGGCGCCCGCGCCGATCCCCGGCTCGTCGAGGCGATGGTGCGCCCCCAGGAGCCCTATTTCGACTACTCCCAGGTGGAGGACGAGCAGGGGAACTTCTGGTTCGACTACGTGGCGGACACGGGAGACGGGTGGGACCCCACCTACTGCATTGCCCGGCTGCTGGCGCTCCCGTCGCTGGAGGTAGGAACCCCGGGGAAGACCCCGGAGGTGCTGCCGCGAGGCCGGCTGCTTGTCCTGGGCGGCGACGCCGTCTATCCCGGCGCCAGCCGCGAGACGTACGAGGAGCGCCTGGTGCAGCCCTACGAGGCGGCGATGCGGCGCTCGCACCAGCCCAGCCCGGACATGTTCGTCATTCCGGGCAACCACGACTGGTATGACGGGCTGGCCGCGTTTCTGCGCATGTTCTGCGCCCAGCGCTGGGTGGCGGGCCGGCGCACGCGGCAGAGCCGCAGCTACTTCGCCCTCAAGCTGCCGCACAACTGGTGGCTGGTGGGCACGGACGTGCAGCTCAACAGCGACATCGATGTGCCGCAGGTGGAGTACTTCCGCCAGGTGTCCAAGCTGATGGGGCCCGGGGACCGCGTCATCCTCTGCAACGCGGAGCCCTCGTGGATCCACGCGGTGGCCACCAAGCGCCGCCGCGGGTACCTGGAGAACAACCTCGAGTACCTGCAGGAGAAGGTGCTGGGCAAGCGCATCAGCATCTTCATCGCGGGGGACCTGCACCACTACCGGAGGCACGCGGACCCCGAGGGACGGCAGAAGATCACCGCCGGG
>DASVVJ010000666.1:0-3037 GCA_036389955.1 Myxococcaceae bacterium
CGCGCGCCTTGTACTCCAGCGCCTCCACCAGGTGCGGCAGCTCCACGAACTGCTGGCGCACCAGGAAGGCGCCGTAGGGCAGCTTCGCCAGCTCCGCCGCCTCGTAGGCCAGCGCCGCACGGGCCGTGTCCAGGATGCCCAGGTCCACCAGCACCTGCGACAGGTGCTCGCTGGGTGTATTGGAGCCCTCGCCCACCAGCAGCCCGCCCCGGAAGAAGAAGTAGCGCACCGTCGCGCCACGCTCCACCCGCAGCGTGCCCTCCGCTTTACGGGACAGCAGGACGGGGACCACCACGTCCATCGCGTAGTGCGTGAGGCTGCCCTTGAAATGCTCCATCGCTTCCATCTCCTGGCACAGGCGAACGGCTGCCTGCTCGCCGGGAAGCTAATAGGCCCTCAAGGGATCATCAAGTCCTTGAATTTACTTGGTTTTTCCGAGGCTGGCACAAAGTTCCAGCCAGGGGCCGCGCCAGCCGCCGGGTTACGAAAGGCTGGCGGGGAAAGCGGTTTGCGAGGGCGCGGAAAAGCTGGTTGCAGGGCTGCTGTGGGTGTGAGAACGAGGCCCCATGAGGATTCTCTCGGGCGTGCAGTCCTCCGGACGGCTGCACATCGGCAACTACTACGGCGCCATCCGGCAGTTCATCCAGCTCCAGTCAGAGGGCGAGGCCTTCTTCTTCATCGCCAACTACCACGCGCTCACCACCGTGCGGGACCCGAAGGCCGCCTCGGAGCTGACCCGTGACGCGGCGCTCTCGTACCTGGCGCTCGGGCTGGATCCGGCGCGCGCGGTGCTCTTCCGCCAGAGCGATGTGCGCGAGGTGCTGGAACTCTACTGGATCCTCGGCACCGTGGTGCCCCAGGCCCAGCTGGAGCGCGCCCACAGCTACAAGGACAAGATCGCCAAGGGCATCAGCCCGGACTTCGGCCTCTTCGCCTACCCGGTGCTGATGGCCGCCGACATCCTGCTCTACAGCGCGGACGTCGTCCCCGTGGGCAAGGATCAGATCCAGCACATCGAGTTCGCCCGCGACTGGGCCGTGAAGTTCAACGTCACCTACGTGCCCGGCTATGACCCGGCGGATCCGGACGGCAAGGAGAAGGGCCACGCGCCCGGCATCCTCAAGCTGCCCACCGCGCGCGTGCAGGAGAGCACCGCCGTGGTGCCCGGCGTGGACGGGCAGAAGATGTCCAAGTCCTACGGCAACACCATCGACATCTTCGGAGACGAGAAGGAGATCAAGAAGCGCTTCATGGGCATCAAGACGGACTCCACCGCCGTGGAGGCCCCCAAGCCCACCGAGAACAACGCGCTCTATGACCTGATGAAGGTCATGCTCCCTGAGCCGGAGTTCAAGCAGGCGGACGCTACCTGGCGCGCGGGAGGCAAGGGCTACGGCGATTATAAGAAGCTGCTGCTCGAGGCCTTCCACACCACGTTCGGCCCCGCGCGGAAGCGCCGCGAGGAGCTGCTCGCGGACCCGGGCGAGCTGGAGCGCATCCTCCAGGACGGAGCCCGCCGGGCCCGAGAAGCCGCCTCGCCATTGATGGAACAGGTTCGCCGTGCGGTGGGGTTGTACTGACCCGTGGAATGTTTGACCCCCTGGTAGGGCACTGCTAAGGGGAAAGACCCGATGTACCCGAAGGATGTCCGTTGACCGAGGCCCGCCGCACGCCGCCCGAGGAGGGCTCCAGCGATGCCGAGGCGCCCCGCTCACCGGGGGACGCCTTCCGCATCGCGCTGCCCAACTTCGAGGGGCCGCTGGATCTGCTGCTGCACCTGATCCGCGAGCACCGGCTCGACATCTTCGACATCCCCATCGCGCTCATCGTCGAGAAGTATCTGGCGTACCTCGACCGCATGCGCGAGCTGAACCTGGACATCGCCGGCGAGTTCCTGGTGATGGCCGCCACGCTGGCGCACCTCAAGAGCCGCATGCTGCTGCCGCGCCAGGACGCCGCCGCCACGGTGGAGGCCAGCGAGGCGGTGGTAGAGGAGGCCGGCGACCCGCGTGCCGAGCTGGTGCGCCGGCTGCTGGAGTACCAGAAGTACAAGGACTCGGCCGAGCAGCTGGCCCGGCAGGATCTGCTGGGGCGCGATGTGTTCGCGCGCAACGTGCCCGCCGAGGAAGTGCCCATCCCCGAGGAGGAGGTGGGCCTGCAGGAGTTCTCCGTCCTCAAGCTCGTCGAGGCGCTCGATCGGGTGCTCGAACGCCTGGCCCCCAAGCCGCAGCACGAGGTGGTGCGCGAGCTGCTCAGCCTGTCCGAGGCCACCCTGCGGATCGCCGAGCAGGTGCGCAGCAAGGGTCAGGTCACCTTCGAGGCCCTGTTCACCGAGACGAGCACGCGACAGGAGATCGTGATCACCTTCTTGGCGATCCTGGAGATGGTAAAGCGGCGCCTCATCCGGGTCTCTCAGGAGGAGCCCTTGAAGGACATCATCCTCACACCGAATGGCGATGCCCTGGAGCGGCTGGTGCCCACGGAGGTGGACGAGAGTGACTACCGGTAGGAACCCGACGGACTTAAGCGACGAGGCGGGCGAGGCCCCGGCTCCCGGCACGCCCGGCGGCCCAGGCCCCTTCTCCGAGGAGGAGATCGCCGCCGTCACCGGCCCGGGAGGCGAGAACGAGCTGGATGAGGTGGAGGCCGTTGCCATCGAGGAGGACTCCGGGCCGGATCTGGAGACCTCGTTCGAGAAGCTCGTCTCCAAGAGTAAGAAGTTGTCCGAGGACCGCATCCGCACGGTGCTGCAGAGCGTGCTCTTCGTGGCGGACAAGCCGCTCACGGTGGACCAGCTCTACGAGGCCACCGGCATCGATCGAGAGCTGATCCTCCAGGCGCTCAATCAGATCTCCGGCATGCACCGCGATGGCATCAACGGCATCGTGTTGCATGAGGTGGCGGGCGGGTGGCAGTTCCGCACCGATCCGCACTCGGCCGAGTACGTGCGGCGCTACCTGCGGGTGAAGCCTCAGCGGCTCACCCGCGCCGCCGTGGAGACGCTGGCCATCATCGCCTACCGCCAGCCGGTGACGCG
>DASVVJ010000667.1:0-3348 GCA_036389955.1 Myxococcaceae bacterium
CCTCGCCAGCGCCGCGCGGTCTGGCGAGGCCGCTCAGCCCGGCAGTCAGGTTCCTCCCTCGGGGCCTGGCTGCCGGGCTGTTGCGTTTTCCCCACCGCGCTCCCGGAGCACCACCATGGCCCAGAAGAAGCCGCACAAGGACCGCAGGCCGTTCCTCACCCCCTACGAGCCCAACGCCACACCGGACAGCTCTGTTGTTGAGCAGCACAGCGCCGAGATCGTCGCCACGCTCCTTGCCGCGCTGCCCCGGGGCGACCGGTTTGCCGTGCTCGCCAAGGCCCTCGACGCTGAGGGGTATGCGGTCGACGGCGCCGTCGCTGCCACCCATGGCAACGCGGACGCTCGAGTCCAGGTGACGGACGCGCTTCGGCACCTCGCCAGGATCGAGGCCTCCCATGCGTGAGGGACTCACCCAGGCCCGGACGCGTTACCCATCCACGGCCAGGCGCTGCAGCTGCAGCGCGAAGACGGTGTTGCTGGGCTCAGTCTCCATCACCGAGAGCCAGTGCTTCGGCTGCCGGCAGAACGCCCGGCGCAGCATGACGGCGCAGGACCTCGAGCGCATCGTCAAGGAGCACGGCGCCCGCTCCGTGGAGCTGCGCAAGCTGGGCTTCCACGTTGAGGCCGATGACTGGGCCACCGAGGCGGCCTGCATCAACCTCGAGCTGAACGCCCGCCGCGCCGACTGCACCCACGACGGGATTCCCTTCGGCGTCTGCTCGGGCTGCGGCCTCGATCTCAGCACTGAGGCGGCGCCTGTGGCCGTGGACTGCAGCGCCTGTGGAGACACTGGCTTCCGCTTTAACCTGCCGCCGGACGCCCCCGCCAGCGCTGAACCCTGCTCCAACTGCTGGCGCGGCGCTGAGCATGTTGAGGAGGTGGGCCGTGTCTGAGTCCTGCCTCGAGGCGACGGACAACCGGAACCGCTGTGAATTCCACGGCGGGTGGTTCAGCGGTGGGCTTCGCTGCTCGAAGCACCCGGACCCCTTCACCCAGGCCGAGAGCCAGGCGCAGTCTGCGTTCCGCCGCCAGGCTGAGCAGCTCGACAAGGCCGTCTCGGCGTTCGAGGGCTGGAACCTCATCGGCCACGGGGACGAAGGATGGATGGCCCATGGCCCTGCTGGCAGGCGCGCGAGCCTCAAGATCAGCGCCCCAACGCCCCACGGGCTGCTCGAGCGCATTCGCCAGGCCACGGACCCGTTCCACCGCGAGCCAGCGCAGACCTCGCTCTTCGAGGTGGGCACGTGAGCCGCAAGCACCGAGACGCCCGCCGTCCGCTCACGCCCCAGGAGGCTCCGGACCTCTTCGTGGTGCCGGGCTCGCACCACCTCAGGCCGGAGACGCCTCAGGCGCAGCGCTGGTGTGAGGTGCTTCTCCAGCACCGCAACGCCCGGCAGTCCCTCAGCGATGCAGTGAAGGCTGAGGTGCAGGCCCGGGAGGAGTTGGTGCGCAGCGTGGGCGAGAACGGACCTGCTCACCTCGCCACCGAGTACGCCCTGGTGGCCTTCCGCACCGCCCGGGCCCGGAAGCGCCGCGCCGAGCTGGCCCTCGACCGCGTGAGCCAGCACCTCGAGGCCGCGCTCCTGGCGTGGCGTACACCCCCTACGCCGAGGGCCGCATGAGACAGCTCAGCCTCGTCGAGGTGCCGCGCTCTCTACCACCGCTCACCAAGGATGAGCGCTTCACCCAGCTGACGGACTTCCTGCCCTGGCACATGGAGCTGCCGCACACGCTGGACGTCGCCGGGTGCCCTGAGGCCCCCGTCTCCCGCCTCATCGGCCGGTGGTGTGGCCGCGGTGGCATCGCCAAGGACGGGCTCACGTTCCCGTGGGACGGCGAGATGGTGTGGTGCAACCCACCCTTCAGCCACCTCTGGGCGTGGGTGGCCAAGGCCTGGGCCTCCCGCGCGATTGTTGACATGCTCCTGCCGGCGACGCGCACCGAGCAGTCTTTCTGGCAGCAGCTGGTGGAGCCCTACCGGGACAGGCCCGGTGGTGTGCTGCGGTGCCGGTTCCTCACCAATCGCCTCCGCTTCGGCACGCCTGAGGACCCGGCAGGTGTGAGCTTCGACACCTCGCCGCCGTTCGGCTGCGTCCGCCTCACCTGGCTCACCTCGGCCCGTCCACCGCACGCCTGCCCGGAGGTGCTCCGATGACCGTGCACAAGTTGCCCCGACCGGGCGAGTGCTGGGAAGGCGTCGACATCATCGACGGCCAGCAACACGTGACGGTTGCGGTTGTCGGCGAGAGCCTCGAAGGGCCAACGGTCGTCTACTGCGTGCCCCCCACCGGCCGCATCGTCCTCACCCCCGCGCCGCTCTTCCTCGCGATGTTCGACCGGTGCCTTGTCGCGCAGCACCAGGCGCAGGGGTTCGCCGGTCTCGCCTACGTCGGGACGAAGGGACGGCAGTCGTGAGCACGCTTGAGGAACCCCGCCCAGGTGAGTGCTGGGTCTCGAGCACGCGCCACGTCGTCGTCTGCGCACTCTGGACAGGGCGCTTCTCGCAGAGCCGGCACATCGACTACGTCGATCGCGAGGACCCTCCAGACCTGCACCTGTGGTGCGGCTCGACGATGGACCTGTTCCTCACGCGCTTCACCCGCTGCACGCAGCACCCGCCGCGCCTCGGTGACGCGGCCTTCCACGGCGAGGCCTCCGGGCCTCCCGCTGAAGGCCCGCCCTGGCCACCAGCCGACGAGTAGCGGCCCGCCCCGGCCGGCACACCGCCTCACCGCCAGAAGCCCCTCAGAGGCCCGCTAGGGCCTTGAGGGGCGATGCGGAGCACCCACGCCCCGGCCGGCACGCGACAGCGGCTGTCCGCTCGCTAGAGGTGCCACCGGTCGGCGCTGGTGGCCGGGCGCCCGGCCACCGCGTGCACGGTGGTCCGGTTCCCTACACCCGCCCCCCCAATTGCCGTGCCTCTGTCGCTTCCGGTGGCCGTCGCGGCGGGCGTCGCGGTGGTGCCTCAGAGCCGGTGGTGAGGCGCCGTGGAGGGGTCCCGGGGGCGGGAGCCCCTGGGCTTGTTGTTAGTAACGTTAAGTCAGACAACGCGAGGGTCCGTCGGGGCGCTTCAGCGCCCCCGGCAGAGCCCGTCGAGCCGTACCTGCCGAAGAGCTGCAAGGCGTGCGCGTCGAAGTCCTGGGCCATCGGCACCTGGCGGAAGGACTCGCCCGAGAGCAAGGCCTACAACCCCTACGAGTGCCGCAACTGGCGCCACCCCGGTGAGTGCGCCCGGTGGGTGTCTCAGCGCGACTTCTCCCGGGTGCGTGAGGCGCTCAAGGGCTGCCACGTGAAGAACCTGGTGCTGGTGGTCCTCACGCTGGACCCGGTGCGGTGCCCGCCGCGGCT
>DASVVJ010000668.1:0-5525 GCA_036389955.1 Myxococcaceae bacterium
GCAAGTCGCTGCCCTTCCCGGACGAGCCGGTGCCGGATCCGTACGGCCTGGAGCGGGTGCTGATGGGGCTGCTGCCCGCGGTGAGCGAGAACCCGAGCGCGGCGATGGCGCTGGACCGGCTGCGCAGCCGGCTGAGCGCGCACCAGCAGATCCTCAAGCGCATTGACGCGGCGAAGATGGAGCGCGACATCGCCAAGCGCTCGTTCAAGTACCGCTACACGGAGCTGATGCCGGCGGAGTTCCCGCGCAAGCCCATCAAGCCCAACGCGCTGATCATCGCCCTGGGCGGGGTGGTGGCGGGGCTGGTGCTGGGCGTGTTCGCGGCGCTGGCGCGTGACGTGCTCAGCGGCCGGGTGCTGGAGAGCTGGCAGGTGGAGCGGGGCCTGGGGCTGCCGGTGCTGGCGGAACTGGAACGGAAGTCCGGGTGAGCCTGATGCGGCAGCAGCTCGGAGTGACGCGATGATGTGGCTGGACGGAGTGCTGCTGGTGCTGTCGGTGCCGGTGGTGCTGGCGTGTGGCTACCTGCTGCTGCTGACGGTGCTGTCGGCGGACAAGCCGGCGCCGCCCCGGGTGGCGCCGCGGCTGAAGTTCGACCTCATCGTGCCGGCGCACAACGAAGAGGTGGGCATCGCCAACACGGTGAAGAACCTGTCGGCGCTGGACTACCCGGCGGCGCTGCGGCGCATCCTGGTGGTGGCGGACAACTGCTCGGACTCGACGGCGGACCGGGCGCGCGAGGCGGGTGCCACGGTGCTGGTGCGCCACAACGCGGAGAAGCGCGGCAAGGGCTTCGCGCTGGAGATGGCCTTCGAGCACAGCCTGAAGGACGGCTTCGCGGACGCGGTGGTGGTGGTGGACGCGGACACCGAGGTGTCTCCGCACCTGCTGCACTCGTTTGGCCTGCGGCTGGAGGCGGGGGCCCACGCGATTCAGGCGCACTACGGCGTGCTCAACCCGTATGCCTCGTGGCGCACGCGGCTGATGGCCATCGCGCTGGCGATGTTCCACAAGGTGCGCTCGCTGGGGCGCGAGGAGCTCAACGTCTCCTGCGGGCTGCGCGGCAACGGCATGTGCTTCAGCAGCCGCGTCATCCGCGAGGTGCCGCACGACGCGTTCTCCATCGTGGAGGACCTGGAGTACGGCATCCGCCTGGGCCGCGCCGGCCACCGCGTGTACTACGCGTGGGAGGCCGAGGTGCTCGGGGAGATGGTGTCCTCGGAGAAGGCCGCGCGCTCGCAGCGCCGCCGCTGGGAGGGCGGGCGCTGGGCGATGACGAAGCAGTTCGGCGTGCCGCTGCTGGACGAGGCGCTCGAGAAGAAGAACCCGGTGCTGCTGGACCTGGCCATGGACCTGCTCGTGCCGCCGCTGAGCTACGTGGGCCTGGCCGTGGTGGCGGTGGCGGGGGCTGCCACGGCGCTCTCGGTGTGGCAGGGCAGGGCAGCGTTCAGCGTGTACCCGGCGGCCTTCTGCGTGGTGGGCCTGGCCGCGTACGTGCTGCGCGGCTGGTGGCTGTCCGGCATGGGCGCGCGCGGGCTGCTGGACCTGATGCGGGCCCCCTTCTACGTGGTGTGGAAGGTGTGGCTGATGGTGGCGGGCCCTCGAGACAAGAAGGGGGAGTGGGTGCGTACCACTCGCGAGGTGCGCAAGCCCTGAGGCTGCGCGCGCGCTGAGTACCCCCGAGGTTGACGATGGAAGCCTTCCTCTCCCGCACTCCGGTGTTTCTCTCGCTCCTTGCGGGCGTGGTGCTGGCGACGCTGGGCCTGCTCGTGCTGTTCCCGCCCGTGGCGTTCCTGCCCATGGTGGCGGCCGTTCTGCTGTGGGTGCTGGCCAAGGTGCCGCTGCGCTACCCGGTGCTCACGCTGCTGGCCATTCTGCTCATCGTCGACTGCGCCGTCGAGGTGCCCTACGCGGGCCACTGGCGCTCGCCGCTCACCTTCATCGGCCGGCTGTTCTTCCTCAACCTCAACGTCGTCACCGGCGTGCCCGGCCTGGGCTTCACGCTCATCGACCTGTCGTTGTTCGGGCTCACCGCGCTCTACGTCTACCGCAACGCCATGAGCATCAAGACGGACGAGCGGACGACCCCGCTGCCCCGCCCGCTGGTGATGGCGCTGCTGCTCATCCTGGCCACCCTCTTCTGGATGTACCTGTGGGGCTGGCTGCGCGGCGGAGACATGCGGCCGGCCAAGTGGCAGCTGCAGAAGCTCTTGCTGTTGCCGGTGTTCGTGCTGCTCTTCAACGTGGCCATCCGTGGGCCGCAGGACTTCCGGTTGCTGGGGCGCATCATCGTCGCGGCCGCCTTCACCAAGGCGTTCCTGGGCGCCTTCTTCGTCGTCTTCATCGGCCGGCCCCAGGGCCTGTACTTCGAGTACGCCACCACGCACTCGGACACGATGATCTACGTGACGGGGCTGTCCATCGCCGTGGCCTCCTGGGCGGAGGAGCCCACCTGGAAGAACTTCCGGCGCATGGCGTTTGTGAGCGCCGTCATCCTGATGGGCATGCACTACAACGATCGCCGCCTGGCGTACGCCAGCTTCAACCAGGCGCTGATCGCCATCTTCCTGATCAGCCCCTGGACGCAGGTGAAGCGCTACGCCACGCGCGTGGGCATCGCGCTGGCGCCGCTGTTCATCGTCTACGTCGTCGTGGGCTGGGCCAACCCGACGGGCTTTTTCTCGCCCGTGAACACGTTCAAGTCGATGATCGTCGGCGAGCACAACGCCACGGATCAGATGGACTACCGCGACGTGGAGAACTTCAACCTCATCGCCACCTGGCAGAAGAACCCCATTCTGGGCACCGGCTACGGCCACGGCTTCGAAGAGACGATGCAGCTGGCGGACATCTCCCACCTGTTCGAGGACTATCTGTACCACCCGCACAACTCGGTGCTCGGCCACCTGGCCTTCGGCGGCGTGGTGGGGTTCACCGGCGTGTGGCTCTTTGTCGCCCTCACCATCTTCTTCGCCGTGCGCGCCTATCACCGCGCTCACCCACCTCAGTGGCGCGCAGGCGCCCTCGTCGTCGTCGCCATCGTGGTCGCCTATACCAACCAGTGCTTCGGAGACATGGGCATCAGCAGTTGGTACGGAACCATCCTCATGGCGCTGGGTGTTACCGTCGCAGGTAAGCTCGCCACCCTCACGGGCGCCTGGCCTGCGACAAACCCCGCACCTGCTAACTCCCTGGAATCACAGGGTCTTAGAACTCAAGAAGGTTATAGACGCACATGAGCCGGAAAGGTCTCCATTCAACACGAGCGGAACGTCGCCGTGGCGTTGCGTCAAGTGGTAGTCATGTAAGCCAGGAAGACGGGACTTCCCCACTGGGCAGCCTTGAGGGCCGGTACCATGATCCGGGTGCCACACTGGGAAGTCACCTCAAAATGAGTAGACTGGACGAGCCTATGTACGAGCCGACGGACAATTCAGGCGGTGGAGGACCTCCTCGGGCGGGCGATGCGAATGCGCCCAAGCCTGGAGCGGTACGTCCTCGTCCCTGGTCCGTGGTGCGGGGCACGCCGACGCCAGTGCCGATTGCGCCGGAAGAGCCCGCGTACCCGAATGAACTCATCCCAGGCAACTCGGAGCCGATTCCCACCGAGCTGCTGCACCTGTGGACGCTGCTCACCCAGAAGGAGAAGTGGTCCTCGCTGGTGGTGGTGCCCGCGCAGCCGGGGGCCTCGGGTCTGGATGCGGGCCGCGCCATCGTGTCGGTGGGCAGCCAGTACCGCGAGCGGCCCATTCGGCTGATCGACGCCGAGGGCCTGCCTCCGGGGGCCGCCTCGCGCCTGGTGCGAGACATCCGCTCGCACGTGGAGCAGGGCGGGATGATCGTCACCTGCATTGATTCGATCATCACCAACCCGGTGGGGCTCGAGGTGGCGCTGGCGGCCGAGCGCGCGCTGCTGTGCGTGCCGCTGGGCTCCACGCAGTTCGCGGCGGCCAAGCAGACGCTGGAGCTGATCGGCAAGGCGCGGTTCCTGGGCAGCGTGACGCTGCAGCCAAAGGCCAGGAGCAAGAAGTGAGCGACACGCCCCCGGCGAGCGAAACTGCTCAGCCGCGGATGGAAGCTCAGCAGCCCCGGGTGAGCGTGGTCATGGCCACGTACAACCGGCTCTCGCTCTTGCCGCGGCTGCTCAAGCAGCTCGCTCGCCAGACGCTGCCTCCCAGCGACTATGAAGTCGTGGTGGTGGACGACGGCTCGAAAGAGCCCGTCGAGGGCCCCCTGCGCGAGCTGGCCCAGGAGGTGCCGTACGCGCTGCGCGTGGAGACGCAGAAGAACGCGGGCGCGGCGGCGGCCCGGCACCGCGGGGTGCTGGCCGCGCGCGGCGAGGTGGTCATCGTCACGGATGACGACATGCAGGTGCCCGAGGACTTCGTGCAGCGGCACCTGGAGCAGCACCCGCCGGGCTCGCGCAACGTGGTGCTGGGGCGCATTGCTCCGGATCCGGCCATCGCGGACATGCCGCTGTTCGAGCGCTGGTACGCGTACCTGCGCGAGCGGCTGGCGCAGCGCATGAGCCAGCAGGGCGCGCACGGGTGGAACCTCTACACGGGCAACGTGTCCTTCCGCCGCGAGGACTACCTGGCGGTGGGCGGCTTCGACGCCAGCCTGAAGCAGTCCGAGGACATCGAGCTGGGCATCCGCCTGGAGAAGGCCGGCTGCCAGATGCGCTTCTGCAATGATTCGTACGTTTTGCACGGCTCGGACCACACCAGCTTCGAGAAGTGGCTGGCGCGGGCGCACCGCTACGGCATCATGGACTCGCAGTTGGCGGAGCGGCACGCGGACGTGCCGCAAGTGGACCCCTGGCGGATGCTGTTCGAGATGAGCGTGGTGGCGCGGCCGCTGTTGGCCACGGCGGTGGTGCTGCCGGGGCCGACGAAGCCGGTGACGCAGGCGCTGATGGGCGCGGCGAAGGTGGCGGACCGGCTGGGGCTGGAGCAGGTGGCCTTCAAGAGCACCTCGGTGGTGTACACGATGGAGTACCTGCGCGGGGCGAGGGCGGAGGCGGGCTCGTGGCGGGAAGTGGCCCGGCGCATCGCGCGTTATCGGCAGGTGTCCGCGCAGGCAGGAGCAGGGACGCAGCAGCGCAAGGACTGAACGGAGAGCCATGAGCCAGGGGACCGGAGGGCACCGCGGAGCGGGCCTGACCGGAGGCAAGGCGAGACACCAGGGGCCCTGGGTGGCCCTGGTGGCGGCGTGTGCCGTGGCGCTGGCCTCCTGTGAGGATGACGGGCCTGCCATGCCCTCCGCGGCCGGAGTGGGGAGCACCTCCAGCGCCAAGCCGGCCATCACCGTGGAGCTGGCGGAGCCCATCTACGAGAGCGGGCTCAAGTCCCCGTGGGAGGACGCGGGCTGGTCTCCTCGCGAGGTGAAGGGCCCGGGCCCGGCGAAGCTCATGATGGCGGAGCTGGGCGGTTGGGCGATCAAGCACAAGGAGCCCCTGAACGCCTCGTACGGGGCGCTGGCGCTGCGCTACCAGGCGCCGGCGGGCTACGGCGAGTTCCTCGAGGCGC
>DASVVJ010000669.1:0-2526 GCA_036389955.1 Myxococcaceae bacterium
GCTGGGAGCGCCGCTTCCTGGACTGACGTGGTAGAGCGCGAGGTGGGCCCCTGGCGCGTGGTGGCCTGGCTCGGCCAGGGGGCTCGCCTTCCCCGGAAGACGATACCTACCTCGGCTCCTGGGAGGCTCGCTGAGCGGCCGTGTCGTCCAAGCTCTCATGAGCGCTGCTTTCTGGAATGACGTGGTAGACAGGTTGCCGCGTGAGTCTCCACAAGGAAATCAGCTTCGAAGAAGAGATCTGCCAGCACCTTGCCACCCACGGCTGGCTCTACGCCTGCGGACGGAGATCACGAACGCGATCATCGCCGCGCTGGACGCGCACACGGTGATGAGCACGCAGGCGCTGAGCTCGGAGGCGGTGCAAAGTGGGCTGAGAGACATTTTGCTCAACCACGCGCGGCTATGGGAGGCGCTGCGCGCCAGGGCAGCCAAGGAGGGCTCTGAGGTACCGTCAGAGTGACAGGGAGGTGGGCGATTGGAAATGCGGAGCCCAAGCCGTCAGGCCAGGGCCCCGTGCTTGGGTGGAGGACCGGCTTCCGCCGACTTCACGATCGTGAAGAGCACCTGCACGGACTCGAGCTGGGCACACAGCGTTGCCCGACGGCCATATGCATCATGGCCGTCAATCAGTGCCATGTCCGGCCCGTGGTAGCGGAAGGAACTCACCGTCAGCCGGCTCCCATCCGCGAGGATGGCTTCCACGAGGATGGACTCGTCCGGCGCGAGGGTGCTCAGCATCGATTTGTAGTGCTGGTCGATGCGCTCGTACCACCACTGCACCTCACCGCCTCCGCTACCGGACGAGCCTGTCATACCGCGCGAGTCCTCCGGGACAGTCCGACCAGCCCCAGCAGGATCAACCCCAGACCGAGGGCTCCCGAGCCTCCGGAGCTGGCGCCGCAGCCGCAGCCCTCGGAGGGCTCCTCGGGATCGGGCTGGTTGCCCGGGCCCGTGGAGATCTGGAACGCCAGCCGCGCCTCGGCCCCGTCTCCGTCGATCACCTTGGTGATGACGGTCGCCAGGCCCTCCTGCGAAGGCGTCCAGCGGAACAGGCCGTCCTGAGACAGCGCGCCCTCGCCGCTGACCAGCTCCCAGCGCAGCGGATCATTCGTGGTCGCCACGTCCGAGCCAGCAAGCTGGACAGAGACGGCCTCTCCCACGCGCCCCGTCAGCCGCTCCTGGGGCAGCCCGACCGGCGGCGCGTTGTGGACGACGAGCGGACGCGTGGTCTCCCACCGGGTGCCCGTGGCGTCCGAGGCCGTCACCTTTACGTTGAAGCGCCCGTCATCCGCCCAGGCGTGCGTGGCGGTGGCCCCCGTCGCGGTGGCGCTGCCATCGCCGAAGTCCCAGGTGTAGGTGAGCGCCGGATCGGCCTGGTCGACGCGGAAGGAGAGGGTGGAGCCCTCTTCGCCCGCCGCCGGAGCCGCGGGCTGCGCGGACCGCGCCAGCACGATGGCCGGGCTCCTCACGCGGATGCGCAGCACGGTGGTGGCCTCCTCGGCCGAGGTCGTCGCCTTGAGGCGCACGTCATAGGTGCCCGCGGCCGCGAAGGTGTGGACCGGCAGCTCCTCGCTGGAGGTCTGCCCATCTCCGAAGTCCCACGCGAGCGTGATGGGGGCGCCGCCCTTGTCCACCGCGTTGGCGTAGAAGCGCACCTGCTGGCCCTCGGCCGGGCGGATCACATCCGCCGCCGAGCTCACCGTGAGCGAGCGCTCCACCACCGTAATGTCCACGGTGGCGCTGGCGATCGCCTTCCCGTCGTTGGCCGAGAAGGTGAAGCGCGTGGTGCCCACGAAGTTCGCGGGAGGCGTGTAGATGGCATCCGGCAGGTTGCCCGTGAGTCGGCCCGTCTCGGGGTGGGAGACGATGTTGAAGATGAGCTCGTCACCCTCCCGGTCCGTGCCGTCGAGGTAGATGCGGCTCGGCGTGCCCGCGGGCAGGGTGAGCGTCTGTGCCTGGGCCACCGGCGGATCGTTCACATCCGCCACCGTGATGGACACCGTGGCGGGAGCCGAAGTCGTCGTCGCATCGGACGCGGTGAAGGTGAAGCTGTCCGGCCCGATGTAGTCCGCCGCGGGCGTGTACGTGAGCGCTGGCGGCGTGCCCGACAGCGTGCCGTGGGCGGGCTGCGTGCCCAGCGCGAAGGTGAGCGGGTCTCCGTCCGCGTCGGTGGCGAGCAGCGTCACGGACAACGACGAGTCCTCATTCACTGTGAGGGAGCGGGCCGTGGCCACCGGCGTGTCGTTCACCGGGGTGACGGTGATGGACACCGTGGCGCGGGCCGAGGTGAACCTCGCGTCCGAAGCGGTGAAGGTGAAGCTGTCGGTGCCATGGAAGTCCCTCGAGGGCGTGTACGTGAGCGCCGGAGGCGTGCCGCTGAGCGTGCCTCGCGTGGGCGGCGTGGTGACGGTGAAGGTGAGGGGCTCTCCATCCTGGTCCGTGCCCGTCAGCGTCACGGGGACCGGCGTGTCCTCCGCCGTGGTGACCGACTGCGCCGAGGCGCTTGGCAGATCGTTCACCGAAGTG
>DASVVJ010000670.1:0-2686 GCA_036389955.1 Myxococcaceae bacterium
TCTCCTAGTCGGCCTTGAAGCGCTTGATGAGTTCAGCCAGACGCCCGGCGAGCTGGGTAAGCTCGGCGGAAGCACCCGTGGCCTGCTTCGACGCCTGCGTCGTCTGACGCGTCACGTCTTCGATCTCGGCCATGGAGGCCACCACCTGCTCGGTGGCGGTGCGCTGCTGCTGCGTGGCCAGGTTGATCACGCGCGCCGCGTCGCTCGTCTCCTGCACGCCGGCCAGAATGCCCTCGACGGCCTGCGCCGCCACCGAGCCCAGCTTCTCGCCGGACTCCGTGGCCACCTTGGACGCGTCGGCCGCGTTGCCCGCGGCGGCCGTGGCCTCGCGGATCTCGGTGATGAGGCTCTTGATCTCCTTGGTGGACTCCAGGACGTTCTCCGCCAGGCGCCGCATCTCCGCCGCGACGATGGAGAAACCCTTGCCCGCCTCACCCGCGCGGCTGCCCTCGAGCGCCGCGTTGAGCGCCAGCAGGTCCGAGCGGTCGGCGATCTCGTCGATCACCTCGACCACCGTGCCAATGCGCTCCACGCGCTTGGACAGCTTGGCGATCGAGTCCGCCACGGCGATCCCGTCGGCGCGGATCTGCTGCATGGCCTGGATGAACTCGGCGATGGCGCCACGGCCCGCGCGCGCCGCGCCCAGCGTCTCCTCGGCCACGCGGGCCACCGCGCCCGCGTTCTCGGCGATCTGCGCCGAGGCGTGCTTCAACTCTTCCATCGTGGCGGTCGTCTCGTGGATGGCCGCCGCCTGCTCGGTGGAGGAAGTCTCGTGCTGCGTGGAGGCCGCCAGCACCTGGTTGGCCGAGGAGGACAGCCGCAGCGCCGCCTCGTTGATCTCACGCACGAAGGTGCGCAGCGTCTCGATCACCTTGCCGAAGCCCTCGAGCAGCGGGGCCAGCTGGGGATCCTCGGTGGTGGTGTTCCAACGCGCCAGATCTCCCTCGCGCACCAGGGCAATCAGCGCATCCAGCGCCTGATCAATCTCCTGCGCCGCCACCTGCTTGCGGTGCTCGGAGTCCGAGAATCGCTCCAGGACCTGGTTGAGCAGGGCCGCCACCTCGGCGGACTCAGGGGAGACGATCTCCGAGGCCACACGGGCCTGGAGGTTGCCGGCGAGGACCGACTTGAGCGTGTCGGAGAGCGGCTTGAGCGCCTGGCCGTTGGCCTTGGCCGCGGGCTTGGAGGCTGCCGCGGGCTTCTTCGCACCGCGGGACTTGCCGGGCTTGTCGTTCGTCGTGTCCAGGGCCATTGCTGTCAGTGCCTTCCTTGCGTCTTTGCGGTTTCGACTAAGTCAATGAGCAACACGAGGCGGGCCTGAGCCAGGCACGCCCCAATCGTAAAAGCAGCGGCATTCACGGCGGGCGGCAGCCGCCTGAGTTCCGTCACCAACACCGGGCGAACGCCCTGCACTCCATCCACCCTCAAATGCGACTCGCCCTGCGGCGTGAGGAAGACGAGCGCCCGGTTTCCACGCCTCAGCTCGCCCAGCTCCGCCACGGCCGGGTCGTCGGGCAGCGCGCGGTCGATGCGCAGCACCTGCCCCGCGTCCACCCCGTAGACCTGGTCGCCGATCTCGAAGAACAGGATGTCCACCTGCTCCTCGGCGTGCGCGTTCTCCTGCATCATCGCGCCACCGCCCGCTGCCGCGCCGTCTCCAGCAGCTTGGAGAAGTTGAGCAGGTTGATCGTCTCCGCGGCCGAGGCCCCCTGGACAACGCCCAGCAGGTGCTCGGTGGCCGCGTCCGCGCCCATGGGCGGCGGTAGAATGTCGGTGATCAAAATGCGCTTCAGCCCCAGCACCGTGTCGGCCACCACGCCGGCCACGTACGTGCCGCTGACGCCCACGAAGATGCGCGTGCGGGGCAGAATGCGCGCCTCGCCCTTGGCCAGGAAGCGAAGCAGATCCATCACCGGCAGCACCTCGCCGCGGTGGCCGGTGACACCCAGCAGGAACGAAGGCGAGCGCGGCAGCGGCGTGAGCAGCCCCGCGCGCAGCACCTCGAGCACGTTTTCGCTGGGGACACCCAAGCGGAGATCTCCTAAACGAAAGCAGAAGAACTCTTGCTCCGGCCGGGCCTGGGAGGCGAGAGCTCGGGTCGGGGCGCCCTTGAGCGCGCGTTGGAGGGGAGTTGAATTCAAGGCGACAAAGTATCCGGAGGCGATCAAAACGGGTCAAGGGGACTTGCTCGCACGCCTGCCTGCATGCCGTTTCGATGGTCGGCCACCGGCCAACGGTGTAGGGTTGGAATCGAATCCTTGAGGAGGCAGATGTCCCGCGTATTGGTCATCGACGACAGCCCCATGCTGCTGGAGCTCACCGTGCGGGCGCTCAGCGCGGCGGGCTACCAGGCAAGCGGCGCGATCGACCTGGCGAGCCTCGAGCAGAAGCTCGCCGAGGGGCCGTTCGCTCTGATCCTCATGGACGTCAACATGCCGGAGATGTTCGGCGACGACGTCGTCGAGTACCTGCGCTCGGTCAAGAAGGTCTCGTCCAAGCTCGTGCTGCACTCGGACATCCCCGAGCACGAGCTGCAGGCGAAAACCCGGGCCTCGGGGGCGGACGGCTACATCCTCAAGAGCGGCGGCCTGGAGGCCATGCTGGCGGAGGTGATCAAGCTGGTGGGTCCGCCGGCACTCCCCCCGGTGACGGCCGCGGCACCTACTTCCACCGCCGTTGAGCCCAC
>DASVVJ010000671.1:0-2021 GCA_036389955.1 Myxococcaceae bacterium
GCCGCGTCGGTGAGCGGTCTCCGAAATGCTCCGCGTTCACCTTCCGCTCCGCATACCGGGCGCACTCCACCAGTAACTCTTCCAGTTGGCTCACCTGCTCTTCGCCCTCCATCAGGCGAATCAGCCACGGAACATTCCGAACCAGCTTCGAGGCCACCGCCCGGGTGGTCGACAGCGCCAGTCCGCTTGTCGTCTCTGCTGCGGCCGCCGCGTGTTTCAGCTGACTGGCGGTTTCCGTGTCCAGGCGCAGTTCCCGGCCGGCAGCGTGCCTGGGACTGCTGACGCAGGCTGAGAGCAGGACACTGGCCAAGCACAACCCGGTGAACTTCCAGCGCTCGCTCCGGCTTTCCGTCATCTTCGTCTCCGGGGAAGAAGCCCCTCCAGTGCCTTGAGCATGCATCATAGGATGCCGGGCGTATGCGCTCCTCCGACGCGACCGGGACCCTCGACTTCGCCACTTCCTCGAGGTGGTGGGCACGGACGTAGAGCGGCTGCTCACCGCGTGCGAGCCCACCGTTCACGACCCGCAGGTGCCTGCAGGAGAAGCTCAAGCTCACGGGTGTCGCTGGCTCCCACTGCCTCATCGACAGAGGCGGCGCAGCCACTGATTCATTCTCTGCTTCTCAGCCGGGCTCCAGCCTAGATCCTCATCGTGGAGATAGGGTTCCAGCAGGCGTGCCAGCGCGCGGTACTGGGGTACGTCTGGCTGCTGAGTGGTGTCGATCGCATCAGGCCACTCCCCCAGGGTGAGCAGCAAGCGCTCACCCTCCAGGGGCTGGAAGGAGACCTCAGGGAAAGAGAGTTCCTGGCGTAGGCGATCAACGCCGCCAAGCTGGCCGAGCAACGGCTGGCCCAGAAAGGTGAGCCAGTAGGCACCCCGAGCTCCGGTGCCGATGATCCGGCTGGTGTTGTTGAGGTAGTAGAGGTCCATGCCGAGATACCGATCGAGCGGGTCGAACAGCTTGTGCAGCACCGACTGCCAGATCGCTCCCGGCGAAATGAAGGCACCACTGGCATAGCCGAAGCTGAACGGCAGCTCGCGAGTCAGTTCCAGCGACAGGGCCCGCAGATGGGCTGGGCCATGTTCCAAGAGGTAATCCGTGGGAAAAGAGAAGGACACCGCACAGGTGGAATCCCTGTCCTGGACGTAGATAGGAGCATCGAGCTTTCGGCCGTTGTACTCGAAGTGGAACCCGCTGATTTCCCCCTGGTCCTCTCCCATCAACGAGACGTTGCAGAAATCCATCTCAAGGGGCTCCAGCATCTTCCTACGAATGTGCTCCCTGCCCTCCTCATTGAATGGGAGCTTCTCCCCGCTGGGGCTGTGGTACCAGCCGATGGCTCGAGGGGGAATGACTCGTAGGTAGGCCTGCAATGCCCGCCATACAGCGGGAACAACCTCTTCATGGGTGCGGCGCATGAAGAAGCAGAGGATGACGCCGTCGCGGGCCAACAGGGTGCCGTTCCGTGTCCGCACGCGGATGGTGGGAAGTGCCTCCCTCATCGTGTGACTCCCTGCGGAGAGAGCATCAGCGCCTCCCCTCCCAGAGCATCCTTGTAGATCTGGTCCTGGTTGGAGCCGGAATATGCGCTGTTCTCTCCATATCGCTTCCACTGCGGCTCGTTGGTATCAGGGCACGGGAATTTGAACTCCAGAATGAGGACGGCTCTCAGCCAGTTGTGATCGGCATGGAGGACGATGTCCGGCTTGATGGTTCGCCAGAGTTCGCGAGTACAGCCTTGGGCAATCAAGCGCTCTTCCTCTTTCGCGCTGACCACCTCGAGGAACCTCGCATTGGGATAGTACCGGTAACGTTGCTCGATGCTGAAAGGGGCGGGCCACAGTTCTTTCAGCACATCCCGGGCGCATTCGAGCGCGAGCGCATGCTTCTGTTGGCCCAGGTGCATCGCCCGGGTGATGGGCTCCACGCAGCCGTCCACCATGACTTCCTCGCCGCACTCCTGCCGCGTCGGTGAGCGGTCTCCGAAATGCTCCGCGTTCACCTTCCGCTCCGCATACC
>DASVVJ010000672.1:0-5262 GCA_036389955.1 Myxococcaceae bacterium
CTCCAGGAGCCCACTCGCCTCCAGCTTGTGGCCGCGCAGGTAGCGGGTGCCCCGGGCGAAGTCCTTCTGTGCCTTCTGCCACCAGCGCTCCACCTGCTCCCGATGGGGCAGCGGCAGGCTCGCCTCGGGCCCCGGCACCAGGTCGGCGTCCAGATCCTCCTGCTCCAGCGGGACGAGCGCGTCCTCTTCTTCTTTCGGAGGCAGGCGGAACTCGCCCTCCAGCTTCAGCCCGGTGATGGCCGAGAAGGCCTCGCCGGCCAGCGCGGCGGCCTTGGCATCCTCCATCCACTTCAGGCACGCCTCCGCGCCCAGCGCGTGGCCACCGAACCCCAGGGCCCAGAGCACGTCCGCTCGTGAGGCTCCGTCGCGAGCCAGCTCCGCCAGCCACTGCGTGTCCTGCTCGTCTCCTCCCAACGCCATCAACGCCAGGCACAGCCCGCGCCCCGTTCCCCCGTCCTCCGCCACTTTGCGGCACGCCTTCCAGGCCCCCCGTGAGCCCGAAACGAGTCCCGCGACAATGGCGGCCTCGCGCACACCCGGGCGGGGATCCACCAGGAGCTGCGGCAGCACCGTCTGCACCACCTCCCGCGGTAGGGGCCGTGGGTCCCGGAGCGCGGCGGCCACCAGCTCTGGCTCGTCTTGATAGAGCCACTTCGTCCGCGTCTCCGGCGGCACCGCTCCCCGGAACGCCAGGACCTGGAAGGCCATGGCGCGCACCGCGGGCTCCTCCGCCGAGAGGCGCTTGAGCAGCAACGCCTCCAGCCCTTCGCGCTCGCTCAGCTCCAACGCGCGGGCGATTCCCGCACGCTGCACTTCATCCCCCGAGTCGAGCACGCCCAGCGTCTCCTCGAGTTCCTGCTTCCCTGAGCCCGCGAGCAGCGCCAGCGCCGAGGCGGAGATCCGCTCGGGCTCGTCCGTCTCTAATCCTGGCAGTAGCAACTCGGCCGCCGCGGGCTCGCCGCCGATGACCAGCCCATCCACGTGAGCCAGCAGCCGCTCCTCCAACTCCGCGGTGTCCGAGAGATCGAAGCGGGAGGCCACCAGCGCGCGCTCCCATTGAGACCAGAGGAAAGAGGCCTCGTCGAGATGCTCTTCCAGCACATCCATCATCACGGGGGTCATGGGTGAGGTCAGCCTACGTGCCCTGCGCCCCGGGACCGAAGCGCTTGTTGCCGCCGTCGAGGGGAATCTCCAGCGTGGCCGTTGCTCCTCTGCCAGGCCCCGCGCTCTCCACGCTCAACCGTCCACCCAGCTGACTGGCCGCCACGGCACTGGCGTGAAGGCCAAAACCGTGGCCGTCCGGCCGGGTGGTGAAGCCATGGGTGAAGAGGCGCTCACGCACCTCGGGTGTCATTCCGACGCCATTGTCCACCACCTGGATGTACATGCTGCCGTCCCGGACTCCCAACCGCACCTGGATGTGCCGGTCCGCCTCGGCGATGCCCTCCAACGCATAGTGGGCGTTGCTCAGCAGGTTGATGAGGATTTGCAGCACCTTGTGTTTGTCCAGGCGCACCCGAGGCAGGGGCTGCAATTCCCGGGTCACGCGCACCTTGCGATGAACGGGCGTTGCCAGCTGGATGCGCAGCGCGTCCTCCACCAGCGTGCGCAGGTCGCACTCCTCCTCCAGGAGGGTCGTCTTGGCGTAGGTCTGTTGCACCTGGACGATGGCACGGATGTGCTCGACGTGTTTCTCCAGAGACTGCAGTGCCGTCTTGAGCTGGCTCTGCTCTTCCACCAGGCTCTTGGACAGGGCAGAGAGGTAGTCTGGCAAGCGGATGCCCCGCTCGTCCTGGGTTAAGAATTCGGCCAGCCTGTCCCGGTGCTTCGCCAGCAGGTCGCCCACCGGTCCTATCTTGGAGATGAACGAGGCATTGATCGCCTCGCGCATGAACTGGGTCTCCACCACCACGCTGGTGAGGACATTGCCCACGTTGTGCAGCACGTTGGAGGCCACCTCGGCCATGCCCACGGCGCGGGCGGTGTCCATCAGGCGGGCCTGGGCCTGCTGCAGCTGCTGGGTGCGCTCCTCCACGCGCGCCTCCAATTGCTCATTGGCCTTGCGCAGGGCGGCCTCGGCCTGCTGCACCTCGGAGTACAAGCGCGCATTCTCCATGGAGATGGCGGCCTGGGTGGCGATGTGGCCCAGCAGGGCCTGATTGCCGGGCGTGAAGGCGTCGGCCGCCAGCTCGTTCTCCAGGTACAGCACCCCATGGAACTGCCCCTGGCGGCTCAGGGGAACACACAACACCGAGCGCGCCCCCGTTTGTTGGAAGTAGCGGTCGGAAGAGTAGGGATGGGGCCTGGAGGCGTCACCCAGGAGGACCACCTCCCGGGTTCGCCGCACATAGGCCACCAGCGTCCAGGGCACCACCTCGGCGCCAGGCTTCTCCACTCCCGCGGAGGCGGCGAGGACCAGCTTCTCGCCCTCGGTGAGGAGCAGGGCGCCCCGCTGGGCGCCAGCGTTCTCCATCGCCACCTGCAGCAGGGTCTTCCCCAGCTTCTCCAGGACGATCTCACTGGAGATGACCTGCTGGGCTTTCACCACGGTGAGGGCGTCGATCTGCCGGCTGTTGGTGTCCGTGGAGGTGGTGTCCGGGCTGGAAGGGGCGGCTTCCAGCTGCGGCCACTGGGCTTCGAGCTGGCGGACCTTGGCCACGGCGCCCCATTGCCGGTACGCGTCCCGGGCCTCACGCGCATAGGAGAGGGCGATGCTGGCCATGCGCTGGGCCTTCCAGAAGCGCGCGGCCAGCTCATTGGCCAGGGCCACATTCTGGATGTAGCCATACTGCCGCGCCGCGTCCACGGCCTCCTCGTAGGCGCGCCAGGCCTCCTCTTTCTTGCCCGAGAGGCGAGCCCACTCGGCGAACACCATGCGCTCGGGGGCGAGGAAGTTGTCAGGGCAGGCCTCGGCCCACTCCTTCAGGGTGCGGTGGTGGTGGGCCACCTGCTCCAGCAGCTCGGCCTGCTGCGAGGCCGGAGCGTCCGCGTAGCACGCCGCCAGCGTCAGCCCGCGGTATTGGTTGTACTCCAGGAGTTGGAGGTGACCGATCGCAACGCCAATCATCTCCCGGGCCTGGTCGGAGGCCTGACGCGCCTGCTCATACGCTCCGGCCATGTAGCGCGACTGCATCTTGAGGGCCCAGTAGAGGCTGGGCAGGTTCCACAGGCGGTCTTGAGCCAGCGAGGCCTCGAAGGCTTCCTCCTCGAAATCGTCGCCGCTCAAGGTATGGAATGAGCGGGAGAGCCCCCGCATCTGCTGGACGTAGCGCTGGTACATGCGGATGAAGTCTTCCGCGTCCCGGAAACGCAACCTGCGCACGAAGTCCCGGCGCTCCCTGGCCTCCTCATTCACCTCGCTCAGCGCATGCCCTAACAAGAGGCGCTCGTAGACCATGTGGTAAGCGAAGATGCCGGCGGGCTGGTAGGCCCCGGCGTGGAGGGATTGCTGAAAGCCCTTTCGAGCCAACTCCAGGCCGTTGCGGGAGTGATGGTTCCAGAGGCTGACGGACTCCAGGAGCACGTTGACGTCAGCGCTGTAGGTGTTGATGCCGAACCTCTCCGCCAGGCGTTGCACGACCCTCGCGAAGGCATCTGCCTCGCGGTATCGCCCATAGGTCGCCACGTGGAGAAAGGCATACAGGGCATAGGTGAGGGCGGACGCCTCGGAGTTGCCATGGCGCAGGCACAGGGCCGTCAACCGGAGGATGTTGAGGCGGAACAGGTTGACGTCGATGAAGAAGGCCTTGGCATAGAAGGTGGCCTGAAGGTTCATCAACGCCTGGGTGTACGGGTCGGTCACCAGGGGCAGCTCGGCAATGGTCTCCACGGAGCGGTGTGCGAGGATCGCTTGCACTTCCTGGTAGGCGGCCGCGATCTCCTCCTCGGTGGGGTGGGGGGAGATCGGCACGCCCAGGCGCTCCAGGCACTCGAGGATGCTGGTGGCGGAGGCCACGGTCTCACCCGTGCCCAGGAGGATGTCGCTCTTGAGGTGATAGGCCGCCATCATGTGCAGGCGGTCGCGCGTGCGGGGGAGCACCTCCTCCATCAGCCGGCGCGCTTCGGCCCCGTTGCCACTCATCAACTCGCAGAGGGCACGGTCCATGCCCAGGGAGAAGGCCAGCGAGTAGTCGGCTTCCCACGGGTCTCCCGGGAAGAGGGAGAAGGCCAGGGAGAAGTAGGCCGCCGCCGAGCTGTAGGCCGCGGAAGCCTTGGCCTTCCGCCCCGCCTCCGCATTGAGGCGCGCCAGCTTTTCCCGCTCGGCGGGCTCCCCCACCAACTCCGCTCCCGCGTTGAGGTGGTTCACCAGGTCGAAGAGCTTCTCCTTCTGGTCCTCCGCGGAGAGCGTAGCAAGCAGCATGCGGCCGATGCGCAGGTGGACGGCCTTGCGCTCAGCCTCGGGGAGGAGGGTGTAAGCCGCCTGTTGGATGCGGTCATGCTGGAAGCGGTAGGCCTCCGGCGCGACTTGAGCGAGGAGCCCGCGCTGGAAAGCGTCCTCCAGACCACGCTCCACGGAAGGGGAGGGCTGACCGGAGAGCTGAGCCAGCATCTCCAGGGCGAAGTCACTGCCGACGCAGGCGGCGAGGCTCAACAACTGCTGAGTGGTGGCGGGAAGCTGGCGAAGCTGGCTCACCATGAAGTCGACGACATTGTCGGAGTAGCCGCGTGCGCGCACGGCCTCCGAGTCCCAGAGCCAGCCGCCTCCCGGGACGCGTGTCACCAACCCATCCCGGTACAGCGTGCGCAGCAGCTGCAAGACGAAGAAGGGGTTGCCCCCCGTCTTGTGCTGCACCAGCTCCGCCAGGGAAGACACCTCGGACTGCTCTATCCCGGAGAGTGCGTCCACGAGCAGTTGCTGCGTCTGCCCGGTCTCCAGAGCGGAGAGATGCACCCGGCCAACGAGAGCCCCCGACTGCTGCATCTCCGCCAGGGTTTGCATCAGGGGATGGGAGGCGCCCACCTCGTTGTCGCGGTAGGCGCCCACCAGCAGCACGGGCAGGGTCTCGGCGTGGACGATGAGGTGTTGAATCAGCTTCAAGCTGGCGGGATCCGCCCACTGCCAGTCGTCGAGGAAGAGAAGAAGGGGCCGCTCCCGGGTGGCGAAGACTCTCAGCAAGCGCTCGAAGAGGCGGGTGAAGCGGCTCTGGGCCTCGGCGGGGGGCAACGCGGGAACGGGAGACTGGGGGCCCACGACCAGCTCCAGCTGCGGCACCAGCTCCACCAGGACCTGGCCCTGTCCCTCCCAGGCGGTGTGGAGCTGCT
>DASVVJ010000673.1:0-3214 GCA_036389955.1 Myxococcaceae bacterium
CCCAGCATCGACGGGCTGGGGCTGCCGCAGGTGCTCAAGTCGATCGCCAGCCAGGATCGCGGCCTGGTGCTGGTGACGGGCGCCACGGGCTCGGGCAAGAGCTCCACGCTGGCGGCGATGATCGACCACATCAACCGCAGCGAGCCCCTGCACATCCTCACCATCGAGGACCCGATCGAGTTCATGTACAAGAACATCAAGTCCTCCATCTCCCAGCGGGAGATCGGACCTGATACCAACAGCTTCGCCATGGCGCTGCGCGCGGCGCTGCGCCAGGACCCGGACGTCATCCTGGTGGGCGAGATGCGCGACACGGAGACGATCGACATCGCGCTCAAGGCCTCGGAGACGGGCCACCTGGTGCTCTCCACCGTGCACACCACGGACGCCTCGCGCACCATCAACCGCCTGGTATCGGTGTTCACCGCCGAGGAGCAGGCCATGGTGCGTATGCGCCTGGCCGACAGCCTCAAGGCCACCATCTCTCAGCGGCTGCTGCCCAAGGCCGACAACAAGGGCCGCGCGGTGGCGCTGGAGATCATGGTGCAGACCAAGACGGTGCAGGAGTACATCCGCGAGGACCGCGCCAACGAGCTCAAGGACGTCCTCGAGAAGGGCCGCGACACCTACGGCATGCAGTCCTTCGATCAGCACCTGAGCCAGCTGTACAAGACGGGCGTCATCACGCTGGAAACGGCCAGCGCCGCGGCGACCAACCCCGCCGACTTCCAGCGCGCGCTCGAGTTCGAGTAAGTAGAGAGCCGGCTGCCGCGGGCAATCGAGCCCGCGGGCAGGGGGGAACAATGACACTGATCGAGCAGGTGAAGCAGGCGTGCGCGCGTCTTGCGCCGTATGGTTGGGCGGAGCTGTTCCGTCTGCATGGGCTGGACATTACCGCCAGCAATCTGGCGCATGAGCTGAGCCGGCCGCTGCCGGGCCTCCGCCGGGACCTTCAGGGCTTCGAGGACTTCGCGCTCGAGGGCACGCGCGGCATCGAGCCGGGGCGGCCCGCCTGGAGCCTGCTCTACCACGCGCTCGCCTCGCCCCGGGTGGTGGAGGGGCCGGGCATCCCCCGGCTGGAGAAGTTCCCCACGCTGGCGGAGCTGGAGGCGGTGGAGAACTACGTGTTCGCCACGCGCAACGCCTCGCTGGCGCAGCTCAGCTCGCTGGTGGGAGGCAGGCCGCTAGCGGTGGTGGTGTTCTCCTCCGAGTACCGGCCCGCGCTGCACACCGCCCACCGGCGGCACGCGGACACGGTGTACTCCTGCACGGGCCTGAGCCGCGTGGGCACCGCCGAGCCGCTGTACCAGCCGCGCTTCCGCGGCTTCGTGCCCCAGGTGGACGACAACCCGTTCGCCTTTCGCGTCTGCCCCGCGCGCTTCTCGGCCTACCTGGCCGTGCAGCGCAGGGGCGATGCGGCCAGCTTCCTGCCCATGCGCTTCTTCGGGAAGAAGACGAACGAGCACCCGTTCCCGGCCGATGACACGCTGGACTTCTGGCAGCCGGTGCACAAGCTGTTCTCCGGCCCGGAGTGCCTGACGGACTTCCACGGGCTCTCGCTCAGCTTCGAGTCAGTTCACGTCAACGAGAAGCTGCGCCGGGTGCACCTGCACCTGGGCCGCAAGTACGACTCGGGCTGGAGCGGTGTGGACCTGGAGAACGCTCCGTTCCGCTTCACCCATGGGCTGGCGGAGCTGTCCACCGCGCCGGAGTTGCCGCCCGGGGTGCTCATCCCCGTGCCGCACGCCTCGCTGGTGGAGCCGGCCACCTACCAGGGCGTTCCGCTCACCTTCAACGTGCCGCCCAAGTCCCCGGTGCTCTCCTCGAGCCTCTACCTGGCCTCCGGCTCGGGTGGAGCGCGCAGCGCTCCGGAGTACCTGCACGCCCGCACCAAGGTGGAGGCGGACGGCTCCTTCAAGGACCTGAACACCCTGCCACACGTCGCCGCCGAGGTGAGCAAGGGCAACTTCAAGGCGCTGCACTACCTGGACTTCACCGCCGACGGGTGGGTGGCCGCGATCTGCCCGCAGACGCAGGGCGCGGGGCTGCGGCACGTGCCGGCGTACTCGCTGGTGACGGCGCCCAACTTCCACGTCAGCTACAGCCAGCGCGAGCTGACCGAGTGGACCGAGGGGCTGCCGAAGGAGCTGCGCGAGACGCTGTGGGCCACGCCGCCGGACTCGCTGAGCGATGAGCGCATTGCCGCCAACGTGAACCTGCCCAACTCGCCCTTCGACACGGTGAACCTCACCCGCACGGCCCTGGTGCCGCTCTTCGGCCCCGTCTCTCCGAACACCACCACGCCCCGACCGGTGGAGTTCCAGCGTCACTCGCACATGCCGGACCATGCCTCCGGCATCTTCGCGCCGGGCTGGGACGTGAGCTTCGACATCCGGGACGGCGTCCGGCACATGGCGGCGTATGGCCTGGGCAGCCCGTTCCCCGAGGACGCCAAGCTGTGCGCGGCCCTGAGCACCTTCTGGCCGGCCGCCGCGCCGGACTCGACCCGCGCGTACGCCTACGCCTCGGACGGCACGCGCTTCTTCACCGTGGCGCCGCTCACGGACGAGGAGATTGGCCAGCAGGGCACACTGCCCTGGGACGGTGAGCGCGGCCCGGTCCTCGTCACCGAGGGCAGCAAGCGCTACGCCGAGTTCGAGAGCTACGACCACACCGACTACGTGCTCAACACGCTGGAGAAGAAGTTCACCCTCCGGCTCACCTCGCACGTCCGCGCCCGCCAGTACGAGGAGCGCGTGCTGGCCATGGCGATGGCCTACACCCTGCTGGGCGCCACCACGCGTTCGCAGAAGAACAACCTGGTGGTGCTCTCGTTCCGGCCGGTGTCGCCGGGGGACGCGGAGCTGCAGGGCGCGCAGCTCCAGGCCGGCACCACGATGCTCAACCAGAGCTACCGGCTGGAGCTGTTCCCCGCGAACAAGGCCAAGCCCGCGCCGGACTTCCGCAAGGAGCGGGTCGAGGTGGATGAGCTGTACACGCTCTTCGTGGATCCGAGCAGCCGCCGCATCCTGCACCGGACCGATGAGAGCCCCTGGCAGTTCGTCCAGGCCATCCTGCCGGGCGCATGAGCGGCGCCGCCCGGCGAGCGGACGTGGTCATCGTCGGTGGAGGGCCCGCGGGTTCCTCCGCCGGCATCACCTGTGCCGCCGCGGGGCTGTCCGTAGTCATCCTCGAGCGGGCCGCGTTCCCGCGG
>DASVVJ010000674.1:0-5611 GCA_036389955.1 Myxococcaceae bacterium
CCCGGGAGAACGTGAGCGTGCCGGAGTCCGGATGCTGCGCCCCGGCGATGATCTTCATCAACGAACTCTTGCCCGTTCCGTTGGCTCCTACCAGGCCCACACGGTCCTTGGGGCCTAGGGTGAAGCTGGCGTCGTCAAAGAGGACCTTCTTGCCGTAGGCAAGGCAAATGTCCTGGGCGATCAGGAGGCTCATGGCGGAGGTGGGGTGTAACAGCCCGGGCGGCTGTCGGGAACCGCCTCGATGCCTGCTCGCCTACTCCCCGCGTCCCCGGCGGGTTGCGTATACTCCGCCGACCAATGGCATCCCCCTGTCCTCACTGTGGAAGCACCGAGGGTCAAGATCACCTGTGTGGCGGCGCCAGCGCGGCGCTGATCGGCACGGTGCTCGACAACCGGTACAAGATCGAAAGCGTGCTCGGCCAAGGTGGCATGGGCATGGTCTTCCGCGCTACGCAGACCTCGGTGCAGCGCCCGGTCGCCGTCAAGACGCTCAACCCGGCCCTGGCCGCCGCGCCCACCTTCTTCGAGCGCTTCCGCCGCGAGGCCGAGGTCGCCAGCCGCCTTCGCCACCCCAACATCATCACCATCTACGACTTCGGCCGCGCGCAGGACAACACCTGCTACTTCGTGATGGAGCTGCTCGAGGGCGAGAGCCTCAAGGAGATCGTCAAGCGCGAGGGGCCCATGTCCCTGCGCCGCGCGGTGGGCCTGATGGAGCAGGCGGCCCGGGGCCTGGCGCACGCGCACGCCGAGAACGCGGTGCACCGCGACCTCAAGCCGCACAACATCATGGTGCAGCAGCTCGACGGGAAGGACTTCGTCAAGGTGCTGGACTTCGGCCTGGTGAAGGCCATGGAGCAGGAGGAGGAGGAGCAGCTCACCTCCACCGGCCAGGTGCTGGGCACCCCTCAGTACATGCCGCCCGAGCAGGCCGGCGGTGAGGTGGTGGATCAGCGCTCGGATCTCTACTCGCTCACGGGCGTCCTCTATTACTGCCTCACGGGCACCTCGCCCTACGGCGCCAACACGGTGCGCAAGGCGCTCACCGCCGCGCTCACCCAGACGGTGCCGCCGGTGAACAGCAAGCGCCAGGGCGCCCCGGTGCCGCCCGAGCTCGACGCCTTCATGCAGAAGGGTCTGGCGCGCGAGAAGGAAGACCGCTTCCAGTCCGCCGAGGAGTTCATCGACGCGATGCTGGACGCGGTGGCGGACCTGACCCCCGAGCAGATGGACGCGCGGCCCTCGGGTGGCGCCACCGCGCGCGAGGGTGGCAGCGGCAGCAGGCCCAGTGTCTCGGGTGCGCGCCGGGCCGCCGGGAGCGCCAACAGCGCACGGCCCTCCAGGCCCTCTGTCTCGTCGCCCCGGGGCTCGTCGGTGCCCTCCAACGTCGTCGTCGCCAAGGGCGCCTCGGGCAGTGCGCCCTCGACCCGCTCCCGGCCCAGCGTTGCGGCCCACCGCGCGCCCACGCCTCCCCCCGCGGCCCCGCCCGAGCCTCCCGCCGGCATGTCCACCGGCAAGAAGGCGGCGCTGGTGGGCATTCCCCTGCTGCTGCTCGTCGCGGGCGGCGCGGTGGTGGCCCTCAGGCCCAGCGAGTCGGCCCCTCTGCCTTCTCAGAAGCCCCAGGTGGTCGAGGTCCCTCGCGAGCAGCCGCCCGCGAAGCCGTCCACCGAGACCGCGAAGCAGGACACTCCGCGCGCGGTCAGCCCCACCGTGGTGGTGAAGCTCACTTCCACGCCCGATGGGGCCGGCATCTTCAACGAGGAGGGCGTGCAGATCGGCACCACCCCCACCTCGCTGTCGCTGTCGCGTGACAAGAAGCACAAGCTCAAGTTCCAGCTTCAGGGCTACCAGGATGCGGAGCGCCCCCTGGATCTCAGCCACGTCGCGGACGACAGCGTGACGATGAACATCCCGCTCACGCAGGTGCGCGCCGCCTCCCCCAACAAGCCCAAGCCCTCCAAGCCGGGCTCGGACAAGCCGGACATCGCCATCTTCGAGTAGCCCCTCAGGAAGGCCGCCGGGGGCTCGTTTCCCCGGCCGCTCCGCTGGCAACGGAGTTGTTGGAACCCCCAGGATCTGGTGCCCGCTCCCCCAAAGACCCAGGGGTTACGGGCGTTTGCACCTTCAGAGAGACGGGCCAATTTACCCGGAAGCCTCCGCCGTTAGACTCGGAGGCCCCTTGGGGACCCGATGCTCTCATCCTCCCAGATCACCTTCCGCGAGAAGACCATCACCGACCCGCACGAGGCGGCGGATTCGCCCCGCCGTAGCGAGCGCGAGACGCTGCTTCAGGCGCGCATCAAGGACCTGAAGCTCCACTTGAAGGGCACTGCCCTCGAGCGCCACATCCAGCAGCTCTACGCGGAGCTGGAGGCCAAGGGCATCGGCTTCAAGCCCGAGTGCTACCTGTCCGACCAGTGGGGCTGCCCCTCGGGTGTGCCGGTGATCGGCCTGCCGTTCTACCTGGCGGACACCCGGCTGCACTCCATCGAGGCGGAGCTGGGTGGCGACGCGGAGACCGAGCGCGACATCCTCATGTACCTGCGCCACGAGGCCGGGCACGCCTTCAACTACGCCTACCGCCTCTATGACACGCCGGAGTGGCTGAAGGTGTTCGGGGACTACTCCAAGCCGTACCACGACGACTACAAACCACGGCCGTTCAGCCGCAAGTACGTGGTGCACATCTCCGGCTGGTACGCGCAGAAGCACCCGGACGAGGACTTCGCGGAGACGTTCGCCGTGTGGCTGACGCCCGGAATGGACTGGGCCAAGCGCTACGCGGGCTGGGGCGCGCTCAAGAAGCTCCAGTACGTGGACGAGATCATCAAGCGCCTGGGCCGCACCCCACCGCTGGTGCAGCTGGCGGACCGCGATCTCGACGTGGACGAGATGGAGGAGACGGTGCTGGACCACTACCGCCAGCGCCAGCTGGAGGAGCGCGTCGAGCTGTCCCTGCGCGAGCACCTGGACCAGGATCTGCTGGGGCTCTTCGAGCCTCCGGACTCCGCGCCGGGCAGCGCCGAGACGTTCTTGCGCGCCGAGCGCCAGTCGATCATCCAGTCCGTCACCCAGTACAGCGGCGTGGGCGCCCCGGTGGTGCGCGCGCTGGTGGACCACATCATGGAGCGGGCCACCGCGCTGCGGCTGACCATCCACCTGGACAAGACGCGCGAGTACCTCACCAAGCTCACCTCGCTGGTGACGGCGCTGGCGATGAACTACCTGTACACGGACCGCTTCTTCGAAGTGGACTGAGAACGCAGTGCATTGAACGAAGTGGTGGGAGGCGCAAGAGCCCGGGTGCGCTCCGCGTCATGGCGCCTTACACTTGAAGGGCCATGACCCTTCCGCCCTTGAAGATCGCCATCCTCCACTACCAGGCGGATGGAGACCCCCTTGATCCCGTCGTCACCCAGGTGGGCGCCTCGCTGAAGGAGCTGGGGCACGAGGCCACCACCATCGCCGTGAGCGATCGGGTGTTCGACATCCTCCAGGAGATCGAACGCTCGAAGTGTGACCTGGTGTTCAACCTCTGCGAGACGTTCGCCGAGGACTACCGGATGGAGGTGAACGTCGCGGCGCTGATGGAGATGGCGCGGGTGAAGTTCACCGGCTCGGGCACGGCGGGGCTGCTGCTGGCGCAGGACAAGATCCTCACCAAGCAGCTGCTCGAGTACCACGAGATCCCCACCCCGGACTTCGCCACCTTCGACGGCGTCACGGTGGAGACCAACGGGGACCTGGAGTTCCCGCTCATCGTGAAGCCGGCACGCAGCGATGCCTCGATTGGCATCGGGAAGAAGTCGCTGGTGCGCACGTGGGAGGAGCTGACCAAGCGGGTGCAGGAGATCCGCAAGGAGCTGGGAGACGAGGCGCTGGCCGAGGAGTTCATCGAGGGGCGCGAGGTGTACGTGGGCGTCATCGGCACCAAGGAGATGCCGGAGATCCTGCCCATCGTGGAGCTGGACTTCGGAGACAAGTGGGACCCGAACAAGCCCACCATCTCCGATCGCGAGGTGAAGTTCGGGCCCGAGGGAGATGGGGCGCCTAAGCTGGTGATTGCGAGCAACGTGTCACCAGAGCTGCGCCAGCGTGTCGAGCGGGCCGCGCTGTTGGCCTACCGCGGGCTGAAGCTGCAGGACTACGCGCGCATCGATCTGCGCATTTCGCAGGAAGGCGATCCCTACATACTCGAGGTGAACCCCAACCCGTACCTCGAGGATAAGAGCGAGCTGGCGCTGGCGGCCCGCGAGAAAGGCATGTCCTTCACGCAGTTGGTGGGGCGCATCCTGGAGTCGGCGGGGCAGCGCTACGGGCTGGGCCGCAAGCCCGCCACGGAGAAGGCGGCTGCGGCGGCAGAGAAGGCCGCAGCGGCAGCAGAGAAGGCTGCCACGGAGAAGGCTGCAGCCGCCGAGAAGGCCGCGGCGGAGAAGGCCGCGCCACCGGAGAACTCCAGCGCCAGTGCCCCGGGCTGAGCTCTCCTGCTTACCGGGGAGGGCCGCGCACGAGCCACCGCCACCTGGCAAGGTGGGCGTTTTTCTTGCAAAGCACGGTGCGGGCTCCGCGGTGTTAAACAAGGAGCCCCCTGGCGCGAGTGCGCCCGTGACTCACTGCATTGAGGATTTGCCCCCCATGGCTGAAGTAACCCTGGATCTGCGCGGCCAGCCGAAGGCCGACGCGTACGCGGAGCTGAAGAAGCACACCGAGGCAGTGCTGGAAGGCATCCGCGACGAGATCGCCGCGATGGCGACGATGAGCTGCCTGCTGCACAACGCCTTTGGGCACCTGTGGACGGGGTTCTACCGGGTGGTAGAGCCGGGCAAGCTGCTGCGGGTGGGCCCGTACCAGGGGACGCTGGGGTGTCTGGAGATACCCTTCGGCAAGGGCGTATGCGGGGCCTCGGCGGCCACGCGCGAGACGGTGGTGGTGGCGGACGTACACGCCTTCCCGGGCCACATCACCTGTGACGGGCGCTCGGCGTCGGAGATCGTGGTGCCGGTATTCGGGCCCAACCGCGAGCTGATCGCGGTGTTGGACATCGACTCGGAGCACAAGGCGACGTTCGACGAGGTGGATCGCCGTGCGCTCGAGGACCTGATGACCTGGTTCTCGCGAAAGCGCTGACTCAGGCGCGGGACAGGGCGACGGCCAGCTCGCCGGCGAAGCGGGCGTTGTTCGTGAGCAGCGCCAGGTTCGCCTTGAGGCTCTTGCCGCCGGTGCGCCGGGCCAGCTCCGAGAGCAGGAACGGCGTCACGGCCTTGCCACGAACGTTCTGGCGTTCAGCCTCCTCGAGCGCGGAGGCAATGTGCAGCTCCACGTCCGCGCTGGGCAGAGCCACCTCCTCGGGAGGAGGCTGGGCGAAGACGAGCCCCCCCTGCCCCAGCGCGTGCCGGGCCTGGACGACGCGGGCGGCGGTGGCGGCATCATTGACCCGGTGCTCCAGCGGCAGGCCCGAGCCGCGGCTGTAGAACGACGGCAGCTCGTCCGTGCCCACGCCGATCACGGGCACCCCGGCCGTCTCCAGTGCCTCCATCGTCTTGGGCAGATCCAGCACGGACTTGGCGCCGGCACACACCACGGCGACGGGGTACCGGGCCAGCGCGCCAAT
>DASVVJ010000675.1:0-6258 GCA_036389955.1 Myxococcaceae bacterium
GTTGAAGGCGGCGCTCACCTCGCCGTCGCAAGCGAACACCACGCACTGAGCCGCGCTTGGAGCCTCGCAGGAAGTAGCGTCAGAGCGCTCGCCGTTCTCCCACGTGTGCTCAGTGGGAGAGGGGGTAGCGCACGCGAGCAGCAACAACGAACACAGTGAGAGCAACCGCCAGGTACGAGATGCCGAGGGCATGCCCATGGTGCCTCGGAGTCTAGTGCCCGTTCGATCCGCGCACTATCCAGTAGAACAACGGCTGGTCCCAGGCACATCCGGTCCTTTTCGGGGCAGACTCGCCCCATGACCATCGAGACGATCTCTTCGCGAGAGGTCTACCGGAACCGGTGGATGACGGTGCGCGAGGACTCCATCCGCAGGCAGGACGGTTCGAGCGGCATCTATGGCGTCGTCCACAAGCCGGACTTCGCGCTCATCATCCCGTACGAGAACGGGGCGTTTCACCTGGTGGAGCAGTACCGGTACCCCGTCAAGGGCCGCTACCTGGAGTTCCCCCAGGGCATGTGGGAGGACCAGCAGGACGCAGCTCCCGAGTCCGTGGCCAAAGGCGAGCTCCAGGAAGAGACCGGCCTCGTCGCGGGACACATGACGTACCTGGGGCACCTCTTCAACGCCCCGGGATACTCCACGCAGGGCATGCACGTCTTCCTGGCGGAGCAGCTATCCCAGGGCGAGCGGAACCTGTCCCCCGAGGAGAGTGACCTGGTGGTCACCCGCGTCACGGTCGAAGAGTTCGAGGCCCTCGCCCTCCAGGGCCGCATCAAGGACGCTTCGACCCTCTCTGCCTACAGCCTGCTGCGGATGACGAAGCGCCTGTCCTGAGTCAGGTGGGCTATCGGGAACCCTCACCCTGTCCCTCTCCCGGAGGGAGAGGGGAGTTATGCGCGGCCACCCGGCAGCTTGCGGTACACGCCCACCACGATCCCCAGCAGCATCGTCGAGCGGAAGTCCGCCTTGTTCACGTAGATGGGCTGCATCGCCGCGTTCGCCGGCTGGAACCGGATGCGCTCCCCTTCCGGGTAGTAGCGCTTCACCGTCGCCTCGTCCTCGATCAGCGCCACCACGATGTCGCCGGGCTGCGCCGAGGGCGTCTTGCGCACGAACAGGTAGTCCCCGTCGTGGATCCCATCCTCGATCATCGACTGCCCCTTCACCCGGAGCGCGAAGACCTCACGGCCCCCGGTGCCCCCGAGCAGGAAGCTGTCGATCTTCACCGAGTCTTCGGTCGTCTCCGCCGCCAGCTGCGGCGCACCGGCCGCCACCTTGCCCAGCAGCGGAACCTCCACCAGCCCCGAGTCCTTCTTCACTCCCAGGCCCAGGAGCATCCGCGCCCGCTTGGTGGGCACCAGCGAGCGGCTCTGCTGCTCGCCCCGGTTGAGGTAACCCTTGCGCTCCAGCGCCTTGAGGTGATCGTTCACCCCGTTGGTCGAGCGGATGTCCATCTGCTCGCCAATCTCACGGATGGTGGGGGGAAAACCCCGCGTCTCCGTCTCCTTCACGATGAAGGCGAGAATCTCCCGCTGGCGTTCGGTCAGCTCTTCCATGCCACGCTCCCTTGGTTCCTCGGCGGGAAGGTAGGCACTTCCCCGCCCAGGGCAACAGGCTTTCAGTAGTCCATGCTCCCTGAACAGGCGTGTAGAGTCAATGCTTTCAGGCAGGCAGGCAGCCCTACCGGATGGGTCTCTTCCCCCTCCTCGGGGCACCGTGAGAGAACTTGAGGCCCCCCTGTGATCTGAGCGTACAATTCCGGACGTCTTGTCCCAGCCCCCTCGCCACACCCTGCTGCTCGTCGATGACGAGGCGGACGTCTTGGACATCCTCTCGCGGATGTTCCAGCGCCAGTACCACGTGCTGACGGCCATCTCGGGCCCCGACGCGCTGTCGATCCTGAGGACCCAGCCGGTGGACGTGCTCATCACCGACCAGCGCATGCCGGAGATGACGGGCATCGAGCTGGTGACGGCGGCGCGCGAGGAGGGCATCGACGTCACGGCGCTGCTGCTTACCGGGTACACGGACCCGGAGGACATCATCGCCGCCATCAACCGGGGCCAGGTGTACCGCTACATCACCAAGCCCTGGGAAGTGACGGACCTGCTCATCACCGTGAAGAACGCGGTGGAGTTCACTCAGCTGCGCCGGGACAAGGAGCGGCTGCTGCGCCAGCTCAACCAGCGCGTGGAGGCGCTCTTCGTCCTCTACGAGGTGAGCCGCGCCAGCGCCTCGGATCCGCCGAGCTACGAGGCGATCATCGACCGGGTGCTCAGCGCGGTGGCCCGGGTGCTGCCGTACGACTGCGGCGCGGCGCTGATCGCCCCGGACGACTCGCGCAGCGCCATCCTGCGCCTGCGCTGCCTGGGCACGGTGGGCGAGAAGGCCCTGCTGAGCGTCAAGGAGTCCATGCTCGGGGCCTACCGGCGCAGCTCTGGCAACCTGCTGCCCGAGGACCGGCTCACCACGCGCGTCACCGGCAACATCACCCAGGACGACAGCGCGCCGGCGGTGTACCCCAGCCAGCTCACCGTGAGCCTGGTAGCGGGTGGCAAGCCGGTGGGCATGCTGTCGCTGTTCTCTCAGAAGCCGCAGGCCTTCAGCGAGGACGACGGGGTGCTGCTGGACACGCTGGCCAACCAGACGGCCGACGCCATCCAGAGCCTTCGCTCGGTGGAGGAGGAGGCCCGCCGCCGCATCGAGCGCATGGTCGAGTCGATGACCGACGGCGTGCTGCTCACTGACGAGTCGGACGCCATCGTCGTCATCAACCCGGCGGCGCGGGAGCTGTTGCACCTGAGTGAAGACGTGACAGCGCTCACCGGGCGCATGCTGGAGGAGCGCTTGGGCTTCGAGCCCTCGGAGCTCATCCGCGGCTGGGAGTACAGCGGCTCGCAGGTGCTCAAGGAAGAGGTGAACCTCTTCGACCGGCACATCCAGTGCACCGTCACCCCGGTGAACGACGCGCGCGGCACGGTGCGCGGGGTGTGCGTGGTGCTGCGCGACGTGACCGAGCAGAAGATGCTCGAGGAGCGCAAGGACGAGTTCGTCTCCATGGTGAGCCACGAGCTGCGCACGCCGCTCACGTCCATCTCCGGCGCGCTGGACCTGGTGCTCAACTACCTGGCCGGGCCGATCAACGAGAAGCAGCAGCGCTACCTGTCGCTGGCCAAGGACTCCACCGAGAAGCTCAACGGGCTGGTGGACGACCTGCTGGACCTGGCGAAGTTCGCCAAGGGCCGGCTGCGGATGAACTTCGAGCTGGCGTACCTGGACGAGCTGGTGAAGGGCGCGGTGGAGAAGTACCAGCCGGCCTTCAGCGAGCGGCGGGTGAAGGTATCCACCGCGCTGCCTCAGTACGGGCTGCGGCTGATGGCCGACGCCAGCCGGCTGACGCAGGTGCTCAACAACCTGCTGACCAACGCGGTGAAGTTCACCCCCGAGGGCGGCGAGGTGGTGCTGGAGCTGAGGGCCACCTCGGGCCTGCCGGGCTACGTGGCGCTCTCGTGCTGGAACAGCGGCGAGCCCATCGCCGAGGAGAGCCTGGAGCGCATCTTTGACCGGTTCGAGCAGGCGCGCACCCCGGCCAACCGCACCGTGCGCGGCACCGGACTCGGTCTGGCCATCTGCCGCCACATCGTCGAGGCCCACGGCGGGCGCATCTGGTGCGAGCCCAGCACCCAGGGTGTGCGCTTCGTCACCGTGCTGCCCATCGAGCCGCCTCAGGAACTGCGCCAGGAGGGCGCCGAGGCCCCCGCGTCCACGCCCAAGCGCCCCGAGCCCCGCGGCCGGGTGCTCGTCATCGAGGGCGAGACGGAGCTGGCCTACGTCATCAAGGGCGTGCTGCTGGGCCGGGGCTATGACGTGCGCATCGCCGCCAACGCGGAGGAGGGCATCAGCTCGGCCCGGCGCCACCACCCGGACGTCATCCTCGTCGCGGTGCGGCTGCCGGACGTGGAGGGCCTGCGCCTGACGGAGATCCTCCGGCACGATCCGGACACCCGGCGCACGCCGCTGCTCGTCAGCTCCTCGTTCGACGAGCGCCAGCGCGCGTTCCGCTCCGGCGCGGACTCGTTCCTGCTGCGGCCGCTGATGGCCGACAAGCTGCTGGCCACCGTGGACTCGCTGGTGCGCGGGCGCACCGGCCAGCAGTACGGCCGCGTGCTGGTGGTGGACGACGATCCGAAGATCGGCGGCATCTGCAACGAGGTGCTCGCCAGCCTCGGCTTCGACGTGTCCGTGGCGGGCACCCTGGAAGAGGCCCGCCGCGTGCTGCGCGAGCGCCGGCCGGACGTCATCCTGCTGGACGTGGTGCTGCCGGACGGGGACGGCTTCAACTTCATCGAGGAGATCAAGGCCGAGCGCGCCAGCGGCCACATCTCCGTCATCTTCATCTCCGCCCGGGGCGAGACGGCCTCGAAGATCCGCGCGCTGAAGCTGGGTGGCGACGACTACATCACCAAGCCCTTCGACGCGCTGGAGCTGGGGGCGCGGGTGGAGAGCGTGCTGCGGCGCAAGGAGCAGGAGCTGGGCGCCTCGCCCACCACGCAGCTGCCGGGTTCCAACGCCATCGAGCGCGAGGTGCAGCGTCGGCTCATGGCCCGCCAGCCGTTCGCCTTCTGCTACCTGGACCTGGACAACCTCAAGGCCTACAACGACTACTACGGCTTCGCGAAGGCCGACGGCGTGGTGCGCCAGACGGGCGATCTGCTGCGGGAGATCTTCGCCCAGGACGGCACCTCGGGAGACTTCCTGGGCCACGTGGCGGGCGACGACTTCGTGTTCATCACCGCGCCGGAGTCCGTGGACCGCATCTGCCGGCGGGCCATCGAGGCGTTCGATCGCATCATCCCGCTCTATTACGACCGGCAGGACCGGGAGAAAGGCCACATCGAGGCGGAGGACCGGTTCGGAGAGAAGCGGAAGTTCCCCATCATGAGCGTCTCCATCGTGGCGGTGCTGAGCGACGGCATGTCGCATGATCACGCCGAGCTGGCACGGCGCGCGGCCGATATGAAGAAGCGGGCCAAGGCCGTCCAGGGCTCCATCTACCTGCGCAGCGACCGCGAGCAGGAAACCCGGATCGTCACCGGATGAAGCTCTACCAGCAGCTCATTCTCTTCATGCTCGCCGCCACGGTGCTGCCGCTGGCCGTGGTGGGCTTCCTGCTGCTGTCGAGCGCGGAGAAGGAGCTGGCCGAGCGCATCGCCGCCGAGCAGCGCGCGCTGGCCCTGTCCACCGCCGAGAGCGTGGACGCCTCGCTGATGAAGACCGTGGACGCGATGGCGTTCCTGGTCGAGTTCTGGAAGTGGGACGGTCTCACCGAGGACGAGATCGACGGCGCCCTGAAGCTCATCTACAGCCAGTCCTCCGCCGTGAGCGCGGTGCTCCGGCTCAGCTCCCAGGGCGAGCTGCTCGGACGCCCGATCTACCCCGAGAAGGACGAGGAGGTTCCCGCAGGGCACCCCCGCTTCGATCCGGCCTCGCTGAACACGCTGGTGCAGGCGGTGCCCGTCAACGGGTTGAGGCTCGGGGACAAAGGGCAGGCGGCGCTGGGGCGCGTCTATGCGCACTCGCTCAGCCAGCAGGCCGCGGTGGCGGTGGCCATCAAGCTCGACGAGGGCGAGCGCGCCCCCTTCGTGCTGGCCGAGGTCGTCTTCCAGGATCTGGAGAAGCTGCTGGCCCACAAGGCCAAGGGCACCTTGGCGCGCATCGACCTGGTGGACAGCAGTGGGCGCATCCTCGCCAGCTCGGAGCCGTCTCGCCGCCTGAAGAAGCTGGAGGATTCCGTCATCCCGCTCGTGCGTCCCGCGGGAACGCAGCTGGTGCACAGCTTCCGCACCGCCGCGCCGGATCTGCGGGTGAGCGCGGCGCGCGTGTCCCGCAACCTGGACTTCGATGTGGTGGTCTCGCTGGACGAAGCGGCCGCGATGGCGCCAGTGCGCATCATGCGCCAGACGGTGCTCATGTCCATCGGCGGGGCGCTGGCGGTGCTGCTGGCCCTGGGCGCGCTCTACACCCGCCGCATCAACCAGCGGCTCTCGGCGGTGGTGGGCGGGGTCGAGGCCTTCAGCCGCGGCGAACTCGACCGGCGCGTTCAGGTGGACGGCAACGATGAGATCACCGCGCTGGCCACGACGTTCAATCACATGGGCGCCGAGCTGGAGACCGCCCGGGCCAAGCTGCAGGGCTGGAACGCCGAGCTGCGCAGGAAGATCGAGGAGGCGACGGCCGAGTTGAAGGTCGCCCAGG
>DASVVJ010000676.1:0-8087 GCA_036389955.1 Myxococcaceae bacterium
GTGTGCATGCCGCCACCCTTGTTGCAGCCACCGGAGGCCTTGGACGGACCCGAGGCGCCGGGAGCGCCGGCCGTCTCGCCCATCTCCGCGCCCTGGGGCACGGCACCCGAGCGGCGCATCATCGCCATGAGCTGGTCGATCATCTGCTCGAGCTGATCGACAGCCTGGGTGAGCGCCTCCTGGGGCTTGCCGCCGCTGAGCGGCTTGACGCCCATGACTTTGCCGTCTGCCGGTGAGCCCTGAACTCGGTTGACCATGGAGGAGACCATGTTCGAGGCGAAGCGACCGGAGACGGGAGACAGCATGGGGCAGCTCCTTTCCGACTACTTGTCGGAAATCATAGGGGTGGTGAGTACATTGTCGGATCGTGTAGGCAAGAGTTGCGTCTTCTCGCTCAGAAGTTGATAAGTCGAGGGAGTTCGAGGGGTTACCCCCGTCCGAGGGACGGTGAAGGATGTCCTCCGAGCCGCTACCCGAAGTCCGGACGCTGTTGGCGGAGGTACCGACGTGGCACTTCCAGATGCGTTCGGTTTTGCTGGGACATCCCCCTGTTCTCCGCATCAGCGGAGGCGGGACAGGTCCGCGGCAGTGTCGATGTCCTCGTCGCCACCGGGGAGTGCTACCTCCAGCACGCGCGAAGGCTCACGGGCGATGACCCCCCGCGCGCCCTGTTGTGGCGCGAGCCTCTCGAACTCGGGAAAAGTGGCTCGGGCGAACAGCGCGGGCACACCCCGTGTCCCGCCATAGCCTGAAGCCACGATGGCGGCACCCGTCCGTCCAAAGGCCTCCATCAGCGCCTTCAGGTGGGCCGCGTCCACGCGAAGCTGGTCGCAGAGCATGATGAGTGCGGCATCCACCTCCGGCAGCGCCCGCATGCCCACTTGCAGCGAGCTGCCCATGCCGGCTTCCCAGTCCGGGTTGTGCACGGTGCGCACCGGCAGGCCCGTGACTTCCGCGGCCACCTCCTCCGCGCGGGCGCCGAGCACCACCACCACCGGAGAGAGCCCCGCCTCGACGGCCGCCTCGGCCATGCGCCGGACCAGCGTCTTCTCCTTATAGAGGAGGAGCTGCTTGGGGTGCCCCAGCCGCGACGAACTCCCCGCGGCGAGCACTACCCCACCCACTTTCACGCAAGCCTCTTCATGGCTGGAGCGGCCTCCGCGTAGATGGGGGCCTGCCGCTCACGCAGCTTGCCGCCCGCGCGCTCGGCCAGCACCGCGCGCAGCTCGGCCACGATGGAGAGCGCCACCTCATCCGGCCCCTCCGCGCCAATGTCCAACCCCACCGGTGCGTGCAGCTTCTCGAGCTGCGCCGGCGTCGGAGCAGAGGGCAACTCCCCGAGCAGCTTCTCCGTCCGGGAGCGAGGCCCCAGCACCCCCAGGTACCGCAGCGGTTGGCGCAGCAGGTACGGCAGCAGCTCGCGGTCCTGCGGCAGGCTGTGCGTCATCAGCACCGCCAGCGTGCGCTCCGAGAGCACCACCTTCTCGGACACCTCGCGCGCCTTGGCCGCCACCACCGCGTGCGCCTTGGGGAAGCGCCGCTTCAATGTGTCCACCGGCTTGTCCGCCACCACCGTCACGTGCCAGCCCAGCCTCACCGCCTGGGCCACCACCGGCGCCACGTCGAACCCACCGCCGAACAGCACCACCGGCGTCGGCGGATCCACCACCTCCACCAGCACGTCCGCGCCGCCGCACGGGCCGCTCCAGGTGCGCCCCGCCTCCAGGGCCTCCACCGCCGCCGTGTGCACCGCGTCCCGCAGCGCGCCCGTGAGGTTGCTGGTCTCCACCCCGTCATCCCGCAGCAACAGCCGCGAGCCCACCGCGCCGCTCGGGCCGCCGTACACCGTGGCTACCACCGAGCGCCGTGTCTGCCGCCGCGCCGCGTCCGCGAACGCCAGCGGATCCATCGGCCCGGGCTCCCAGCGCTCCAGCATCACGTCCACCACGCCGTTGCACCCCAGCGCGAAGGACAGCCCACCCTCGTCCTCGGCGTTGTCTCCCGTGGAGTCGTAGCGCAGCACCCGCGGCCCATTGGCCGTCCAGAAGAACGCCTTGCGGATGATGTCGCCCTCCAGGCACCCGCCGCTCACGCCGCCGGACAGCCAGCCCTCCTCGCTCATCAGCATGCGCGCGCCGGGCCTCCGGTAGGCGGAGCCCGACACCGCCACCACCGTGGCCAGCACCAGCGGGCCCTTCACGCGCTCCCGGGCGCGGAGGATGTCTTCCAGCTCCTTCACGTCTCGTCTCCTGGGGCGTAGCAGGACCGGCTGGCACCGGGACGAAGGCAACGCCGAGGGGACACTGTAGCGGATTGTCGCCGACCCCATGTGGGCGTCGCGCGGCATGAGGTTTGGGTTCAAAAGTTTTGAGTTGAAACTAAAAGCCGAGGCAGGCAAGCTTATGGGGCTGCGGTCCTGTGCGCGGGGAACTCGTGTACCTTCATGGCTCGTTTCGAGCCGAAGGTGCCCCCCGGATGTCTTCTCCCGCTGCTCCCCGTTCCGTCTCCGCGCGCACGCTGGCCACTCCGCTGGGTCGTCCCAGAAACGAGTTCGCCGCGCCGCGGCCGTTGTCTCCCAGCACGTTCACCGCGCGCCACGCCTATGACGTGGTGATGGCGCTGGACCTGGACGGTGACGGCTGCATCACCGCGCGGGATGCCGAGCGGGCCCGCGAGCACCACGTGCGCTTCGCGGTGGACATCGAGTTGGGCCCGGGCGTGCGGCTGGAGCTGGCGGACCCCGAGCGGCTGGCGCACGTGGCGGACGTGCTCGCGGAGGAGATCCTCGAGGGTCGTGGCGACATCCCCGGCCTGCCGGTGGCGCGGATGCTGGAGCGGCGCACGGTGGCGCTGAAGCGGCTGATCGACCGGGGCTGGGACGGGCTGGTCCGGCGCTCCAACCGCATCGAGGACCTGAAGGAAGCGCTGAAGGTGATGCCGGTGCAGAGCCCGGATGGGCGCCAGCGGGTGTTCGTGCCGGCCAAGGACGCGAAGGCGCTCAAGCGGCTGCGGGCGCAGGCGGCGCGCACGGGCATCGAGGTGGTGGCGCTGCGCAAGCCGCGCGAGGCGGCCGACTGGCAGCGGCTCAACCAGGAGCCGGGAATGGCCTACCTGCCCAAGCCCTATATCGTCCCGGGCGGGCGGTTCTCACAGATGTTCGGCTGGGACAGCTACTTCAACGGGCGGGGCGCGCTGGCGTCGGGCCGGGTGGAGCTGGCCAGGGACCTGCTGGAGAACCAGCTCTACGCCATCGAGCACTACGGGAAGATCCCCAACTCGAACCTGGGCTACCACCTGTCGCGGACGCAGCCGCCGCTGATGCCTCGGCTGGCGCTGGAGGTGCACGCGGCCAGCCCCGACCTGAAGCTGCTCAAGCGGGTGGCGAAGGCGGCGATTCGGGAGCTGGACACGGTGTTCCGCACGGGCCCGCGCGCCACGGCGAGCGGACTGTCCCGCTATAAGGATGACGCCGAGGGCCCGGATGCCGAGGACCTGTCCGGCTACTACGCATTCCGGCCGGACAACACGGAGTTCCACCAGCACGACCGGGCGATCCGGGAGAGCGGCTGGGACATGTGCCACCGCTTCGGCCTGGCGACGCACCAGCACGAGCCGGTGTGCCTCAACTCGCTGCTGTACCAGTACGAGCTGGACCTGGCGCATATCCTCCGGCTGGTGGAGGGCAAGGACTCGCTGAGGGCGGCGGCGTTCGAGAAGGCGGCGCGGGCGCGGGCGCGGACGATGCGCTCGCACTTCTGGGACGAGTCGCGGGGGCTGTTCTTCGACCACAACTTCGTGACGGGGCGCCGCACGGGGTACGAGTCGCTGGCGACGTTCTATCCGCTGTGGACGGGCTGGGCCTCGCGCAAGGAGGCCGCCGCGGTGGCCGCCTCGCTGCCGCGCTTCCTGCAGGCGGGCGGAGTGAGCTCCACCACGAAGGCCTCGCGCGAGGCGGCGGGCGGCGAGGACCTGCAGTGGGAGTGGCCGTTTGGCTGGGCGCCGCATCAGATCATCGTGGTGGAAGGCCTGCGCCGCTACGGCTTCCACGCCGAGGCGGACGAGGTGGCGTACCGCTGGCTGTCGATGGTGCTGAGCATCGCGGGCAGCCACAACGGGCTCATCAAGGAGAAGTACGACGTGGTGCGGTGCTCGGCGGACGTGCCGGTGGAGTACGGCAACCAGGGCGCGGACCGGGGGCCGTACCTGGAGCCGCGCTCGAAGCGGACGCTGGGCTTCGCGTGGACGAACGCGTCGGTGCTGCTGTTGATGGAGGGGCTGGCGCCCCAGTGGCTCGAGTCGCTCGACGTGGGCCGCGTGGCGGGCCCGGTGCCAGGCCCGAGCCCGAGCCCGGTGCCGAGCCCGGGCAAGGAGCCCCTGCGGGTCATGGGCTGAGAGAGGGCAGCGGCTATAGTGCCGCCCATGCCCGCCTCCACCGAGCCCCAGACACACTTCCGCGCATGCAACCTCTGCGAGGCCATGTGCGGGGTGCGAATCGAGGTGGCCCACGGCCGCGTCACCTCCATCCGGGGCGATGAGGAGGATCCGTTCAGCAAGGGGCACATTTGCCCCAAGGCGGTGGCGCTGAAGGACCTGCACGAGGATCCGGACCGGCTGCGCCAGCCCCTACGGCGCACGGCCAGCGGGTGGGAACCGGTCTCTTGGGAGGCGGCGCTGGACGAGGCGGCGCGGCGGCTGCACGAGACGCAGCAGAAGTACGGCCGGGACGCGGTGGGCACCTACGTGGGCAACCCCACGGTGCATAACACCGGCGCGCTGATCTTCCTGCCGCAGCTGCTGCGCGCCCTGCGCACGCGCAACAAGTACAGCGCCACGTCGGTGGACCAGCTACCGCACATGCTGGCCTCGTACCTGATGTTCGGCCACCAGCTCATGGTGCCGGTGCCGGACATCGACCGGACGGCGTACCTGCTGGCGCTGGGAGCCAACCCGCTGGCCTCCAACGGCAGCATGATGACGGCGCCGGATGTGAGGAACCGGCTTCGGGCCATTCAGCAGCGAGGGGGCCGGCTGGTGGTGGTGGATCCGCGGCGCACGGAGACGGCGGGCATCGCGGACGAGCACCTGTTCATCCGTCCGGGCACGGATGCGCTGTTCTTGTTCGCGCTGCTGCACGAGCTGGTGAAGCATCCCCGCCTGGAGCGCCTGGCCGCGTTCTCCGAGGGGCTGGAGCAGGTGCGCGAGCTGGCGCGCGAGTTCACGCCGGAGCGGGCAGCGGGGCCCACGGGCATCCCGGCGGAGACCATCCGGCGCATCGCCCAGGAGTTCGCCCAGGCGCCCACGGCGGTGTGCTACGGGCGGGTAGGCACGTCCACGCAGGCCTTCGGCGGTTTGTGCCAGTGGCTCATCAACCTGATCAACACGGTGAGCGGCAACCTGGACCGGGAAGGCGGGGCGATGTTCACCCTGCCGGCGTTCGACATCGTGGGAGGGCCCAAGGCACTTGCGGTCAGCCGGGGAGGCTTCGCGCGCACGAGGAGCCGCGTGCGAGGGCTGCCCGAGTTCTCGGGAGAGCTGCCCGTGGCGGCGCTGGCGGAGGAGCTGCTCACCGGAGGCGAAGGACAGATTCGCGCCCTGGTCACCTTCGCGGGCAACCCGGTGCTGTCCACGCCGAACGGAGGGCAGCTGGACAAGGGGCTGGCGTCGCTGGAGTTCATGGTGTCGGTGGACCCGTACCTCAACGAGACGACGCGGCACGCGCACCTCATTCTGCCGCCGCCCTCGCCGTTGGAGCGGGGGCACTACGACGTCATCTTCCACGCGCTCGCGGTGCGCAACACGGCGCGCTACGCGCCCGCGCTGTTCGAGCCCGGGCCCGGAGCGATGCATGACTGGCAGATCCTCCTGGAGCTGCAGCACCGGTTGGAGCTGCTGCGCTACGGGAGGAGCCTGCGGGGAGAGCTGCAGTACCAGGCGCTCAAGCGGCTGGGGCCCGAGGGCATTCTGGACCTGGGACTGAGGGCGGGCCCCTACGGCCTGCGCCCGAGAGGACTTCGCCAGGGCCTGAGCCTCTCGACGCTTCGGAAGCAACCGCACGGAGTAGACCTGGGTCCGCTGAAGCCGTGCCTGCCCGGAAGGTTGCGCAATCGGGAGCGCCGTATCCACCTGGCTCCGGCGCCCTTCGTGGAGGACGTGAAGCGGCTGAGAGAGACGTTCCCGGCAGAGGCCGTTCCGGTGGCGGACGGCGAGCTGCTGCTGATCGGCAGACGGACCCTGCGGGACAACAACTCGTGGATGCACAACGTGCCGATGCTGATGAAGGGCAAGCCGCGCTGCACGCTGATGATGCACCCCGAGGATGCGAAGCGGCTGGGACTGGCGGAAGGCGATGAGGTGGTGGTGGCTTCGAGAGTGGGCCAGGTCTCCGTGCCGGTGAACGTGACGGACGAGGTGATGCGCGGCGTGGTGAGCCTGCCGCACGGTTACGGGCACGGGCGAGGCGGGGTGCGCCTGTCCGTGGCGGCGGCGCACGCGGGTGCGAGCCTGAACGACCTGACAGACGATCAGCGGGTGGACCTGCTCTGTGGGAACGCCGCGTTCAGCGGAGTGCCCGTACGCGTGACCCGGGCGGCGGCAGTATCACCCGCCTAATACAGCGGGCAGGCCAGACCATCCGAGCACATCCCGGAGGATGGGCAGCAGCTCCCGCCGCTCTGGTACTTGAACTTGATGTGATTGCCCGTGCACAGCCCCGAGCAGCGGGAGAAGAAGATGTACGCGCTGCTCTGTGCCACCAGCCGGCCACCACCGCGTAGCTGACCACACCCTGGTCCGTCACCCCGGGACTCATGAAGGGCTTGCCTTGCAAGAGCCTGAGGATGCGCCTGCAAGCCTCCTCACTTGTACGCCCAGTGGGGGGCGATGACCATGCGCTGGCTCGCGATGCCGCGTCCGCGCTGCGCTCGCCTCTCCAGAGATAAAGGAAACCCGATGAGGAAGATCCCCGTTCTGCTCGCCCTGTGTGGGTTCGCGCTCGGCGCCCAGGCGCTGGCGGCGCCGCCACCGGAGGCTTCGCCCAACCTTCGCTTCGTTCCCTTCGAAGTGCTCGTCAAGTTCAAGCCTGGTGGCCAGGCCATGGCGAAGGCGCAGATGCCGGATGTGGCGCTGAGCTCGCCGTCGCCCCGCTTCTCCGTCGCCAGAAGCGAGGTGGCGGCGTCGCAGCGCTCTCGCCCCGGCGACGCCGAGGCCGAGACCCGCGCGCTGTTGGAGCGTCTGCGCCGCCGCGACGACGTCGAGTACGCGCAGCTGAACTACCTGTTCGACTTCGCGCTGACGCCGAACGACCCGCTGTACGCGCAGCAGTGGCACTATCCGATGATCTCGCTGCCGTACGCGTGGGACATCACTCGCGGCAGCTCGACGACGGGCCTCGCGATCCTCGACTCCGGGCGCACGGCGCATCCGGACCTCGCGGGGCGTTGGTCGCCGGTGGAGTTCAATGCCTCCGCGCCGGGCACTCCGGCCACCGACAACGGCAACTGGCGTCATGGCACCCACGTCGCCAGCATCGCCGGGGGGGCAACCAACAACTACAACGGTGGCGCGGGCGTCTGCCACAACTGCCGGATGCTCAATGTGAAGGTGGGCGACACCACCACGGGCATCTCCCTCGCCAACGTCGCCAACGGCATCCATTGGGCGGTGGATAACGGCGCACGGGTGATCAACATGAGCTTCGAGACCGCCAGCGCCTGCTCGCAGACCGCTTTCCCGGCGCTGCGCGAAGCCATCGACCGCGCGGTTTATAACGGGGTGACCGTGGTCGCGGCCGCGGGCAACAACGCGGTCAACGTCGCCAATGTCACTCCCGCCTCGTGCCCGGGAGTTCTCTCGGTCGCCGCCATCGACCGCAACAGCAACCTGGCCGGGTACAGCAGCCGTGGCACCGGCATCGGCATCTCGGCGCCGGGCGGCGGCTCGTTCTATGGAGCAGGCATCGGTTGCCCGGCGGACGCCTCCAGCGGCTTCAACCCGAACGACTTCGCCGGTGCGGTCGCGGCATGGACCACCTCTGCGAACAGTGGCAGCGCCCACTGCTACCGCCACCTCGGCGGCACCTCGATGGCGGC
>DASVVJ010000677.1:0-11157 GCA_036389955.1 Myxococcaceae bacterium
CTGGTGGCGAAGATCAACGAGGACAAGTGCATCGGCTGCCAGCTCTGCTACGTGGCCTGCATGGATGGCTCGCACCAGTGCATCCACATCCCCGGCCGCAGCGAGGAGGAGTCGCGCAAGGCCGGCCACACGCACATTCCGAAGCAGGTGCCCAACCGGGTGGTGACGGCCAAGGCCGGCACGCCGGGGGCGCGCGTGCCCTTCGTGCACGAGGACGAGTGCGTGGGTTGCAACCTGTGCCAGCTGGTGTGCCCGGTGCCCGACTGCATCACCATGGAGCAGGTGCCGTCGGGCCAGCCCACCGAGACGTGGAATGACCGGGTGGCCAAGGGCACGGACTTCGTGCCCGGCGGCCTGGATGCCACCGTCGCCGCTCGCCGGAGGAGCAGCTAACCTATGTCGCTGACGAACGAGGATCTTGCCCCGACACCGGCGGAAGCCCGCACCTGGTCGATGAAGCACTTCGCCGCGCTCTGGGTGGGCATGGCGGTGTGCATCCCCACCTATACGATGGCGTCGGGTCTCATCGATCAGGGCATGAGCTGGAGTCAGGCCCTGTTCTGCGTGGGCCTGGGCAACGTCATCGTTCTGGGGCCCATGCTGCTCAACGCGCACGCGGGCACCAAGTACGGCATTCCCTTCCCGGTGTTCGCCCGGGCCTCGTTCGGAGTGATGGGGGCCAACGTGCCCGCGGTGCTGCGCGCGCTGGTGGCGTGCGGCTGGTTCGGCATTCAGACGTGGCTGGGCGGGCAGGCGCTGTGGCAGCTGCTGGTGGCGGTGGCTCCCGGGGTGGAGGCCTCGTTGGCCACGCCGGGGCTGAAGTCGGCCATCGGCATCAACCTGGGCGAGCTGATCGGGTTCGCGGTGTTCTGGCTGGTGACGCTGTACTTCATCGTCAAGGGCACCGAGTCCATCAAGTTCCTGGAGCTGTACTCCGCGCCGTTCCTCATCTTCGTGGGCCTGGCGCTGCTGGCCTGGGCGTACGTGAAGGCGGACGGCTTCGGGCCCATTCTCTCGCAGCCTTCGAAGCTCACCGAGCCGGGCTCGTTCATGCGGGCCTTCATCCCCGGGCTCACGGCGATGGTGGGCTTCTGGGCCACGCTGTCGCTGAACATTCCGGACTTCACCCGCTATGCGCGCAGCCAGAGGGATCAGGCCCTGGGGCAGGCGCTGGGGCTGCCCGGGACGATGGTGCTCTTCTCGTTCATCGGCGTGGCCGTTACGTCCGCCACGCCCATCATCTTCGGCGAGGTCATCTGGGATCCGGTGAAGCTGCTGGGCAAGGTGGGCGGGCCGCTGGTGACGTTGATCTCGATGCTGGCGCTGTCCATCGCCACGCTGTCCACCAACCTGGCGGCCAACGTGGTGTCTCCGGCGAACGACTTCTCCAACCTGGCGCCGGCGAAGATCTCCTACAAGCTGGGCGGCATCATCACCGCCGTCATCGGCGCGCTGATGTTCCCGTGGAAGCTCATTGAGTCCTCCGGTGGGTACATCTTCACGTGGCTGATTGGCTACTCGGCACTGCTGGGGCCCATTGGCGGCATCATGGTGGCGGACTACTTCCTGGTGCGCCGGCGTGAGCTGGTGGTGGAGGACCTGTACAAGCGCGGCGGGCAGTACGAGTTCAGCGCGGGCATCAACTGGAAGGCGATGCTGGCGCTGGCCGTCGGCGTGGCGGTGAACGTGCCGGGCTTCCTGGCCGAGGCGGTGCCGGGGCTGAAGGACTCGGTGCCGGGGTTCTGGCGCACGCTGTACACCTACGCGTGGTTCGTGGGCTTCCTGCTCTCGGGCGCCATTCACTACGCGCTGGCTGCGGCGGCGCCGCCCAAGACCGAAGCGCGGCTCGAGCCGGGCCGCTGAAGTAAAAGGGGCTACGTGCCCCGTACCGGCAGCTCGCGGAAGGCGATGTCCTGCTCATCGCCGAGTTGGTGCACCGCCTCCGCGAAGCGCTCGGTGCAGATGATCGTCGTCAGGAAGTCCTCTAGCCGGAACAGATCCAGCGCCTGAGGCAGGGTGGCAGCGTTCAACACGAGCTCTGCCACCGGTGGCCGCTTCCACCCTTTGCGCTCACACCGGGGACACGGTGTGGGACGGTCTGCCGGGAGGCACGCAGGATGAACGCGTCCGCTCGGCAGCAGTTCCAACTCCAGCAACTCGGGTGGGTTCTTCTGACGGAAGCGCAGCTCCGTGCGGCAACCCTTCAGTCCCTGGAGGCCCTTGGCTTGTAAGCGCTCCAGCGGCTCGCGCTGTACGAGCAGAGTCCAAGAGTGGGCCAGCACCAACGGACCGAACTCTCCCTGGGCGGCACCCACCATGGGGCCGAACCCTGTTCCCGGCCAGAGGTGCACCTTGGGAGGCACCAGCGGACGCACCTGCTCGCGCAGCCGCTCGAACTCCGAGTAGCTCTCCTCGAATCGCGCCGAATATTTCTTCTGCTCCTGAGGCGGCAGGTGAGACAGATCCACGGAGGGATAGTTATCCGCGGCGGTGGACCAGATGGCGTTGCATGCCGGGCATTGCACACCGGGCAAGCCCCATTTGCGCTCGTCTGTGTGGCCGCCCGAGTAGCGCGGAGACTGGACCTTCTCCAGCAGGTAGAACTTCATGGCACCTCAGACCCCGAGGACATCGGCTGCGCCAGCCGACGCCCGTAGGGCATCACCGGGCCGAACAGCTCGAACTCGTAGATGAGCTGTCCGGCATACCGGAAGATCTCCTCGGGTGTCGCATCGTCATTCTCCTGGATGAACTTGTCCCATGCTGCATTCCAGGGCCCTCCGCTTACCCCTCGGTGAATGCTGCGGTGTTTCTCGACCAGCAGCGGCATCGTGTACTGGTCGATGTCGATGCGCTTCCGCTGGAACCAGGCCCGGAACGCCCTCGGGAAGATGTGATGCTGCTCATGGGGTTGGTTGCGCTCTTCCGCTGCCTGCTCAAGCGCCTCCTGCTTGCCGGGAGATTGTTGTTGAGGCTTGTTTCCCCACGGGATGATGAACACAGGCCGCAAGTCTCTTGGCACCGCCTGAGCGCTTCCCCAGTAGCGCTGCGTGCCGCCCTGTGGGTTGGGTAGTGGTAGTGGTGGTGGAGTGCTCCTGGCGAGCACCACCTGCCCGACTGCCGACAGCGCCAGGATCTCTTGGCACCGATACAGTCCGCACTGCTGCTCATCGCACAGAGTCAGCAGGCTGTTCTCGCTCCTGCAGATATCCGTGAACGGAACTGCTTCCGCAGTCTCCTCGCAGCCAGGGCTTATGCTTCCTGCCGCTGAAGGCCGAGTTGTCGAACAGGCACTCAGCAGGCTGAGCCCTACCAACCACATCCAGAGCCAGCGAGGCTTATGCATGGTCTCTCAAGCGTACAGTCAAACGCCGATAGGAAGGGGCTTCACCCATGTAGGATAGATTCGCTCGGCACCGCTGAGCGAATTGAGGCGGCTGCAGAAAACGCTTCGAATTGCGACAGCGACCAGCCTCGGCACATGGCAGTTCAAGGGCTGCTGGGAACACGAAAAATGCAGCTCCCGTCTCACCGATTATCGAGCGCGCCCGAGCTCAATCGGGTGCCCTGGTAGCCGGTGGAGGCGAACTTGAAGGACATGAAGTGGACGCGGCATGGGCAACTCCTGCTTCCTCGCCGCACGTTGCTGCGTGGGCTGGGAACGATGTTGGCGGTCGCACCTGCCGTGGGCCAGCGACAACGTGCTGCGCCAGAGCGGCCTGAGCGGCTACACCTTCCAGACGCAGAAGATGGCCGACGGAGCGCTGCTGGCCTGGAAGGCCATCGTCATCCAGGCGTGAAGCCGGACTAGCGCTCCTTCTCCTTGTGAAGGGGCGTCTCCGGGGCGGGAGTGACGTCAGGCGGGATGAAGTTGGCGATGCCCGCGCCAGAGAGGATCAGCGCGCCGCCCACCACCAGTGACACGGTGAGCGGCTCGCGCAGCACCACCACGCCGAGCAACACCGCCACCAGCGTGTCCAGCAGCGCCATGGTGCCCAGCGCTGCCAGCGAGATGCGCGGCAGCAGCCAGTACAGCAACTGGTACGTGATGACGGTGCCGCCCACGGCCAGGTAGATGACGGAGAGCACGGCGCGCAGGGTCCAGTTTACCGGGGCGTTGGCTTCCACCACGAAAGACAGGGCGAGCATCGGCACCGAGCTGCTCAGCGTCTGCACGAAGACGAGCATGTGCGGCGGCACATGAGCCATGTGCTGCTTGACGAGCACGTTGGCCAGCGCTACCAGGACGGCCGAGGCCAGCATCAACAGGCACCCGAGCATCGCCTGCCCCGAGACATCCCTCCCGCCGAGCTGGTCATGCTGCAGCGCCACGATGCCGGCCAGCCCCAACCCGGCGGCCAGCAGCTTGCGGCCCGTGAGCGCCTGGTCCGGCATCAGCACGCGGCCCACCAGCAACAGCCACACCGGGAAGGTGGAGAACAGCAGCGCGGACCAGCTCGAGGGAATCCACTGCTGGCCCACGAACATGAGCATGAAGGGCAGGCCGATCTGCAGCGTGCCCAGGCCCACGATGCGCCAGGTGGTGCGTGCCCCCAGGATCGCTCCGTGCGAGCGGGCGAAGGGCAGCAGCACCAGCCCGGCCAGCAGCATGCGCGTGCCCACGAAGCGCAGCGGGGGCAGGTCCTCCAGCCCTACTTTGGCCACCGCCCACGTCGAGCCCCACACGATGAAGCAGGTGCAGTAGGCCAGGGCGATCTTCAGCGGGCCCGCAGGGCGGAGGGCCAGAGGGGAATTCATTCGGACTGCGGGACTACCACGAGCCCTTCGCACCTGCACGGACGTGCACTGTTCGATGGGCGCTGCTCCACCGGGCCCCACATCCACATGGAGCCCTACAATTACCGGCACTACGCCTGCTACACGAACCACACCTCAGTCGTCATCGTCGTCATCTCCACCGCCACCCCAGTCACTGTCATCGCCGTCGTCATAGATGCGGTCGGGCACATCGAAGGTGCACGTCAGCACACCGCCATCCGTGTAGCGGTAGACGAACTGGCCTTCCGCGTGGTCCGGAGTCACCTGGTTCAGCGTCACGGAGCCCTCCATCGGGACTCCGGGCGGCGTGAGATAGGCGCTGCCACCTGGGCTGGTCTTCCCCTCCCACCTGAGCACCAGCGAGGTCTCCTCAGGGACCAGGCGGTCCTGCTGTAGGAGAAGTTTCACGGTGCGTGGGCTCCCTGCTTCGAACTGGGTCTCGCTCGTCAGGATGATGTCGGCCCCGAAGCTCGGGAGTCCCTGAACGTTCTGGGGCGTGTAATTCAGGTTGATCAGCGCGCGCTGACTCCCGTCCATATCGCTCAAGCCGCTATGGGTTGAGTTCAAGGTGATGGGCCAGGCCACGCTCTGGCCCAGGTGGGTTCCCGTGCATTCGCCCGAGGGCTTGGGAATCAAATCGCAGGAAGCGGTCAGCAGAGCGCAGGTCAGCAGCGCAAACACGCCGCGAGGTGAGAAACGGGTCATGCGCCCATCCTAACAGACAGCCTGGCTCAGAAGCCTCGCGCCGGCATCTCCGGAGCCCGGTGCAGCCAGTTATCCTCGGGGTACACCGCCGTGCCATCAATCAGGTGCAGCGAGTAGGCGTGGCGGCTCTTCGGCGAGGTGTTGGCTCCGCTCCTGTGCGGCAGCAGCCCGTGCAGCACCACCAGCGTGCCCTTCTTCACCTCCAGAGGGACGAAGCCCTCCTCGGGCAGCGGCTTCGAGTCCAGCACCTGGAACGCCGTGCCTCCGCCCGGCGCCCGGACGAAACGCTTCTTCAGCCCTAGCCTGTGCCCGCCCGGCAGCGCCCACAGGCAGCCGTTCTCCAGCGTGGCGTCCTCCAGCGCGAACCAGAAGCCCAGGCACGTGAGCGGCTCGGTGTAGAGGAACGTCGAGTCCTGGTGGCTGTTCACCTCTCCGCCAATGTGCGGCTGCTTGAAGATGTACATCGACTGCAGGAGCAGCGGCCGCTTCATCCCCAGCTCCGTGGCCAGCCCCGCCAGCTCCGGCGTGCGCGAGAACCGCTCGAACTCCGGGTCCAGGTCATGCATCGCGTGGCCCAGCTTGTTGAGCGACAGCTCCTTGGCCTGCCGCAGCGAGCCGTCCGGCCGGAACGCGTTCTCCTCGAAGAAGAACCGGATCTTGTCGCCCGAGCTCAGGAAGTACTCGTCCGAGGTGCGCGTCTGCTCGTGGGTGGTGAACACCGAGACGGTCTGCGGCTCGAAGCCCGCCACCAGCTGCTCGGCCCGGGCCTTCAGCGCGTCACAGGCCGCGTCCGGCACGAACCCCGGCAGCACCAGAAACCCCTGTCGTTCGAAGTCGTTGGACCGGCTCATGGTCTGCCTCGCGTTTCGTTCGCTGCTGGATGTTTCAAAGGGTGGATCGCACATGGCGTGCGGGCCAGAGGGGGGGCCGTATGTGGTGGCGTGTGATCGGTTCTAACACTTAGGGAGGGGGGACAGGTGCGCGGGGAACGCCGAGGCAATACCTCTGCGTCAGCCTCAGAGAACGGGAGCGGGTGATGGGCGTGGTCTTCCCAGGAGAGCAGTGTGCCGCACTGGGCGTCCCAGGGGGACCGTCCGGGAGCGCGGACAGGCGCCTGGGCCGGTCCACGGCTCCCTCGGGGACCATGGCGCTGGTGTTCACCGACGTGCACGGCGCCACCCGCCTGTGGGAGCGCTGCCCCGAGGCGATGAAGCAGGCCCTGGAGATCCACGATGGGGTGCTGCGCGCGCTGCTGGACCGAGGCACGGGCTATGAGGTGAAGACCCAGGGCGGCGCCTTCATGGTGGCGTTCGCCTCGCCGGTGGAGGCAGTGCGCTGGTGCCTGGAGGCGCAGGAGGCGCTGGTGCGAGCCGCCTGGCCGGAGGAGCTGCTCGCGCAGCCCGAAGCGGTGGAGGAGTGGGGACCCCTGGGGCTGCTGTACCGGGGGCTGCGCGTCTGCATGGGCGTGCACGTGGGCGAGCCCGAGTGCCGCATCGACGAGCGCACCGGGCGGGCGGACTACTTCGGCCGGATGGTGAACACGGCGGCGCGCGTGGTGGCGGCGGCCCACGGCGGCCAGGTGCTGGTGAGCGGCATGGCCTGGGCCCGGGTTGCTCCCGAGGCGGAGGCGCTGGGCCGGCCCGCCGCTCGGCCGCTGGGCACCTTCCGCATGAAGGGCATCGAGAGCGCCGTGCCGTTGGTGGAGGTGATGCCCTCCGCGTTGGCCGCACGGCGGTTCGGCGCGCCCCGCGTGCCCCGGGAGCGGCAGGGCAACGTGCCCGCCGCGCAGAATGATCTCATTGGCCGCACCACCGAATTGGAGACGCTGCGGCGCTGGTACAAGGAAGGCACCCGCGTCATCACCCTGCTGGGCCCCGGCGGCATGGGCAAGACGCGGCTGGCCACCCACTTCGGCGGGCTGGAGCTGGAGACGTGCGCCTGGGAAGGCGGGGTGTGGCTGTGCGAGCTGTCCGAGGCGAAGACGGCCGACACCCTGTGTGACGCCGTCGCGCAGGCGCTCGGGGTGCCGCTCACGCGGGACGGAGTGGTGAGCGATCCGGTGGAGCGGCTGGGCCTGGCGCTGAATGACTGCGGGGATGCGCTGTTCATCCTCGACAACATGGAGCAGGTGACGGGCCCCGGCGTGCGGCTGCTGGAGTGCTGGCTGGAGCTGGCGCCGCGTGCGCGGTTCCTCATCACCTCGCGGCAGGAGCTGTACCTGCCCGGCGAGCGCCTGCTGGAGCTGGGGCCACTGCCGCTGCCCGAGCCGGGGGAGACGCGGCTGGAGGAGATCGCCCGCTCGGAGGCGGTGCGCCTGTTCGTCGAGCGGACCCGCGAGGTGCGCGGCAGCTTCGAGCTGACGGCGGAGGAGGCGCCGCGCGTGGTGGACATCGTCCGCGAGCTGGACGGGGTGGCGCTGGCCATCGAGCTGGCCGCCGCGCGCACCGGCGTGCTGGGCGTGGGGCAACTGCGGGACAGGCTCTCGCGGCGCTTCGAGCTGCTGCGCAGCGGGCGGCGGGATGCATCGGCGCGGCAGGCCACGCTGCGCGGTACCATCGAGTGGTCCTGGAACCTGCTCGAGCCGGCCGAGCGCACCGCGCTGGCGCAGTGCTCGGTGTTCCGCGGGGGCTTCACGCTGGAGGCGGCGGAGGCGGTGGTGGCGCTTCCGCCCGGGCCGCTGGACGTGCTGGACGTCATCTACTCGCTGCGGTGCAAGTCGCTGCTGCGCAACCACGAGACGCACGGGCCGGGGGATGAGTGCCGGCTGGGCATTTACGAGAGCGTGCGCCAGTACGCCGCGGACCGGCTGCCAGAGTTGGGGGGCGAGGCGGAGCTGGTGGCACGCCACGCGAACTGGTACCTGACGCGCGCACGGGCGCTGCGGGAGCGGGGGCTACGGGACGGGGTCGCCGAGACGCTGCGTCAGCTGGCTCGGGACCGCGAGAACCTGCTGGCCGTCTGTGACAATGCGCTCGCGGCGAAGGGCCCCACGTCCCGCTCGCTGACAGTGGCGCTGGAGGCGCTGGAGGCCCTGGAGCCCGACATTCTCACCCGCGGGCCCATCAGCCTGTTGCTCACCCGGCTCGATCGGGCCCTGGCGCTGGCCGACAGTGTCTCCGTGGAGCCGCTGCGCCTGGCGCTGGCCTGGGCCGTGAGGGGCCGGGTGCAGCTGGAATCGGGCAACCTCGAAGCCGCGAGGCAGGACCTGGAGCGGGCCCTCTGCGCGCTGCGCCAACTGGGCGCGGTGGCGGGGGAGAAGCGCGTGCTGGTGGATCTGTCCATCGTCGCCCGCCACCAGGGCGAGGTGGCCATGGCCTGGGAACTCATCCAGCAGGCGCAGCGGCTGCCCTCGGGCAACGATCGCTGGCTGGAGGCATACGCGGTGGGGCACTACGGCCTCGTCGAGCAGGTGCGCAGTGGACCGGGCACGGCGATTGGCCACCTGCGCGCGGCGAGGGAACTGTTCCGGGCCGTGGGAGACGTGGGGCCCGAGGTGGGCTTCACCACGCACTGCGCGGTGGCCATCGGAGAGACGGGACGGCTGCGCGAGGCGAAGGCGCTGGTGGAAGAGGCGATGACGCGCGCGGCGAGCGTGGGCGACCGGGCGGGGCACACCCTGGCGCGGCTGCACCTGGGCTGCTTCCTGCTCGAGGAGGGCCAGGCGGCCGAGGCTCGCGAGCACCTGACGGCAGCCGTGCGGATGGGGCGCCAGCTGGGCGTGCGGATTCTCGAGGGCACGGCGATGGGCGAGCTGGGGCGGGCGGAGCTGGCCCTGGGCGAGCTGGCCGAGGCGCGGCACTGGCTGGCGGAGGCCATCTCGGTGCTGGATGGGGTGGCACGCTGGCACGCCCTGCGCTTCGCCGCGCACCGGGCCGCGGTGGATGCCACGCTGGGAGATGTGAACGCGGCGCTGGCGAGCTTCACCGCGCTGGAGGAGGCTCCGGAGCTGCGCAAGGACCCGATGCTGCGCGAGCTGACCACGCTGCTGCGGGCCGCGGCGGACATCGCGCTGGCCCAGGTGGACTCGGCCGGCAAGGAGCAGGGGCGGCAGGCCCGCGAGTCAGCCCGGCGCTACGTGGAGGCGTTCCACAGCCTGCCGAGGAAGGTGTTCTCCTCGGATGTGCGCGGGGCGCTGCGTTTCCTGGAGCGCATGCTGTCCCAGCCCGTCGAGTGCCGCGGGGCCTGAGCAGGGCAGGGGTGGCAGGATACGGGCAACAGGATCGAAACCGGGCTAAGCTGCGCCCGCTTTTCCTGTAGCCATCTCTCTACCCTGGAGTTTTCATCATGAAGCGGTTGGTCGTTGCCCTGGCGGCGGTGTCTCTGTCGATGATGGGCTGTGGTGGTTCGCTGTGTCAGGACTTCGCGGACAGTCTCTCGACCATCAATGACAAGGTCGAGGACTGCCCGTCCTTCGAGGACTTCGACTTCGACGAGCCGTCGGACTCGGAGATCGAGGCGTGCGAGGAGAACCTCGACAAGTGCTCGGATGCCGACAAAGAGGCCCTCGAGAAGTTCGTCGACTGCGTGAACGATCTGGACAAGTGCGAGGCGAGCGACGAGGACGCCTTCGCCACCCTGTTCGTGCTCTGCGCCGCGCCGCTCGAGAACGTGAGCGAGTCGTGCGGTGATGCGACCAACCCCCAGAGCGTGCCGGGCAAGGCGCTGGCCTACAGCAAGGCCTACAGCAAGGCCCGCTAAGCCCACGCCCCTGATGTTGGGTGGAGTTGCCCCGGACGCGTTACCGGGGCAACTCCAGGGGCCACCAGGATGGTTCATCTGCCCCCTGAGCCGGTAGCGGCTCAGCGCGGTGGCGGCAGAGGTGAGCCCGGGGCCCGCCGGACTCCAGGCACCTCGAGCAGCCGCTGAAGCACCTGTTCCATCCGGGTACGGCCGTTGTCGTTGCGCACGGTGAGCGTGAAGGAGACGTCATCGTGGCGGCGGGAGCGTTCCACCTCCAGCCCGGGGCGCGGCACGTCCTCGATGCCCGAGGCGGGGCCGCGCAGGCCGCCGTTCCACTCGCGCACGAGCTGATCCACGGAGTAGGCCTGGAGCGTCAGCGTGTACGCGACTTCGGGCGACGGTGCGTACTGCCGCGATTGCTGCCCGAGCACCTCATAACCCGCCTTGCGCAGCGTGGTCCGTTGAGCCGCGGAGAGGAACCGCTCGGGAGCGGTGGCGGGAGCATTCGGGTCCAGCTCTTCGCCGAAGAGCGCCAGCAAGGCTCCGAGAAAGGCGCCGCGTGCCTTGAGCTCTCCGGGCCGGGCGAGGAAGGCCTCCATCACGCGCACCAGCGCGGGAACCCGTTCCTCCAGGCTCTTCTGCCGGGCGGCGAGCGCCTGTTGCTGCTCCGGGGTGAGCAGCCCGCGCTCCTGGGCCGCCAGCACCACCTCATTCACCGCCGCCTTCAGCGGAGCCTTCTCTCGCGGATCAAAGGAGACGTAGACGAGCGGCCCAGGCGCCTCTTTCGGACTTCGCCGCACCTCGGTACGCGCGGGGGAGAAGAGTTCGAAGCGGCCCACGGGAGTGACGGCCACGCGCAGCAGGTCCTCCGAGCGCTGGGTGAGCTCCCGCCGACGGGCCTCCTCCTCCATGGGCCACCCGAGCCACAGGCCGAACTCCGCTCCCGGGCTCAGCTTGCGAGGCAGCTTCTCTTCCAGGAGCGCCGCGTCATTC
>DASVVJ010000678.1:0-25976 GCA_036389955.1 Myxococcaceae bacterium
GGAGCCGCGGCCACGCACCCTCGTCTCCAAGGTCATCGAGTCCTTGCGCGCGGTGCAGCTCGAGCTGCGCCTGAGCAAGGAGGACATTCTCGCCGCCTACCTCCAGTTCGTGCCCTACGGGCGCAACGTGGAGGGGGTGGAGGCGGCCTCTCTGGCGTACTTCGGCCACCGGGCCACGCACCTGAGCCCGGCGGAGATCGCCACGCTGCTGGCGGTACCGCAGAACCCGAACCGGCGCTTTCCCACACAGGAGAACAGGGCACGGTTGAAGGCGGCCCGGGACGAGGTGGCACGGCGGCTGTTGGACGAGAAGGCGTTGCCCCTGGGGCCCACGGAGGCACCGACGACCTCCGAGGCGGTGCTGGCCGAGGTGCGAGCCACGGACGTGCCCACGGCGCTGAAGGCCTTTCCCCGGGAAGCCCCCCACGCGGCGGTATGGCTGAGGGCCCAGCGCCCGGAGCTGTCCCGGCTGCGCACCACGCTGGACGCGGGCACCCAGCGCCTGGCCGAGCGGCTGATGCGAGACGGTGCATCGGCGCTGTCCACGCGCGGGGTGCACAACGGGGTGGCGGTGGTGGTGGACCACGAGCGCAGCGAGGTGCTCGCGCTGGTGGGCAGCTTCGACTTCTTCGACACCCGGCACGGAGGCCAGATCATCGGCTTCGCTACGCCGCGATCCCCCGGCTCGGCGCTCAAGCCGCTGCTGTACGCCATGGGCATTGACCGTGGGCTGGCGCTGCCGGAGTACCTGGTGGCGGACATTCCCGAGTCCTACGGCGGCTACATGCCGCGCAACTTCGACGGGCGCTTCATGGGCCTGGTGCGCATGGAGTACGCGCTGTCCCAGTCGCTCAACATCCCCTTCGTGCGGCTGCTGCGAGGCCTGGGAGTGGAGCGCTTCCTGGGCACGCTGCGGATGGCGGGGGTGGAAAGCCTCAACCCCGAGCCCGGCCACTACGGCCTGTCCGCGGCAGTAGGAGGCCTGGAGGTGACGCCCTTGGAGGTGGCCGGCGTGTACGTGGCCCTGGCGCAGGAGGGCCGCTCGCGACCGCTCAAGGTGTTGGAGGACGGCAAGCCGCTGCCCGAGCCGCGCGAGCTGTTCACCCCGGGGGCCGCCTGGCTCACCCGGCGGGCGCTGGCGCTAAGGGACCGGCCGGACTTCCCCTCGCGCCGCAAGCTCACCGGCATGCCCGCCCAGGTGCACTGGAAGACGGGCACCAGCTTCGGCCACCGGGACGCGTGGGCGGTGGGCTCGGGGCCCCGGCACACGGCGGTGGTGTGGCTGGGCAACTTCGACAGCTCGCCCAGCGTGCACCTGGTGGGCTCGGACGCGGCGGGGCCGCTGCTCTTCGACCTGCTCGAGGCGGTGGGGCCGCGCGGCCAGGCCTCGGTGGTAGAGGAGACGATGCCTCCGCAGGACCTGACGCGCGTGGAGGTGTGCGCCTACTCGGGCCACCTGCCCACGGATGCGTGCCAGCAGCGGCGCGAGGTGTTCGCACGGCGCTCGGCGGTGCCTACCCGGCCCTGTCCGTACCACCAGCAGGTGGAAGTGGACACGCGCACGGGGCTGGCGGTGAGCCCGGTGTGCCGAGCGGGCCGCGAGACGGAGAACCGCGTGTACCTCACCTGGCCCTCGAGCATCCGCCGCTGGTTGACGGAGCAGCACCGCAGCCTGCCCACGCCGCCCGCGTACGCGCCCGGGTGCGAGCCCGGTGGTGCCGAGCACGCGCCGGAGATCACCTCGCCCTCGGAGGGGCAGGTGGCCCTGCTGATTCCGGGCGTCTCCCCCGAGCAGCAGGAGGTGCCGTTGGAGGCCGAGGCCTCGCATGACCGCGAGCTGACCTGGTTCGTGAACGGCCAGTACCTGGGCAAGGCGCGGGCGGACGAGCGGCTGTGGTGGACGCCGGCGCCGGGCACGCATGAAATCCTCGTGTCGGACGACCGGGGCCTCAGCTCCCGGCGCAGGCTGGTGGTGCGCACGCGCCAGTAGCGCTCAGCCGTGCTCGCGGATCAGGAAGGTGGCGCGGCGGGCGGCGGCATCCACGGCGGTGAGCTTGAAAGTGGGGCTCTGGGGGCCGCGGATGAGCTCGGCCGAGGCGTCCAGGAAGCCGCGCATGAAGTTCGGATCCATGCCGGGGTGAGCGCCCAGGGCGGGGTGGAACTCCGGGAGGATCTCGACGACGACCTCGATGTCCCCGCTGGGCAGCGCATTGGCGTGAGCCGCCAGGAAGTTGCCGCCGGTGCGCAGGGCCCGCGCCAGGCTGCCGATGGCACGCTGCCAGCCCTGCAGCTTCAGGTTGGCGAACAGGGCCTTGCCCATGTTGGTGTGGGAGTAGCCGTGGGCGATCTTCTTGCCGATCTCGTACAGGGCCTCGGTGGGGGGCAGGTCCGGGAAGAGCTGCTCCGCGCAGGCCTGGACGACGTCGTACCAGACGGTGAGCGGGTAGGCGACCATGAGGGACTGGCTCAGGTCGATGCCGGCCTTCTCGATGCGGCGCATGAGCGTGGCATCGAGCTTTCCGGACAGCGCATGAACGATCAGTGCCTCCAGCATCTGGCTGAAGACGACTGGCTCATTCTTGAGGGTCGAGGCCATGAGGACGGATGCTGGTGAGCCGGGTTCCATGCTGTCAAGGCTCCTCCCGGGACTTCACCATGCGGCACTGACACAGTTGCGCTCTGGCCGGATCGTCTATGGTGCGGCGCCACACCCACAGTCGAGGTGAAGACAATGGCGAATCCCCTTCTGGGAGCGGGGCTGGGCTCGGTTCCGGTGACGGCGCTGTACGGCGGCGTGACCGCGCTGCTCACCGTGGGGCTGGCGATGAACATCAGCCGCCTGCGAGGCAAACACCAGGTGTTCCGCGGTGACGGAGGTGTCGCGGAGCTGCAGGGGGCCATCCGCGCGCACGGCAACGCGGCGGAACACGTTCCGCTGGCGCTGCTGCTGCTGCTGCTGGCCGAGCTGTGTGGAGGCTCCTCGCTGGTGCTGCACGTGCTGGGCGGAGCCTTTCTGGTGGCCCGTATCCTCCACCCCATCGGGCTGGTGAAGCAGATCACCGCCGCGCAGATCGCTGGAGCGTTGGGCACGTACCTGACGCAGGTGCTGCTGGCGGGCTACGCGCTCTATCTGCGCCCCTGGGGTTGAGGAGGGCTGCACCGTGGAGCACGCGAAGCAGGCCGAGCTGATCCGCCGGGTGCTGGAGCACCTGCGCACGGACTCCACGCAGATGGTGGAGGGGGAAGATCGGCTCTCGGTTCTCCCGTACATCCAACCGGAGCAGCTCGAGGCCGAGCGGCGGATGTTCCGCAAGCTGCCGCTGATGCTGGCCCATGCCTCGCAGCTCCCGGAGCCCGGCGACTACCTGACCCACGAAGCGACGGGCACGCCGCTGCTGCTGTGCCGCACGGCCACGGGCGAGGTGCGCTGCTTCCTCAATGTGTGCCGGCACCGGGGCACGCGGCTGGTGCCCGAGGAGCAGGGCCGCCGCAAGCAGGCCTTCGTATGCCCCTACCACGGGTGGACGTACGACTCGACGGGGCGGCTGCGCTCGGTGCCGGACGAAGTCGGCTTCCCCAGCCGGCCCACCGAGTCCGTGGGCCTGGTGAGCGTGCCGGTGGCGGAGCGGTTCGGGTTCCTCTGGGTGACGCTGGAGCCCGGGGGCCCGGACGTGGACACCTTCCTGGGCCCGGTGGCCGGTGAGCTGGCGGGGCTGCGGCTGGAGCAGCATGTGGCGTACAGCCCCCAGCGGCTGGAGAAGAAGCTCAACTGGAAGATCGCGATCGAGATCTTCCTGGAGGCGTACCACCTGAAGTACGCGCACCGGGGATCCATCTACCCGATGTTCTTCGACAACGTGGGGCTGGTGGACAAGCTGTCCCCCCACATTCGCGGCGTGTTCCCCAAGCGGAGCATCCAGGAACTGGCGAGCCTGCCCGAGTCCCAGTGGGAGCTGCGCAAGCACGCCAACGTGCTCTACCAGCTCTTCCCCAACGTGCTGCTCCTGCTCCAGCCGGACCACGTGACGGTGAGCACGGTGTTCCCCATGGGAACGGACCTGACGGAGTACCGCACGTACTCGCTGATCCCCGAGGCGCCGAAGACGGAGAAGGAGACGCGCTACTGGGAGAAGAACGTCGCCATTCTGCTCGGCGCGGTGCAGGAGGACATGGCGATGGGTGAGTCCATCCAGTCCGGCCTGCGCTCGGGGGCCAACGAGTTCGTCCGGCTCGGCAGGTACGAGTACGGCCTGCGCTATTTCCGCGACGCGCTCGACGCGCACCTGGCCGGCTGAGCTAATTCCTCTTCGACAGCCGGTGCTTCACCATCCCGTGAATCTCCTCCACGAGAGGGCCCGGGCCGCAGATTGAGAGGCCCGCGTTGGTCCGGGCGTCGATGAACAGCCGGTTCGAGCGGACTTCGGCTTCGACTCTCTCGAACGCCTGGGCGCCTCCCACCGAGCATTCGTGCATGAGCGGCTTTCCGCCCATCATCAGCACCACCTCATGGAGGCTCCGGCGCAGCTTCACGTCATCTTCGGAACCGAGGACTACCGTCTTTACGGGAGCAGTGCGCATATGAAACCCAGGTCCTTTCCGTCAGGCCGCAGCAAGGTAAGGATGTGGATGGCACTGCGCACGCTGCCGCCCTGCGCCAATGTCTCCGGGCGACAGGTGCTCGAGGGCAAGCTGCTCAGCGCCCAACCTTTGAGCGGTCCGTTCTCTGTTTTTGAAAAATGGCTATTCCACAGGGTGCGGGAACCGAGCTGTGGCGGCCCCCCTACCTGGAACGGAGCCAGCGAGGAAGCGATTGATGCATAAAATCTTTTCTTCGGCGTGAACATGAACGGGTCTCTGGGCGCTCTTGGGAGGCGGTGGACTCTGGGCCACTGCCTCCTGCTCCGCTGCCTGCTCACCGCTCGGGCCGCTGAGCGTGCCTACGCACCTGTCCTCCCGTTTACGCGCTGTGTCTCCAGCTTCTGACAGAAGGGGTGTGCACGAGCGCACGCCTCCTACGCCAGGCCCTTCAGGGCCTTCAGGGAAGGGCAGGACATGGAGACTTCGAGCAGCGCCACGCAGCGTCCCTTCGCTGTCATCACCGGTGCCTCGAGCGGCATCGGCTTCGAGCTGGCCCGCGAGTTCTGCGAGCACGGCTATGACGTGCTGATCGCGGCGGAAGACAGCGGCATCGAGGGGGCGCGGCAGCAGCTCGCCAGGCACGGAGGAATTGTCGAGGCGCTGCAGGTGGACCTGGCGCGGCCTGACGGCGTCGAGGCGCTCTACTCGCGCATCGTGGCGACGGGCCGGCCCGTGGACTCGGTGGCCATCAACGCCGGAGTGGGCGTGGGCGGGGACTTCGCGCGGCAGACGTCGCTGGAGGATGAGCTGAACCTCATCCAGCTCAACGTCACCTCGGTGGTGCACCTGGCCAAGCGCATCTGCCGGGACATGGTTCGGCAGGGCCGCGGGCGGATCCTGTTCACCTCGTCCATCGCCTCGTTCCTGCCCTCGCCGTTCGAGGCGGTCTACGGCGCGTCCAAGGCGTTCATCCAGTCGTTCTCCGAGTCCCTGCGCGAGGAACTCAAGGATGCGGGCATCACGGTGACGGCGCTGCTGCCGGGCCCCACCGAGACGAACTTCTTCCACCGCGCCGGCATGGATGACACGAAGGTGGGCCGCGACAAGAAGGACGATCCGGCGAAGGTGGCGCGCCAGGGCTTCGAGGCGCTCATGGCGGGAGAGGAGAAGATCATCGCCGGCTCGTTCAAGAACAAGCTCTTCGGCCTGGCGGGCCGCATCTTCCCCGAGCGCGTGAAGGCCAAGATGCACCGCCGGCTGAGCGAGCCGGATTCGTCTCCGGCCAAGCACTGAGGCGCGGCGGCGCCGTTCACCGGCTTCCGGCCCAGGCCGCCAGCTGCCGCGCGAGCGCCACGCCGCTGAGGAAGGCGCCCTCCACGCGAGGGCCGCCGCACCAGTCTCCGCAGGCCCCAAGCCCCACGGAGGCATCGAAGAGCGCGTTCTCCTCCAGCGGAGGGGAGGGCAGGGCGTACCGCCAGCGGTGCGCCACGGCCTCCCGGGGTTGCGGCTTCAGCCCGGTGGCCTGTGCAAAGGCTTCGATGAGGCGCGGTGCCACGGCCTCGGGCGTCTCCTCCAGGTGCGCCCGGGTAAATTCCGGCGTGCCATGGAGCACCCACCGCTCTCCAGCGGGCCGCCCCGGCTTGCTGCCCTCCCTCGAGGCCCATGACAGCGCCGAGCCGTGGATGAACACCCCATCGAGCGGCAGGGGCACGGGCGCCTCGAAGCTGGCCATCACCGCCCAGCAGGGCTCCAGCCGGGCCTCGGCGGCGCGGGCGGCCAGCGTTGGCGCTCCCGCGAGCAGCGGCACGGCCTGAGGCGCCGGAACCGCGGCCACCACCACGTCGAAGTGGCCCAGAGCCTCACCCGTCTCGGACGTGAGCGCCCAGCCGTGGCCCTCCCGGGCCACGCGCTCCACGCGGGTGCCGCACCGCACGTCCACTCCGTTGGCCAATGGGTGCACCACCGCGCTCATCCCGGGCACGCCCACGTAGCGCACCGGCCCATCGTCCTTCTGGGCCGCCACGCCATTCTCCAGCGTGCCGAAGCGCCCGTTCCACTCGGCGACATGGCCCGCTTCTTCCCAGGTGCGCACCAGTCCCAGGAAGAGCGGATCCCTCGCGGTGAAATACTGGGCGCCATGGTCGAAAGTGCCACCGTCCTTGCGCCGGGTGGCCAGGCGGCCCGCGGGGCTCCGGCCCTTGTCGAACACCTTCACCGGGAGGCCCGCATCGGTGAGCACCCGGGCCAGCGTGAGGCCCGACATGCCCGCGCCGATGACGGCCACCCGGGGTGGGGAAGAGGAGCGAGGCGGCAGCGAGAGTTCCGGCAGGAGTGGGGAGGGCATGGCGGTCTCCTCACTAATCGGAATGCTGCCCGGGCGCACGCCGTCAGTACGCTTCCCAGCCCTTGGCGCCGCGCACGTAGCGCTGGCCCTGGGGCAGCGGCCCGTAGAAGAGCAGGTCGAACACCCCCACCACTCCCACGCCATCGAAGAGGCCCACCTCGCCCTTCTCCGCGAACGTCAGGCCCAGCTCCTCCGCCGTGAAGCTCCGGCGCTCCCCGGCTACCAACGTCACGTTGGGCAGCACCGTCCCCGTGGGGTGCATCACCTGGCCCGCCAGGCTCACCCGGAGGTTCGTGGTCAGCGTCTTGCCCCCCAGGGACACTGGCTGCGTGCCCCGGTTGCCCAGCACGATGTAACCCGCGCGCGGATCGAACTCTTCGATGACCAGCCCCGGCTTGCGTGCGGCGAGGCGCGTCAGTTCCGACAGCACCACCTGGCGCCGCTGCGAGACGAAGTCGCGCATGTACGCCCGGCCCGCCTTGAACTTCTCGTAGCTCATGAACGGGTCGTTGCGCATGTACGGCTCCACCAGCGCATGCAGCGAGTCGATGTACGGCCCCATCACCTCCAGCTTGTAGAACTCGGTGAGCGCCTTGTTCAGCCGCGCCTCCAGCCGCGCGCGCAGCTCCGGGTTCATCACCACCCGCGTGCCCAGGTTCGAGAACACCGGCAGGTAGCCCGGGTACTCGTTCTTGCGCCGGTCGTACATCTTCTGCGTCCACCCATCCGTGATGGTGAACGGGAACAGCGGGTGGTTGACGATCGGCTGGTTCACCGGGGCGATCGGCACCTCGTGCCACCAGCGCGCATCCACGTTGTTCAGGTCCCACGGCACGTACACCCAGCGCTTCTTCACCGCGTCGTGGATGAAGTAGCTCTCCGAGTCCTCCACGTAGTTGTTGGCCATCAGCGCATCCATCACCATCGAGCGCAGCAGCCACTCCACCTCCAGGTGCTGCTCCAGCGTGGCGGCGAACCGCGGCTCCGGCGTGTGGTTGATGATGTCCAGCACCTGGTGGAGCTCCGTGTCCGGCTGCTTCTCGTTCGTCTTCTTCGTCCAGTCCCCCTGGTACGGCACCTTCCACGTCTTGAACTCGGTGTCCTTCCAGCCCGTGCGGTAGATGGTGGCGTCGTCATCCGGGAAGTCATGCGCCGTGAGGAACGCCTTGTTCACCTGCTCGATGTCCAGGAACGGTCCCTGGAACTGGCCGTTGAGCGTCAGGGTGACGAACTTCGCCCGCGGCGCTGGCACGCGCAGCGCCGCCAGCACGTCGTAGGAGATCTTCTCCGCCAGCAGCGTGGCATCGGCGTACTCGGCCACCAGGTTGAGCGAGGTGCGGCCCTCGAAGCGCACTCCCTTGGGGAAGCTCACGTTCCAGCTCCGCTTGGCGAAGTAGCGCGCCGAGGCCCCGCGCAGGCGCACCTTCACGTTGTAGGAAACGCCGTTCGCCTTGAAGACGGCGTCCTGCTCCGGCGCCCACACGTCCCGCTCGAACTCCGCCATCGCCGCTTCCGGGATGAGCAGCTCGTACGCCTGCACGGACGTCTGGATCGGCGGCAGCACGAAGGCCTGCTCGCTCTCGGGCACCGGCGGCGGTGGTGGCGGAAGAGGAGGAGGCGGCGGCGGTGGCACCGGCGGCACCGGCGGCGGATCCACAGGAGGCGTGGGCGGCGGTGGCCTGGGTGGATCCGGCGGAGCCGGCGGCGTGGGGTCCTGCAGGCCCGGCGTGTCGTCGGTCAGCGGCGGCTCATCGCCCGTGCCGACCACCTGGCAGGCACACAGCAGCGTGAGAAGAGCAGTGAAGAGAATTCGCGAGAGTTTCATCGGACGAAGGTCCACAGCAAGCCGCATGCCCTGTCCCAGCCCGCCTTCGAGTCCCGCGACAAGACCCCGCCGGGGCACAGTGTTGGCTCGCGCATGTCCCGCCCGCGTCCTTGCCGATCCGCAACGCCGCCACTGCTGAGGAAAAGACGGTCCGGCCTATGGAAGGATTTTCCCTACCTGCCTGCCCACCAAGGGACAGAAATGGCCTCAGAAGGGCGCTCCTTACCTTTGAGGGACGAAGCGGACCGTAGACAGCGAGGGAGCGGGGATGGAGTCCTGGAACCAGACGTCGACCGATGCGGCGCGCTCGCACGTGCCGGACGAAGTGAACAAGGACATCGACACGCACGTGGAGCGGTGCGTGCGCCACATGGCGCAGCAGGACCGGGCGGAGATCTCCCGCTACCTCCTGAAGCTGGAGAAGGAGTGGGATCTCAACCGCGTCGTTTCGGTGGTGGGCGCGCTGGTGGGCCTGGCCGGGCTCGGCCTGGGGAGCAAGGCCGGGCGCGTGCTGGGCGGCGTGGCCGCGGGGCTCCTGCTCCAGCACGGGGTGCTTGGCTTCAGCCCGCTCGGCAGCCTGGCGCGCAAGCTGGCAGGCGTGCGCACCCGGCGGGAGATCGATCTGGAGAAGTTCGCCCTCAAGGCCTTGAGGGGCGACTTCGAGCGCATTCCGCGCAATGACGGGGGGCCCCTGGCCCGCGCGAACGCGGCGCTGGTGGCCGCCCAGTCCTAGTGCCTCAGAGTCCGGGCCTGGCTCCCCCCGCGGTCATGCCTGGGGGAGTGAATTGCGGCGGCCGGGTGTGTCCGCGGTGGTCGAAGAAGCCAGGCATTCCGGCCAGGCCAAAGGAGAAGTTCGTCACCCAGCCCGGGTCCGGCTTGCCGGCGCCAATGTCCACCGGGCGGGCGAAGTGCAGGCGCATGAGCATGGGCCCCAGGGCGATGTTGAGGCCCAGCACCCAGTTCAGCGTCCGCCGGTTCCACAGCCGTTCGGCGGAGTTGCCCACGCCGCCCACGTCCACCGCGGCAATGGCCTCCAGGTCACTGAGGAAGGCCACACGGATGATTTCATTGAGCGGCACCTGCAGCTCCGCCGTGGAGTAAGCGAAGTTGCGGCCCAGCAGCCATTCGTCGTCACCGAAGTTCACGCCGCGCAGCGTGTCGAAGCTGGACAGGAAGTAGGAGCGTGCGTACCGGCCCCCGAACGCGGAGCCGCCCGCCGCGCGGAACATGAGGTTGGTGCGCCCGTAGACTTGGAAGTAGCGCTCCAGGTCCAGCCGTAGGTTGGTGTAGAGCTCTTCGTTGAAGGGCTGCACGCCCAGCGAGGCCTCGGTCAGCACCGAGGTGCCCGACAGCGGGCCGGTGGCATAGTGGTAGCGGATGGTGTTGTAGCCCACCTGCGCGGTCAGCTCGGACTGGACGCGCATGGCTTCGTTGGCCTGTAGCCAGGGCGTGTACAGGTCCCGTCCCGCGTTGTTGAACGCGGGGTTGTTGAGCCGGAAGGCCGTGTCCGCGGTGAGGAAGTACGTGGTGCCGCCCAGCGTCAGGTCTCCCTGCGCGTAGAGGAAGCTGTTGAACGGGTAGCGCACGCTGCCCACCGCGCCGAAGTAGCGCTCGCCCGAGAAGAAGGCGACGTTCTCGTCGCGGAACGTGTCATCCAGCCGGAAGCGCAGCGACTGGAAGAGGCCCGTGCCCCACGTGGTGCGGGACTCCTGGTTGATGTAGAGAAGGATTCCGTCGGACAGCTCGAACGAGCCGTACACCGCCAGGTTGAACACCAGCGCGTGGTCCTTCATGCGGTCACTGGCCGTGGCGAACACCTGGCCGAAGAAGCCGCCAGCACCTGCACCGGCGAAACCGAAGATGGGGCCCACCTCGATGTTCTTTCCGGCGAAGGGCTGGTAGTGCTCGGCCTCGTCCAGCGGGCGCACCGCCATGGGCGCGGGAGGCGCGGGCGGCTGGGCCGCTGCCGCCAGGGGCAGACTCAGCATCTTCGAGGGGCGCAGCACCGAGGGCCGCCGCTCACCGGACTGGTGGTACAGCAGCCACACGCTGCCCTCGGGGCCCGGGCCCGGCTCGAAGACGCCCGTCACCACGTCCGTGCGCCGCACGATGGAGCCGTCCGGCCGCAGCTCGTGCAGATCCGAGCTGCTCTGCTGGTAGGCCACGAAGAGGATGCGCCCATCGTCCAGCGCCACCGGGTCGGCATGGTCCTCCGCATGGGCGGTGAGCCGCTCGGGAGCGCCGGGCGAGTCCGGCTTGATGCGGAACAGGTTGAACTGGCGGTGGGACGTGGCATCCGAGGTGTAGATGATGCCGCTGGGGCCCCAGGTGACCGCCCGCTCGGTGTAGATGTCGTCGGTGAGCTGGCGAGGCTTGGCGTCCTCACCATCGGCGAGCGCCAGCACGTACACGTCGCGGATACCCGCCTCGTTGATGCCGATGAAGGCCAGCCACTGGCCATCCGGCGAGAAGGCCACCGAGGGTACGCCCAGCAGTCCGTGCTGGCCCACCCGGTACGCCTTGCGATCGCCCAGGTCCAGGTCCACGACCGACACCATCTTGCGCTCGACGCCGGTGCTGCGCACGGGCCCACGGCGCACCAGCGCCTCGTTGGTGCGCTCCTCGGCGGTGCGTGTGTAGCCCTGCACGTAGATGATGTCCCGGGAGTTGGACTCGGCCACGAACGCCAGCCGGTCCTTGGACAGCGCGAAGTTGCGTCCGAAGATGGGGTGTAGCGACTCGGTGCCGGGCGCCCCGTCATTGACGACCTTCAGCTCGCTGTCGGGCGCCTTGGGATCCACCAGGTACAGCCGGCTCTCGCCCGTGTCCGGCATGATGCTGCGGTAGGCGATCACCCGCCCGTCCGGCGAGCTGTTCATCGCGGTGACGATGCCGGTGCGCTCCTCCACCATCTCCACGGCGGGCGCGGACTGCTCGGCGCTCAGGTAGTCCTTGAAGGCGCGCCGTTTGATCCAGTTCTCGAACTTGGCGGAGATTTGCTTCGGGTTGTCCTTGGTGAGCCGCTCGAGCAGCTCCTCGAATTTCACCGACGGCGAGTCCTTGCCGCCGCCCACCAGCCGGGGCGATTCCTCGAGCACCCGCTGGGTGAAGCCCGCCCCGTACGTCTCCTCCAGGAAGGCCACGCGCGCCTGGCCCATCTTGTAGATCCACAGGTAGCCGTAGGGCCCGGGTGAGAAGAAGTCCAGGTACGCGTAGCCGCGCATCAGGTCCGGGTTCACCATCAGATCCCGCACCAGCATCTCCGCCTCCGGGTCCAGCCCGCGCTTGGCGTAGAACTCGGCCAGGCCTTCGATGAACCACAGCGGAATGGCTTGCAGCGGATCGGCCGACGCCTTCTTCACCTCCGCCACGGTGCGCACCTTCTGAATGGTGAACTGGTGCGCCAGCTCGTGGGTGCTGATCTCCTCGAACAGCCGGTGATCCCCCAGGTACGGCAGCGACAGCTTCAGATCCTCCCCCGTGCTGGTGACGCCCAGCGTGCCCTCCTGCACCAGGAAGACGTTGGTCTGCAGGAACTCCTGGTAGGTGTTGTAGAGGATGTAGGGGAACGTCTGGGTGGGCACGTATTTGAACTGGTCCACCAGGTAGCGGTACGCGTGCTCGATCATCGGGGTGGCGCGCTCGGCCACCACGCGCTCACGCTCGTAGAAGTAGAAGCGCACGCCGCCGGACTTCGCGCCCAGGTTGGTGGCGTACCCTGGCCCCGCGTCGGCCGTGCCTGCGTCGGCGCCCATCGTGGCAAGCGCCGCCGGTGGCACCACCGAGGAGCCCAGCGTGCCGCCGTCGAGGTCCGGCACACCGCCATCCGCGGCTCCGGCCGCAATCCCCCCTGTGGTGGCCGACGGGGTGCTGGTCATCGTCTCCGTCTCTTGGGGTGGCTCGGAGGGCATCAGGTTGGGGGCGCTCACGTCCGGGCGCGCGGTGGGCGCCGCGGGCACGGGGCCTCCGGGCACCCCCGGAGCCAGCGAGGCGGTCCGTTCGGGCCTCTCCGCCTCTCCCTCGGCTTCGGGGCCCACGAGGATATCGATGTGGCGCCACTCGAACTCGAACGTATTGACGGCGCCTCGGTCGGCGCGGCGGGGCACGACGAAGACCTGCGCCAGGGCGAGTCCTGGCAGCAGCAGCACCAGGAGCGCGGCGGCAACGGCGGGGCGACGGTTCACAAACGACCTCAGGGGGCCTCGGGGGCAAGCGACGGAGCGTACGTAGTGACGAAGGCTCGCTCTCGGGAGGGGGCGGCACAAGCGGAACGTGGAGTTTTGCTCATCTGTGTACGTCCGGGTCGCCTTTCGCCAGCAAACCCGTAGGACTTTCGTCCAGCCGTGGCCCCCGGTATGGAGAGGCCATGAATCGCCTTCTTGCAATGTCCACGGGTGTTCTGTTGTTGCTGGTGGGGTGTGGTGGAGACGAACCGGCCGCCCGGGAGTGTGATTACGAGGATCTGGATCTCTCAGCGTGCGACAAGTCCGGTCTGGGGGCGCTCCAGGCTGATGGCGTCTGGAACATGAACCTCGTCTTCCCGGACGGGGAGCAGTCCCCCGCCTCCTTGCGGTTCTCCGGGGAGCCGTCGCTGGCCGGGCTGCCGATCATCGACAAGCAGATCGAGTCCGAGCGCTTCCTGCTGACCAGCCGGCTGGAGACGACGGATGGGCGGCCGGTGGACTACCTGTTCGCGGGGTGCAGCGCGGCCAGCCCCACGCAGGTCCAGGGCGTGTTCCGCCGTTGCACCGACGGGAAGACGGACCTGGAGGGCAACTTCGAGGCGATCCGCGTCGCCCGCCGGCCGGGTGAGAGCGAGAGCTCGCGCGTCGAGTTCGTGTCGGAAACCGCCCTGACGCGGGGCACCGCGCGGGATGTCTTCGTGGACTCGGGCCACGTCTACGTCGCGGCGCAGTCGGAGGGGCTCTACATCTACGACGTCTCCAATCCGCGGCAGCCCATCAAGGTGGCCGAGCGCAAGCCGATTCAGGGGGAGTCCTGGAACCAGGTTCTGGTGCGGCAGCAGACGCTGTACATCGCCAGCTCCACGCGCGGCGTGGTGGTCTACGAGCTGTCGGATCCGAAGTCGCCCAACGCGCCCAAGGTGGTTCCGGGCGAGGTGAACGTGACGGGGCTGGCGATGGATGGGAACTGGCTCTACGCGGCCTCGCCCTCGCCCAACGCGGAGATCCTCATCATGGACGCCACCAACCCGCGCGAGCCGGTGGTGGCCAAGCGCTACTACGTGGAGAAGTCCAACCCCACGCTGGGGAACCTGCCGTGGGAGGTGAGGGTGTACAACCAGCGGATGTACGTGAGCCACGGGACGTACGGGTTGACGATCTCCAACGTGGCCGACCCCAAGGCGCCGGTCCTGTTGGGCAACTACACGTACTCGGGGGTGTACACGCGCAAGGCGGTGGTGGGCACGTTCGGCGGCACCACGGTGGCCTTCGAGGCCAGCGACGGCTGGGACACGCACCTGCGCGTGCTGGACGTGAGCTCGCCCAACGTCGTCACCCAGATGGGCGAGTTCAAGCTGCGCCCGGAAGTCTCCTTGGGTGCGATGGAACTGGTGGGTACCAGGCTGTACCTGGGGCACTACCAGGACGGGCTGCGCATCCTCGACGTGTCCAACCCCAACTCCGTACAGCCAGCAGGCTATTTCAACACGTGGCGTGAGTCGGACCCCGGGCGTGGGGCCTCGTTCTACGAAGGCGTCACCGATGTGGCGGTTCCGGGAGACGGTTACATCTACGTGGCGGAGACCTCGCGCGGGCTCCTCATTCTGCGAGAGCAATTATGACCACCTCAGCTACCCCCGAAACTTCCATGACGAGTGAGGCCACCCTGGGGCAGTGCGGCCGCTGCCAGTCGCTGCCGGCGAAGGTGGAGGGCGAGGGACGGCTGTTTCTCTGGCTGCCGCTGAGCCACAGCCTGGGCAAGGTGATGGCGCTCGTCCGGGAGCTGAAGCTGGAGCAGCAGCTGCGGCCCGAGGCCCGGTGTGTGGTGGTGCGGTTGGAGGAGGGGGCCCTGGGCCCGCTGGCGGCGCGCTTGCGTGACGGGCTGACGGGGGAGGAGATCCGGGGCACGCGGGCGCTCTTCAAGCAGGGCGGGGGAGAGCCGGAGCTGGCGGACTTTCCGCTGGCAGGGGCGCTGGAGCAGTTCCTCACGCTGAGCGAGGCGGGGTGGCTGGTGGATATGCTGGCCGAGCAGCGGCTCACCGCGCACTTCCAGCCCATCGTCCACGCCCGGGACACGCGGAAGATCTTCGCTTACGAGTCGCTGATGCGGGGCCGGGCGGTGGACGGCTCGCTGGTGTCTCCAGGGAAGATGATGGAGACGGCGCGTGGGGCGGACCTGCTGTTCCAGCTGGACCTGGCGGCACGCACCACGGCGATCCGCGAGGCGCGGCGGCACCAGTTGGAGGGGGCGCTGTTCATCAACTTCACGCCCACGGCTATTTATGATCCGGCGTACTGCCTGCGCTCCACGGTGGCGGCGATCCGCGAGGCGGGGATTCCGCCGCGAGACGTCGTCTTCGAGGTGATCGAGACAGACCACGCGGAGGACACGCGGCACCTGCGGTCCATCATCGACTTCTACCGGCAGGCGGGCTTCCGGGTGGCGCTGGATGACCTGGGCGCGGGGCACTCGTCGCTGAACCTCATTCACCAGCTCCGGCCGGACATCATGAAGCTGGACATGGAGCTGATCCGCAACATCCACGAGGACGCGTACAAGGCGTCGATCACCCAGAAGCTGCTGGAGATCGCCCAGAAGTTGAGCATCCTCACGGTGGCCGAGGGCATCGAGACGCCGGAGGAGCTGCGCTGGGTGCGCACGCACGGGGTGGACTACGTGCAGGGCTACCTCATCGCCCGGCCGCAGAGCCCACCGGCGCGGACGACGCCGTTCTTCACGGTGTGAGCACGGAGGGGTCCGTGCGGTCCAGCGCCTGGCGGCGGGCCTCGCGCAGCTCGAAGTTGGCGTCATAGAGCGCCCAGCGGGCCTCGTAGACGGAGCGGCGGCCCGCGGCCTCCAGAGCGAAGGCCAGGCGCGTGCGGACGTTCTCGAGCAGCAGCACGGTCTGCCCGTTCCCCGTCGTGGTCGCGTTCTCGAGCGCGTCCGCGAGCGCCGAGTCCGCCTCATCCAGGGCATCGCCGATGTCCAGCTCGCCCACCGCGAGCGCCTGATCGGCCGCGAGCACCCAGAGGCCCGCGCTCTCCAGCAGGTCCAGGCGCTGGGTGCGCAGCTGCTCCTGCTGCTGGGCCCGCTCCTGCATCCCGACGATCTGCTGCTCGACGAGTCCGGTGCGGGCGGTGGCCTCCTGCTGCTGGGTCTCGAGCTGGCTCTGGAGCGACTCGACCTGGGTGCGCAGCCGGTCGAGCTCCTGGCGCATGGTCGTGGCGGGAGGAGGGGCTTCCTCGCCTTGCGGTGCCGTGCCCTCCTGGGTGGCCGTGTCTGAGCCCGCGCCGCCGATGCCCGGGGCCTCCTGCGCCGCCGTGCCATTGGCGGGAAGGCCCCGCGCCACGGGCACGGTGACGGAGGAGTCCGGCGAGCCGACGTCGAGCACCGGCATCTGCACGGTGTCATCCGCCTGGCCCTGGCCTTCGTCAGTAGCCTCTGCCTCGTTGAGGGCCCGTTCCCAGGCGTCGCGCAGCTCCAAGGCGGCGGGATCCTGGGTGTCCGCGTCAGGGGGAAGAGAAGTCGTGCCCGGAGGCGTCTGCCCGAGCAACAAGCCAAGAGAGAGTGTGAGCCATGCCGTCATCGTCCGGTAAGCTGTTCACTGGCGGACGCGGTGACAGCACCGCCATCAGCCGCCTGGCTGCTCCCTCTCTCTTCGAGAGGACGTCCCCTGGAACCGAGGTCTGCGCTCATGAACCCACGTGTGCTCTCGACGCTCTTGTCGCTCCCGCTGCTGCTGGTGGCCTCCCCCTCGCTGGCACAGGGCTCCGATGACCGTCCCGTCCAGAAGTCGGGCTTCTCGTTCAGCGCGCGCTTCGGGGCGGCGCTGCCCCTGGGCAATGTTCACAACGGGGACGGGGAGACGTCGCTCGCGATGAGCGACATCGCCAGCGGGATGATTCCGGTGCACCTCGATGGCGGGCTCTTCCTCGGCTCGAGCTTCTACGTGGGCGCTTACTTCGAATACGGCAGGTTGCTGCTCGCCCAGGACTGCCCTGAGACCGCGTCCTGCAGCGCGACGAACCTGCGCTTCGGCGCGAGCGCGAGCCTCCACCTGCCGGTGTCCGACACGGGCCGGTGGAGCCCCTGGGTGGGAGGAGGAATCGGGTACGAGATCTTCAAGCCGGGGGAGTCCGCGCTCAACGGCCTGGACTTCCACCTGCAGGGCGGCGCCGACTACCACGTCAGCGGGCCGGTGTGGTTCGGGCCCTTCGCGATGTTCACGCTGGGCAAGTACTCGGACGTCAATGATCCGGGCTCACACCACTGGCTCATGGGTGGAGTGCGAATTCTGATGCGGCACTGAGACACCAGAGGGTGACGCATGGCCCGCTTTCGCCTGGAGACGTTCATCGCCGCTCGGCCCGCTGGGGTGGATGGCGGACCGCCTCTTCCTGGCACGCCACATGCGCCGGCTGCTGGAGACCCGTAACGTGGCGTTGAAGCAGGAGGCAGAGCGGCGCGGCTAACGCCCAACCTGTCCGACAGTAGGACAGGTTCTAGCGGCGTCTGGCGGACAGGACCTCGCGCGCGGCCCGCAGGCCCGTCTCCATGGCGCCGTGCACCGTGCCCTCTTCGCCGCCGGTGTGGGTGGCCTCGCCCGCGAAGAAGAGGGTGCCCTGCACGGGAGCCGCGAGCGCTTCCATCGCGTCCATGGCTTCGGAGGGGATGACGCAATAGCCGCCCCGGGTGAAGGGCTCCTGCTGCCAGTTGACCACGCGCCAGCTCTCGACCTCTGCCTGGAGCGCGGAGCGTTTCAGGCCAAAGATGCGGGAGAGCGTTCCCAGCGCCTCCGAGAGGACCTCCTGCTCCGAAAGGCGCGAGAGGGCCAGGGCGCCGGGGCCGCCAGCCCAGCCCACGAGGTGCCGGGAGCGGTGCGGCTCCAGGGTCCACCAGGTGGGCACTGGGCGCGCGGGAGCGTGGAAGAAGCCGAACGGGCGTGTTTGCGGCCGGGCCCGCCAGAACTCGGAGCGGAAGCGCAGGAGCACCTTCATCAAGGGCCCCATCTCCAGGCGGCTCCAGGCGCGCTCCTTCTCGGGCAGGTGGGGCAAGAACCTCACGGCGCCCGGTTGAGGCGCACGCGCGCGAAGCACCCCCACGGGCAGCGTGATGAGGACACACGGCGCACGGAACAGGCCCAGCGGGGTGCCATCCCGCGTTCGAGCCCGCACGCGCACCTGGCCTCGGGACCAGCGGATCTCCTCGGCTACGGCATTGAGGAAGAGCGTTTCCGGACGCCGCAGCAGGCCCTCGGCCAGCGGCCGCAGCACGCTGAAGTATCCCTGCATGACACGGGAGGGCGTGATGCCGCCCAGCTCCGCCGCGGCCTGCTCCATGCGGGCGATGGCCAGAGCGCTCGCGGTGTCTGCGGGGGCCGCGTAAAAGCCCTCCACGTAGGCACGGCCGAGGGCGGTCTTGGCGGCAGGCCACCGCTCGGCACGCGCACGCTCCCGCAGCAGCTCGCCCACGGGCTGGTCCGGAGGCTGGGCGCCGGCAAGCGCCTCGGTGACCTCGAAGTCCTCGTCCCACTCCCTCAGCTGCCCGCGCCAGGAGAACACGTGCCGGTCATTGCACGGGCGCACGGTGAGCTTCGCGCGGCGGGTGAGCTTGCGCAGCAGGGGAGGCTTGCCGTGAAGGAACTCGGCGCCCAGCTCCAGCGGCGTGCCCGTGAGCGGATCGGACACGGTGTGCACCCGTCCTCCCACCCGGTCCCGGGCTTCCAGGACAGTGACACGCAGGCCCGCGCGGGCCAGCCGGTCCGCGGCGGCAAGCCCCGCGGCGCCGGCGCCCAGGACGATGACATCGGCAGGGCGGTCCATAGCCCTTCCTAGCACGGGCCTCAGAGGTTGATGCGCAACCCGGCCCCCATCTGCACCGTGGGAGCGGGAACCAACGCCTTGTCGTTGACCACGAACGGCGGATAGTCGAGGGCGAAGCGGAACTCGCCCCCCTTGGTGCCGTAGCTGGCGGCCACGTACAGCTCGATGCTCAGGTACGAGAGCGCGCGGTGGAGCACGTCGAGCCGTGAGGTGAAGGACCGGTCCGACAGATTGCCCAGGTTGGACAGGATGATGGACGTCCTGTCCCAGGAACCCGGCGCGGTCAGCAGCGCGTAGAAGGCGCCGTAGTGCCTGCCCACGTAGAAAGGCTGAAAGGCGCCCTGCGCGATGAGGTACGGGTAGGCGATCGGGTTGTTGTAGCCGACGGAGTTATAGAAGTACTCGAAGCCGATCGTGGCGGTGTCATTCTCGTTGTAGGCGAACGTGTAGGTGAAGCCGCCGGAGACCTGGGGGGTGAACCCCTCCGGGGAGTAGCTGTCCACGGGCAGGTTCCTGAGGTCCGCCAGGGAGTTGATCGGGATGCCCTCGAGCCGAGCGATGAACTCCTCGAACGAGATGCCCTGGGGCAGGCGGTACAGCGGCGTGTCCCAGCCCTTCCGCAGCGCGGCCTCGGCGTAGACGTCGAGCGGCCCGAGCGACGAGGAGAGGTCGAACCCGAAGCGGGGCTTGCGGCCGCGCTGGAGCACGGCGCTGGCGCCCATCTCCGCCTCACCCACCACCACCTCGGCGCGCAGGGCACCGCCAATGCGGCCCAGCGTCGACGCGGGCCCCGCGTTGTCCAGCAGGCCAAAGGCGTAGAGGTTCCACCCCTTCTCCTCCCAGGGAAGCTGCAGCTTCACCATGGAGGCGCCGGTGCGCACGTCGAAGATGGTGAGCGGATCCCGGAACTGCGGAGACAGAAAGTCCGTGGGGTTCCAGAAGCGCGAGGTGCCCCACCTCACATGCTGCCTGCCCACGCTGATGAACAGCGTGCGGGCGATGTCGAAGCGCAGCCAGGCCTGATCCAGCAGCACGCTGGGGTTGGAGCGCGTCCCGGTACCGGGCTGCCCCGAGCCGGACCCGGTGCTTTGGGTGGGCAGGGTGGGATCGAAGCTCAAGCGGCCCACCACCATGCCGCGCAGCCGGTCGGTGGGGCGCGCATCGAAGTAGCCATCCACCAGCGTGGGCGCGGAGAAGGACGTGTTGCCGAAGGAGACGCCCTCGTTCGCCTGCACCACGGTGCGCAGGTAGAACTGGCCGCCGATCTTCAGCGGATCGTCGGCGTGCTCCTCGGTGCCGAACGCCTCGCGGGTGGTGGTGCCGCTGAGCGCCTGCTCATCGCGGGTCTCCTCGCGGCCGGACTGCTCCACCGCCGGAGCCTGCGCCGGCGGGGCGCTGGGGTTGACCGAGGTAGGCTCGGTGGGAGTGGCCCCCGAGGGCTGCTCACCCTCGGAGGAGGGACCGCCGAAGAGACTGTCCTCGCTCGGGCGGGAGGAGGGTGGGGTGCTCTCCGGCTTGTTCTCCGGCGGGTTGGCCGGAGAGGGAGGTTGCTCCTGCTGCCCGCCACCAAAAAGTGCATCCTCATCGGGCCGAGACTGCGCGGCGGCGGGGAGACACGCCAGGGCTGTGGCCAAGGCCACGGCGGTGGTGAGCGTGCGGGAGGTCATCGGCTCTTGCTCTCGACCCAGGCCTTGGTGAAGAGGTTGGCCTCCAGCGGACGGAAGTCCACCGTCTTGAGGACCATGACGGTGGAGTTGGCTTTCTCCACCTCGTCGTAGATGCGGATCTGCTGCGGGTACCACACGTCAGCGCCCTTCGACTCGCTGAACGCCTTGAGCCACGTGGGGTAGTACAGCGTGCGCATGAGCCGGCCGGACAGCGCGAACTCCTGGCGCTTGAGCACGTTGCTCGACTCCTTGTCCACCCACAGGTGGATGATCGGGTAGGCCACGTCGATGCCGGCCTTGACCTTGAGCACCAGCTTGTTCGCCTTGTACTTGCCCAGCGAGTCCTCGCCCTCGAACGTCGCGTCGTACTCCTCGGCCAGGCGCGACTCATCCCAGTCGGCGCGGCGGCTGTCGGTTCCGGCGATGCGCTCGCGCTCGGTGCGCCGCTCCCACTTGCCCACGCCGGGATCGTAGCTCCACAGGTTCTTGTCCGCGCGCAGGTAGCCCTTGCCCGCCTCGCCCTTGGGCTTGGTGAAGAGGATCATCAGCTTGTCGTCCGCGTCGCGCCGGTAGACGAGCGCCTCGCGCACGGAGTCCGCTTTGTCCTTCTCCTTCTGCTCCAGATAGACCAGGGACTTGTAGTCGCCGCCGTTGCGCTGACGGTCGTCAATGGTCTGCAGAAGGGTCTTTATCTCCTCCGCGGTCATCGCGAACGCGGAAGGGGCAGCCAGCAGCACCGCGACGAGCGCGGCGGACAGCAGATTGCGATGCGTCATAGAGCTCACCCGATGTGGTGCATGGCCGTCACGGGCTTCATCCGCGCGGCGAGAAACGAGGGAATGAGGCTGACGAGCATAGAGCACACGGTGATGAGGATGATGGCAAACACCACCGAGCCCGGCTCCACCTTCAGGAACCAGTTCTCCGACAGGAGCAGCAGCTGGACGACCTCGGGCGAGCGGACCTTCTGCGAGTTGATGAGCAGGCAGATGCCCGAGGCCGCCAGGGCGCCCAGCACGGTCGCCGTGAAACTGAGCATCAGCGCCTCCGTCATGAACATCACCAGCACGCGCTGACGCTGCATGCCAATGGCCCGCAGGGTGCCGATTTCGCGGGTGCGCTCGCGGATGGCGATCCACAGCGTATTCATGATGCCCACGGCGATGATCACCAGCAGCACGAAGGTGAGCAGGCCGGTGATGAAGCTCAGGGCCCCGACCACCCACTGCACGAAGGAGATCTCGTCCTTCCAACTGGTGATGTCCAGCTTCTGCCCGGTCCAGCCCTCGCGGTTGACGACCTCGAACTTCATCCAGAAGGCACGCGGATCATTGTCCATCAGGATGTAGCCCGCCTGCGCCAGCTTCTCTCGCACCCGCTGCTGCACCTCGGGAACGGCCTCCTCGTTCTTGAGGTACATCTGGACGGCGCCCGTGGAGTCGTCCCTCAACTGGTAGAGGTCGCGCAGCGTGCGGCTGGACACGTAGATGTTCCAGGCGCTCATCATGCCCATGTTGGCGGCGATGGCGACCACGCGCACGTCCTGCGTGTTGTTGGTGCCACGCATGGTGGGCGCAGACACCGTCAGCGTGTCGCCAACGCGCACGTCCAGCTTCTTGGCGTGCTCCTCGAAGATGAGGACGGTGTTCGGCTCACTCAGGTCGTCCAGCTTGCCCTGCTGTACCCGGATGACCTTGCGGAAGCCCGGCTCGGTCTCCACGTCGATGCCGCCCAGGCCGACCTGCTGCGAGCCCGTATCGGAGACGATCTTCGCCCAGCCACGCCCGCGCTGAGTGACGTAGTCCAGCTCGGGCACCTCCTTTTTCAGCAGCTCGATGATCTTCGGGTACTCGGTGACCACCGGCGCGGACTGGCCCGAGGTGACCTTGAAGAAGCCGCCCACGTTCACGTGGCCGCTCATCAGCGTGGTGGCCGTCTCGGCCATGGTGAACTTGAGCCCGTTGGTCAGGCTGATGAACAGCACGAGCACGCCGGTGACGCCCGCGATGGCGCCGCCCAGCAGCAGGGTGCGCCGCCGGTGAGCCAGCAGGTTGCGGAAAGCAATCAGGATGATCTGGGACATGGGGGCTTACTCGTCGGTCTGCATCGCCGTGACGGGCGACACGCGGGTGGCGAGGAACGCCGGGTAGAAGGTGGAGAACACGGACACGCCCACCACCAGGACGAAGGCGACGAGCAGGTTGTCGATGCTCAGGGTGGGCAGCAGGCGCGGCCCACTGAAGAAGAAATACAGCTCCTCGCTGCTCGCGGGGATGCCCGTGCTGCCCAGGTAGGTGATGAGCCCGCTGCCGGCCAGCGCGCCGAGGCCGCCAAACACCAGGCCCAGCACCACCGTCTCCACCAGGACCATGGAGAGGATGAACGAGCGCTGCGCGCCGATGGCCCGCATGGTGCCCACCTCGCGCACGCGCTGCAGGGTGGCCATCATCACCGCGTTGTTGATGATGGCCAGCACCACCGCGAACATGATGACGATGATGATCCACAGGACCACCTTCATCAGCAGCACGAACTGGCCGATCAGGCCCGCGGCCTTCTGCCAGCTCACCACGCGCAGCTTCTGCTCCTTCAGCTCCGGGGAGGACTGCAGCTCCGCCAGCGTCTGATCCAGCTGGGTGGGATCCTTGAGGATGAGGGCGGCGCTCAGGACCATGCCCTCCTCGATGTCCTTCTTCGAATAGACGCGCTTGAGCAGATCCTCGGTGCGCAGGGAGGTGGCAACGGGGCCTATCTCCTCGGCCTCGTTGATGAGGCCCGGGGTGGCGTCGGCCACCAGCGTGCTGGCGTCCCCGCCGAACAGCTCCGCCTCGGCGTTCTCGCGGGCCACCGCGGCCACGTTGTTCTTCTTCTGGAGCTCGGCGATCTCCTCCCTCTTCTCGGCGGTGAGGTGGCCATACAGCTCGCGGAAGGAGATCATGTCCAGCAGGTTCACCGCGCCAGCAAGCGGCGACTTCTCCAGGCCGCTGAACTGGTAGGTGCCGTAGATGGGCACGTTCACGTTCTGCACGTAGCCGGTCTTCGTGAAGGCCGTGATGGTCAGGGTGCCGCCCATCTTGATGCGGTACAGCTCCAGCAGCGGCGCAAGCTGCTCGTAGAACTGCTTGTAGCGCTCGTCGAAGTTCTCGTCGGTCAGAGAGAAGAACGAGCTCAGCAGCTTGTCGATGTCGGTCTCCTTGCTGCCCAGCACGGTCTGCAGCCGGGTGACGGCCAGCTGCGTCCGGCTGGGATCCAACTGGTAGGAGATCTCTCGCGTCTGGGTGGTGCTCTCCTTCACGTAGCGCTGGAGCAGCGGGTCGATGGCGATCTGCTTCTGGTTCGTCTCGCGCGCCTCCTTGATGAGATCCAGCCGGCGCGCCACCTTCAGCTTGAGGAACTCCTCGTAAAAGAACTTGGACAGCAGCATGCCGCGCTTGCCTTCGGGCACCGCCGTGCCGTCGACGATCTGCATGCGGTCGAAGCTCTTCTGGAACTTGTCCAGGTCCGTGCCCACGTAGCGGATGAAGAGCAGGTCACCATCGACCATCAGGGGTGCGAGCCGGTTCTCGAGGAACTCGAGTGAGGCGAGCGGGTCCTGGTCGAACTGGGCCCAGAACTCCTCCGAGTTGGCGCGCGTGGCCGCCTCCAGCTCGGCGGGATCCACCGTGCTCTCGCGCATCTTCGTGCGGCGCTCCTGCAGCTCGGTCATCAGCAGCGAGGACAGCCGGCGCACATGCGCCTTGACGGCGTCGATCTGCTCGCGCACCTCGGGCGTCTGCCGCTCGGCGGCGGGCTTGCGGTACAGAGCGCGCAGCCGCGCCAGCACCTGGTCGGCCGTGTTTCCCGCGGTGATAATCGCGCCGTTGGTGCCCATGGGCACCACGGTCTGCACGTTGGGGTGCTTCTCCAGCGTGGTGCGGATGGTGGTGAAGTTGTCGATCGCGGCGACGTCCGCCTCACCGGTCATGGAGCCGAACAGCGCCAGCTCCTCCTTGGAGCGGTCCGAGTAGACCTGCGCGTGGCCGGCGATGGAGCCGATGATCGATCGGCTCATGGACGAGTCGATGCTGTCGAGCAGCGCCCCGCCCGTCACCACCAGGAAGGTGGCGAACAGCATGATGCCGCCGATGATGACGTTGACCCAGCTCTTGAAGAGGTTGCGGATGGCAACCTCCAGGAGCAGCTTGAGGGTGGACATCAGTGCGCCTCCGCTCCGGCCGCCAGCGACATGGCGCCCATCGCCTCGGCGGGGGTGACGCGGTCGAGCACCTTGCCGTCCTTGATGCGTACCACCGCGTTGGCGTGGCTCATCACCTTGGTGTCGTGGGTGGAGAAGATGAAGGTGGTGCCGCGCTCGCGGTTCAGGTCCTTCATCAGATCGATGATCTGCTCGCCCGTCACGGAGTCCAGGTTGGCCGTGGGCTCGTCGGCCAGCACGATTTGCGGCTGCGTCACCAGGGCGCGCGCCACGGCCACACGCTGGCGCTGGCCGCCGGACAGCTCACTGGGGCGGTGCTTGGAATGCTGGGCCAGGCCCACCTGCTCCAGCAGCCCCATCACCCGGGCGTGCCGCTCCCGCGCGGTGAACTTCTTCTGCAGCAACAGGGGGAACTCCACGTTCTGGAACACGTTGAGCACCGACACCAGGTTGAAGCTCTGGAAGATGAACCCGATGGTGTGCAGCCGCAGATCGGTGAGCGCGCGCTCGGACAATTCCTTCGTGTCCTTGCCCGCCACCTTCACCACGCCGCCCGTGGCGGTGTCCACGCACCCGATCAGGTTGAGCAGGGTCGTCTTCCCGCTCCCCGAGGGCCCGGCGATGGAGATGAACTCTCCCGGGTGTACCTGGAGTGTGACCCCTCGCAGCGCGGGCACCACCACCTTGCCCAGGTAGTAGTCCTTGGTGACTTCGGTGATGGAGACGATGGGCTCTTTTGCCAGGGACATGATTCGGAGGCGTCCTTTCAGACTGTCAGCTACCGCGCAAACCTGCGCGCCTGATATCCGGCCCATGACAACCCCGTCAACGTGTCCAGGGGGCGGGCACCTGCGTGTACCCATGAAAAACCCGCGGTCCCTGAGGGGGCCGCGGGTCTCTCTGCCTGAGCAGGTAAACGCCCAGTGGCACTCAGCCGAATCAGTAGTCGCCAGTGCCCTTGCTCGTGTCGGAGCCGAGGTCGGAGCTGGTGCCCTCGTCGCTGACGTCCGGCGGGTTCAGGTCGGTGCCGGTGCCCGTGCCGGTGCCGGTGCCGCTGCCGCTGCCGCCCGTGCCGTTGTCGATGGGCGACGGAGGCAGGGTGTTCTGATCAATGTCCGTGCCCGTGTCCAGGCCGCTGCCGCCCGTGTCATTGCCCATGGTCGAGCCGCTGCCGCCCAGGTTGCTGTCGGCCTTCTGGATGTTGGTGGCCACGTTGTCCGTCTGGCGGACCTCGAAGCTGGCGCGGATCTGATCGCCCTCCTGGAAGTCCTGGGCCCGCTTGATGTTCGCGTCACCGAACTGCGTCTGCTTGTCGATCTTCAGCGGGACGATGGCGCCCGCGTGCTCGACCCAGACCATC
>DASVVJ010000679.1:0-8559 GCA_036389955.1 Myxococcaceae bacterium
AACAGTTTTCGGAAGAGCCCCACCCAGGGCCAGGGAGTGTGTGATGTCGGACGTGAAGCCCCGAGTGACGGTGATTGGTGGAGGGCTGGCAGGCAGCGAGTGTGCCTGGCAGCTTGCCCGGCGAGGCGTGGCGGTGACGCTGCGGGAGATGAAGCCGGTGAAGCGCTCACCGGCGCACAAGTCGGACCAGTTCGCCGAGCTGGTGTGCTCCAACTCGCTGCGCTCGGACAATCCGGAGAGCGCCATCGGGCTGCTGCACGCGGAATTGCGCGCGGTGGGCTCGCTCATTCTGGGCAGCGCGGACACGCACCGGGTGCCCGCCGGAGACGCGCTGGCGGTGGACCGGGAGAAGTTCTCCGGCTCGGTGACGCAGGCGGTGCGCGAGCACCCGCTGGTGGAGGTGGTGCACGGCGAGGTGGAGACGCTACCCGAGGGGCCGGTGGTGATCGCCACGGGCCCGCTCACCTCGGACGCGCTCACCCGGGAACTGGAGCGCTACGTGGGCACCAAGCTCTACTTCTACGACTCGATTGCCCCCATTCTCTCGGGGGACTCGATCGACATGGAGATCGCCTTCCGCCAGAGCCGCTACGGCAAGGGCGACGGGGACGACTACCTCAACCTGCCGATGACGAAGGAGGAGTACTACCGCTTCATCGCCGAGGTGAAGGCGGGCCAGAAGCTGACTCCGCACTCTTTCGAGGAACCGAAGTACTTCGAAGGCTGTCTGCCGATTGAAGTGATGGCCGAGCGCGGAGACGAGACCCTGGCCTTCGGGCCGATGAAGCCGGTGGGGCTGATGGACCCGCGCACGGGACAGTCCCCGCACGCGGTGGTGCAGCTGCGCATGGAGGACCGGGCGGGCACGGCGTGGAACATGGTGGGCTTCCAGACGCGGCTCACCTGGGGCGAGCAGAAGCGCATTTTCACCACCTGCATCCCCGGCCTGCAGAACGCGGAGTTCCTGCGCATGGGGCAGATCCACCGCAACACGTTCATCGACTCGCCGCGGCTCTTGGACAGGGATCTGTCGCTCAAGGCCGAGCCCCGGGTGTTCTTCGCCGGGCAGATCACCGGCGTCGAGGGTTACGTGGAGTCCGCGGCCTGTGGCTACCTGGTGGCGCTGTCCCTGTACGCGCGGCTCACGGGCGGAGAATTCGTCCCCCCGCCGGCCACCACGGCCCTGGGCTCGCTGTACCGGCACGTGACGGGCGAGGCGCATCCGCCGGATTACCCGCACCAGCCGTCCAACATCATCTTTGGCCTGTTCCCGCCGCTGGCCGGGCGGGTGAAGAAGGCCGACAAGCGGGCGCGGTACTCGGCGCGGGCTCAGGAAGACCTGGCCACGTGGCTGCCCGCGGTGGCCGTTCCGCAGTCCCTGCAGCAGAGGAGCGCATGATGCAGCTTCGGCGACTCGTGGTGATGGGAGCGCTCGCGGCGCTCTCCCTGGTGGGGTGTAAGCGCGAGGAGTCCGGCGGTGGTGGCGGCGGTGGCGGCGGCAACTCGGCGAGCGCGAAGGCCGGCGTGGGCGGCATGGGCACGCTGCTGGCCGCGGGCCAGGCGGCGGACCTGCGGGTGGCGCCGGATGGCCAGTTCGTCACCTTCCTGCGCGAGGCGAAGAAGCCCCGGCTGGACGGCATTCCGCCGCAGATGCTGCTGGGCGAGCTGTACTTCGTCCCGGTCGCGGGCGGCCAGCCGCGCAAGGTGGGCGACGGCGTCACCAACGTGCCGGGCGGGCAGCTGTTCAGCAAGGACTCGCGCTACCTGCTGTTCCTCCAGGGCTACAACCCGGCGAACCAGGCCGGCGCGCTGTACGCGCACGCGCTCGCCGAGCCCACCGCCGAGCCGGTGAAGCTGGGCGACACCGTCTCGTACATGTTGCCCAGCCCCGACGGGAAGCTGCTGGCCTTCGTGGAGAACGGGGTGCTGAAGCTGGGCGCGCTGCCGAGCGGCCCGTTCCGGGACGTGGGTGGCGAGGTGTCCACCGTGCAGTTCTCCCCGGACAGCCAGTTGCTGCTCTTCAAGCGGCGCCTGGTGGCCGCGGGCGGACTGGCGGCGGTGGCCGTGGACAAGCCCGAGGCCCCGCGCAAGCTGGGCGACTACGTGGGCGACTACAAGGTGTCCGCGGACGGCCAGCGCGTGGCGTGGCAGCAGCGCAGCGAGGCCGAGCGCGGCATGTACGACCTGTTCATCGCCGACCTGAAGGACTTGAAGCCCCGCAAGGTGGCCGTGGGCACCAAGGCGTTCGACTTCTCGGCGGACAGCAAGTGGCTGGCCCGCACGGAGAACAACAAGCCGGAGACGCTGGGAGACCTCTTCGTAGGCCCCGCCGACGGCAGCCCGGGGCGCAGGGTGGGCGAGCGGGTGGAGGAGTTCTCCTTCTCACCGGACTCGCAGGCCCTGGGCTACCTGGAGAAGTACGACGCGTCCGCCCGCGCGGGGTTGATGGGCGTGGTGAAGCTGCCCGACGGCGAGCCCAAGCGCGTGGGAGACCGCGTGCCCAACTTCACCTGGGGCTCGGATGGGCGGTACGTGGCGTTCCTCTCGCGCGTGCTCAAGCCCATCTACTCGGTGGACCTGATGCTCTACACCCTGGGCGCCGAGAAGTCCGAGAAGGTCCACCCGGGTGTGTTCGGCTACGGCTTCACCCCTGGCAACGCCGAGGTCATCTTCCGCACCAACTGCATCCGCGAGGGCCGCGCCTGTGACTTCAAGGCGCTGCCGCTGCCCAAGGCGCAGGCCCAGGCCGAGCCCGCCACGTGGATTCAGGGCATCTTCAGCTACAAGCTCTCCAGCGACGGCCAGCGCTACCTCATCAGCTACGCCCGCATGGACTCGGACACCTACGACGTGGGCGTCTACGACTTGAAGAGCAAGGCCCGGAAGACGCTGGACCAGCGGGTGCAGATCCCCGCCCATTTCGCCGGCCCGGGGGACTCGCACGTCGTTTACCTCGTGACGCAGAGCGGCAACCCGGGGGTTTACATCGCTCCTGCTACACTGTAATTAATTTCGGCATATTGTAAGTTTGTGTAATTACGGGACTTTCAAACTACCTTTGGAGCCAAAGGTCTCCAAACGTCCCCCAAGGTCTCCAAAAGTGCGGTGGCAGGCAACATTGGAATACATGGTGCGATAATGTGGATGTAGCTCGCCACGGAAAGGTGAACGTCCATGAATCCGCGCACGATGCAGTACGGCAACCTTCGGATGACGCTGCCCGAAGGCTGGTCGGACGGGACGCAGATTCTGGCGACGGGCCCGGTGGAGCAGGGGTTTCGCAGCAGCCTGGCGGTGATGACGGAGCCGGCCAAGCCGCGGGAGACGGTGGCGGAGTACGCGGCGCGGGTGGGGGGGATGCTGAGCAAGGTGACCGAGCAGTTCGAGCGGGTGGCGGAGCGCCCGGCGACCTACGGCAACGTGAGCGGGTTTCTGCGCGAGTACAACCATGTGGCCCGCGGGGTGAAGCTGACGCAGATCCAGTTCTACGTGATTCGCGAGGGGCTGGCGTACACCTTCACGTATACGCAGCGCGCCGAGAAGATGACGATGAGCCGGGCCACGGCGGAGAAGCTGTTCAGTTCGGTGACGCTGAACTCGCCGGCGGCGGCGGGTGGGCAGGCCAGCTCGGCGCCGGTGATGCGGGCGCGGCCGCGGTACGTGGAGCCCCGGTTCCGCCGGCTGATTGCCGCCTGAAGGCGGTGCGGTCCCATCTAGGCGTGTGGTGGGCGGGAGTGCTAAGGAAACAGGCCATGTCACGCGCCGTTGTGCTCTCTGCTCTGAGTGTTCTGGTCCTCACCGCCTGCCATGGCCCCAAAGGCAGTCCGGAGGGGACGATCAAGTCCTTCTTCTCCGCGGCCGAGGCCCAGGATTTCGAGGCCATGGCGGAGATGCTGGACGTCGATAGCCGGGCGAAGCTGGGCTCGATGGAGAAGATCACCGCGTTCTACGCGGACACGTACTCCTTCACGAGTGACCTGGACCTGGAGATCGCCGACTCGCGCATCATCCGCGAGGACGATGAGGCGGTGGTGCAGTTCAACTGCACGGTGTGGTTCCGCGAGCGCGGCAAGCAGGAGTACAAGTCCGACTGCTCGGACACGTACACGATGAAGTACCGCGACGGTAAGTGGTACGTGGTGCTGCCCGAGACGCAGCGGCTGCGCCCCACGCTGTAACCACCGGTCCGTTCCGGAAGCTTGCGGCGGGCCCCGGTCCGTCTACGATCTGGGGCCATGGAGGAGCTGTCACCGCTGCTGCAGCAGTTCAAGGCCCACCTCGAGCACGAGAAGGGTGCGTCACCGCACACGGTGCGCAACTACCTGATCGACCTGGTGGACTTCGAGCGCTACCTGACCGGGACGATGAAGCTGACGCTGCTTGCGGGCTCGCACGCGGCGATTCGCGGCTACCTGGGCACGCTGGCGGTGGACCATGCGCCCTCGAGCCGGGGACGGCGGTTGGCGAGCATCAAGTCCTTCTACAAGTACCTGGTGCGCCAGAAGCTGCTGTCGGCCAGCCCCGCCAAGCTGGTGAAGAGCCCCAAGCTGCCCAAGAGCCTGCCCAAGGTGCTGCCGGTGGACGAGGTGTTCGCCATCCTGGAGATGCCCTCGCTCAAGACGGTGTTGGGGCTGCGGGACCGGGCGATTCTGGAGATCCTCTACGGCGGTGGCCTGCGCATCAGCGAGCTGTGCGGGCTGAACCTGCTGGACGTGGACCGGAGCGGGCGCATCGTCCGGGTGATGGGCAAGGGCAGCAAGGAGCGGCTGTGCCCGGTGAATGCGCAGTCCATCCGGGCGCTCGAGGCGTACCTGTTGCGGCGCGGTGAGCTGCTGGCCACGCCGAGGGCAGGGCAGGCTCCAGACGCGCTGTTCCTCAACTACAAGGGCGGCAGGCTCACGCCGCGCAGCATCGCCCGGCACCTGGACACGTACGTGGTGCAGTGCGCGCTGACGCGCAAAGTGAGTCCGCACGCGCTTCGCCACTCGTTCGCCACACACCTGCTGGGCGGAGGCGCGGACGTGCGCAGCATTCAGGAGCTGCTGGGCCATGCCAGCCTGTCCACCACGCAGCGCTATACCCACGTCACGGTGGAGCAGCTCCAGCAGGTCTACGACAAGGCGCACCCGCGCGCCTGAGCGCTTCATTCCTCGCTGAGGAGCTTCGACCGCTCGGGCGCGTGGCGGGGGAACTCAAGGATCAGCTCGGTGAACTCTCCCTCCACGGACTCCAGGCGGATGTCGCCCTGGTGGCGCCCCACGATGATGTCCTTGCTCAGCGACAGCCCCAGGCCCGCGCCCTCTCCCGCCGGCTTGGTGGTGTAGAAGGGGCTGAACACATTTTTGTGGTGGGCGCTGGGAATGCCGGTGCCATTGTCCCGGATGCGGATCTCCACCCGCTCTCCCAGGCTCCGGGTGCTCACCTCCAGCCGGGCAGAGAACCCTTCCTCGAGCGCCTTCTGCTTCTGGTGCAGCGCGTAGCACGCGTTGTCCACCAGGTTGATGAAGACGCGGCTGAGCTCCAACACCATCACGTCCACCTCGCCCACCTCGGGATCGAAGCGCGTCTGCAGGTCCAACTCGAAGCCCGGCACCTTGGCGCAGAACCCGCGGTAGGCCAGCTGCACCCCCTCCTCGAGCAGGCTGTTGAGGCTGGCGGGCACCCGCGCTCCGGAGGACTCCCATGAGTGCATCAACATGCCATTGATGATCTGGGCGGCGCGGTAGATGTGCTCCCGGATCTTCGCCATGTTCCGGTGAAGCTGCGCCAACACCATGCCCGCCGAACTCGCGAACTCCGGCGTCAGCTGGGACTGGTGGTCGTGCATGATACCGGCCAGCTCGTCGGCGAACTCCTCGGACGTTTCGGCGAAGCTGTTGATGAAGGTGAGGGGGTTTTTCAGCTCGTGGGCGATGCCCGCCGTGAGCGCTCCGAGCGAGGCCAGCTTCTCCTGGGCCACCAGCTGCTGCTGGGTGTCGCGCAGCTGCTTGACGGCCTGGCCCAGCGCCTCGTTCTTCTGCTGAAGCTCGCGGGTGCGCTCCTGGTCCTTCTGCTCGGTGCGCCACGAATAGGTGATGATGCCGCAGGTGGTGAGCAGCGGCTGCAGGAACTCGATGTCCTCTTCCTTGTAGCCCCCGGGCCGGTTGGCCATGCCGACCATGCCCACCACCTCGCCGTGCAGCTTGAACGGCACCCCGAGGAAGGCGCGCAGCGGCGGGTGTCCCGGCGGCACGCCAATGGCGCTGGGATGCGTGGCCGGCGTGTTGCTGAGCACCGGCTGCCCCGTGGTGATGACCTGGCCAAACAGCGTCTTCAGGTTGCGGAACTCAATGCCTCGCGGCGCGTTCTGCGCGTACATCGCGCGCAGCTCTTCCGTCCACGCGATGTTGGTGATGGCGTAGGTGCGCAGGTACGGCGCCCCTGCCGGTGAGCGGGTGATCTCTCCGATGAAGCCATACTCGCTCTGCGTCTCCTGCAGCATGAGCGTCAGCAACTGATCGAACAGGGCACGATGATCGCCCCGGGTGACGAGATCCACGTGCACCTGGGTGAGCGCGTCCATCAGCCGCCGGCTCGCCTCCAGGCGCTCTTCCAGCCGCAGCCGCTCCGGGGACAGCGGAGGCGGGGTGGCCTTGATCTGAGTCGGCTCGCCAGGGGCCGCTGGGCGATTCCGCATGAAGCTGTCTCCTCTGGAGAGGCCCAGGGTACCGCTCAGAACTGAGTTTCTCTCAGTTCGAGAAAACAATAATCAGAACGGAATGTGTAATCACGCTGACACATCCCGAGCAATTCCCAGGGCATCGGTGTTCCGCATCCAACATGGTAGGTTATCGCATCGCCTGAATAAAAACGACCTAGGCGGAATTATTCACCCTCATGGCCGGGGACAGATCGGCCTCCCTGCGGGTAGAGGCATGTCTGAACGATCGATCGGTGGCAGGTACATCTTGCAGCGGCGGATCGCTGGCGGCGGAATGGGAGCCATCTGGGTGGCGCTCGACTCGCAACTGCAGCGGCATGTCGCGCTCAAGCTGGTCGATTCCCGCCACGTCTCGTCGTCGGAGGCACGGCAGCGGTTCGCGCAGGAGGCCAAGGCCGTGGCCCGGCTGCACCACCCGAACGTGGTGCAGATCCACGACTACGGCATTGATGAGTCGGTGCCCTTCATCGTGATGGAGCTGCTCGAGGGCGAGGACCTCGAGGCGCTGCTGACACGGCGTGGACGGCTCGCTCCGGCCGCGGTGGTGCCGCTGCTCAACCAGGTGGCACGGGCGCTGACGGCGGCGCACCTGGCCGGGGTCGTCCACCGGGACCTCAAGCCGGCCAACCTCTTCCTGGCCCGTGTCGCGGGTGAAGAGGTGGTGAAGGTCCTCGACTTCGGCCTGGCCCTGCTCGAGGGCACCCCGGAGAATCCGCAGCAGGAGCGGGCGCTGGCGGGAACTCCCCGGTACATGAGCCCCGAGCAGATGCGCAACGGGACGAGCCTGGACCTGCGCAGCGATCTCTGGTCGCTGGGGGTGGTGCTCTTCCGGCTGCTCACGGGCCAGTACCCCTTCACCGGAGACTCGCTGATCGCGCTGCGCGCGGGCAGCACGACCACGCCTCTGACGTTGGCCACCAGCATCGTGCCGGAGCTGGGCGCGGAGGCGGATGCCTTCTTCGCCCGTGCGCTGGCGGTGGAGCCGGCGGATCGCTTCTCGTGCGCCCAGGAGCTGGCGGCCGCCTTTTCCTCGTTGGTGCTGGCGGGGCGGCCCACCCGGCCCGCGAAGATCCTGGTGGTGGACGACGAGCAGGACATGCGGATGGTCATGCAGCAGCGCTTCCGCAAGCAGATCCAGGACGCGACCTTCGAGCTCATCTTCGCCAGCAATGGCGAGGAGGCACTGGAAAAGCTGCGCCAGGACCCGGACATGGACGTCGTGGTGTCGGACCTGCGCATGCCGAAGATGGACGGGCTCACGCTGCTGTCGCGGGTGGGCGAGGTGAACCCGCTGGTGAAGGTGATCATCGTCTCGGCCTACAGCGACATGAGCAACATCCGCACGGCGATGAACCGGGGGGCGTTCGACTTCCTGGTCAAGCCGTTCAGCTTCGCGGATCTGCAGAGCACGCTGGAGAAGACGATCAAGCACGTGCAGCAGCTGCGCCGCATGCTGCGCTCGACCGAAGAGAACGACGTGCTGCGCATGTTCGTGAACGGCGGCGTGGTGGACCGGGTGTTGTCGGCGATGCGCACGCCGCTGGGCGTGGCGGGCGAGCGGGTAGAGGCCACGGTGGTCTTCGCCGACGTGAAGGACTTCTCCCGGGTGACGCGCAGCGAGCAGCCCGAGGCGGCCATTCAGCGGCTGAACGCGAACTTCGAGGTGATTGTCCCCGAGCTGACCCACCGTGGAGGCGTGGTGGACAAGTTCCAGGGAGACGCGGTGATGGCGGTGTTCCGGGGGCAGGGGCACCTGTCCCGTGCGCTCGAGGCATGCCTGGCGGCGCGGCAGCAGCTGCGCACGCTGGCGTTCCGGGGCGGCGAGCAGTCGGCGTACACCCATGGCATCAGCATCGGGC
>DASVVJ010000680.1:0-5434 GCA_036389955.1 Myxococcaceae bacterium
GTGGCCGGCGTCGCCGGGCTGATGCTGACGGTGAATCCGCGGCTGCGCCCCGACCAGGTGCAGTCGATTCTGCGCGGCACCGCCACCGCGCTGCCGGGCTGCGGCACTGACTGTGGTCCGGGCCTGTTGAACGCGTACGGCGCGGTGAACACCGCGCGCTCGCGCAGCACCGGTCCGTGCAGCGCCAACCCGGCCTCCTGGACGAGCTGCCGTATCGACAGCATGGGCCAGTACGTCAATGCCAGTGGCGCCGTCGTCGAGTCGGTGTTCGCGTACGGCCACCTGTGGCAGTTCGACGGCAACGGCAACCCGCTCGGCGTTGCCAAGAACCTGCGAGGCATTCCCCGCTATGCCAACGGCCCCTGCGCGTACGCGCCGGCTGGCCAGCCCTGCGTCATCGACTCGGTGACGATCCTCGATTACCCCGGTGCCGGTTATGTGGAGTCCGTGACGGCCTATGGCCGCGGCTGGAACTTCGACCTCAACGGCAACCTGTGGCCGGGCGGAACGATGGCGCTGTCCAGCGTGCCGCGCTTCGCCTCCGGTCCGTGCGCGTACGCCAGCTCGCCAGCCACCTGCCGCTTCGACACACGCAACCTGATTGACGCCCCGGAGTGGGGCGGATTGTTCGAGTCAATCACCGCCTACGGCCGCTACTGGATCTTCAACGCCGGCGGAGCGCTGGTCGAAACCAACCTGCTGACGAACGTCGCCCGCTACGCGAGCGGTCCCTGCGCGTATCGGCCCAGCGGCCAGCTCTGCACCTTCGACAGCCGCGAGCTGCGGCGCCTGCCGGACGGCAGCCAGATCGAGACGGTCACCGCGTATGGCCTCTACTTCGAATGGCTGAACGGTGCGCCGACCGCCAACCACGGGTTCGCGCTCACCAGCATGCCGCGGATGCGCTGAAGCCCGAAGAGGTGCTCCGCCACGGGAGGTTGCGGTCATGAGCCGCGGCCTCCGTCTACTTTGGCTCGTCGGAGGTCGGCACGCGCTCGGCGGCGCTGAGCAGAATCGGGAAATAGCAGCGGTTGCCGTGCTCGAAGAGGTCTGTATCGCATGGAGCTTTGTCTGCCCCTGTAGGAGCAAGACGCCAGCATCCCCCGTTGATCTCAACCGCCAGCCGTTGAGTGCAGGGAGGGCGCTTCTGGTCCTTAGAGGGCTTCTCGGGAAGCTCACGAGAGGCCTTTTCCTTGGAGGCAGGAGGCGACTCAGCAGGCGTGACCGAGGCCAGCCCCTCCTCCCCCAGTGAGGTCCCCGCATCAGGCTGCTCGGCGGCCTGCGATGGACTCTCCGGCGCGGTGTAAGCCATTTCTACACGGTTCCCGTTTCGCGGCAGCACCAGCACGAGCACCAGCCCCAGCACCAGGCACGCTCCAGCCAGAACCAGGAGAGGCACCAGTTCGCTCTCCGCTTGCGCGTGAGGCACTGGCGGTGGCGGAGGGGGCTGACGACGCACAGGCGGCGGCACGCGCTCTGCCGGAGATGGTGGAGGGGTCTCCTCGGTGGGCTGGCGCGAAGCGTTGGCGACCCAGGTTTCGTCCAGGGCCGGGCGGGTGTACTCGAGCAGGGCTTCCAGCTCCTCGGCCACCTGCTGGGCGCTGCCTCGCGCCTTGGGATCATCCGGGTCGAGCATCCGCACAATGAGCTCGCCCAGCTCCGGGCACACCTGCTCCAATCCGCTGGGAGGCTTGAGCCGCGCAGGCTTCGTCAGCAGGGCGCCTTCACCGGGATCCGGGGCACACGGTGGGTAGCCGTTCGCCAGCAGCCGGTAGGCGGTCACCCCTAAGGCGTACACATCGTCCGCCGGATCGGCCTCGTAGGGACCCTTCCACCCTTTCTTCACGGCGAACTCGAACATCAGCATCTGGGGGCTTCGGTACTTGTCGTTGACGGGAGGCATGTGCCCACCGGTCAGCGGGCTGGCCCCCGGGTACCAGCCACTGCCGAAGTCCAGCAGCACCGCGCGGCCCTCGTCGCTCACCCGGATGTTGCCGCCCTTCACATCGCCGTGCACCCCGTGCTGGTGCACCGCCTGCAGCGCTCGCGCCGCCTGTGCCAGGTGGCTGATGGCCTGCCGCAAGGTCAGCCCGTGCTCCAGCGCCCACGCATACAGGCTCAGGCCTTCCACCCGCTGCATCACCACATAGGGGTAGGTCTCTCCCGCGGGGCTCCGCCAGGCGCCGCAGGCTTCGAAGCGAGGCACCGCGGGGTGGTGAATGCGCGAGAGCAGCCAGACCTCACGTGCGAAGCGCTCGTCACCGGCCCTCGAGGCCAGCTTCAGGGCGTAGCGCTCGTCCTGGGGCCTGTCCTGGTGCGCTGCGCGGAACACGGTGCCGTAGCTGCCATGGCCAAGGCTCTTGCCCACAATCCAGGGGCCGATGCGTGAGCCGTATTCAGGTACTGGGGAGTTCGGGGGAAGGCGGGCCATCATATGTCTCCGGTAGGGCTGCTCCCACCCTACCTCGTGGGTGGCGCTCGCGCATGTTTCTGTTCCTGCTGCGCCGGCTCGGCAGCAGCGACAAGCCGCTCGGCGGGACTGGGGCTGGGCGCGGATGGGTGAGCGCCGCCCCGGCCTAGAGCGTGCTGTGGAGCAGGACTTCGGTAGGCGGGTGTAGAGAATGCCGATGGGGCGCACCATGCGCTCATCCGGCGGCACGAAGAGCGCGCCCTCATTGCCCGGCAATGGCAGCCGCTCGTTCGTCCGGCGGTCGAAGCAGCAAAAGCAAGCACGCGCCGAAGAGCGATGGCGCGAACCAGAGGTGAACTTGTTTTTGGAGCAGGAGTCCCCGGTTCCCCCGGAGGACGCTTCCGGTAGAGTGCCTGGCCATGGCTTACGAGCACCGCACCGTCGAACCGAAGTGGCAGAAGCGCTGGCAGGAGGCCCGGCTGCACAAGACGGCCTTCGACCCGAAGAAGCCGAAGTTCTACGCCCTCGACATGTTCCCTTACCCCTCGGGCGCGGGGCTCCACGTGGGCCACTGCGAGGGCTACACCGCCACGGACATCCTGACCCGGTGGAAGCGGATGCAGGGCTGGAACGTGCTCCACCCGATGGGCTGGGATGCCTTCGGCTTGCCGGCGGAGAACTACGCCATCAAGACGGGCATCCATCCGCGCGTCACGACCGAGCGGGCGGTCTCCAACTTCCGGCGGCAGATTGACTCGGTGGGGTTCGCCTACGACTGGGACCGGGAGGTCAACACCACCGACCCCAAATACTTCAAGTGGACGCAGTGGATCTTCCTGCAGCTCTACAAGAAGGGCCTGGCCTACGAGGCCGTGATGCCCATCAACTGGTGTCCCTCGTGCAAGACGGGCCTGGCCAACGAAGAGGTCTCCGGCGGCAAGTGTGAGCGCTGCGGCACGCAGGTGGAGCGCAAGGACCTGCGCCAGTGGGTGCTGCGCATCACCGCCTACGCGGACCGGCTGCTCGAGGACCTGGCCGAGGTGGACTGGCCCGAGTCCACGCTCGCCATGCAGCGCAATTGGATTGGGCGCTCGGAGGGCGCGGAGGTGCTCTTCCGCGTCGCCGACGGCCCTGCCGCCAACGCCGAGCTGCGGGTGTTCACCACGCGCCCCGACACGCTCTACGGGGCGACGTACATGGTGCTCGCGCCCGAGCACGCGCTCGTCGAGCAGCTCACCACGCCCCAGCAGCGGCAGGCGGTGGCGGACTACCAGGCCGCGGCCCGGCGCAAGAGCGACCTGGAGCGCACCGAGCTGGCCAAGGAGAAGACGGGCGCCTTCACCGGCGGCTACGCCCTGAACCCCGTCAACGGCGAGCGGATCCCCATCTGGATCGCGGACTATGTGCTCGCCACCTATGGCACGGGGGCGATCATGGCGGTGCCCGCGCACGATGAGCGCGACTACGCCTTCGCGGTGAAGTTCGGCCTGCCCATCCAGCAGGTGGTGCGCCCCACCTCGGGAGAGGCCGAGCCCGGCAAGGCCTTCACCGAGGAGGGCGTGGCGGTGAACTCGGGCGAGCTCGATGGGCTGACGACCGCCGAGGCCAAGCGGAAGATCACCGCGAAGCTCGAGGCCCAGGGGCTCGGGAAGAAGACGGTGAGCTACCGGCTGCGCGACTGGGTCTTCTCGCGGCAGCGCTACTGGGGCGAGCCCATCCCCATCGTCCACTGCGCCCAGTGCGGCCCGGTGCCCGTGCCCGAGAGCGAGCTGCCGGTGCTGCTGCCCGAAGTGGAGCGCTATGAGCCCTCCGGCACGGGCGAGTCTCCGCTGGCCACCATTGCCTCGTGGCTGGAGACGCGCTGCCCGAAGTGCGGTGGGGCGGGGCGGCGGGAGACGAACACGATGCCTCAGTGGGCCGGCTCGTGCTGGTACTACCTGCGCTACCTGGACCCGGCGAACGCCCAGGAGCCCTGGTCCCGCGAGGCGGAGAAGCAGTGGATGAACGTGGACCTGTACGTGGGCGGCGCCGAGCACGCGGTGCTGCACCTGCTCTACTCGCGCTTCTGGCACAAGGTGCTCTACGACCTGGGCTGGGTCTCCACCAAGGAGCCCTTCAAGAAGCTGCGCCACCAGGGCACGGTGCTGGCGTACACGTACCAGGACGCGATGGGGCGCTACCACGAGCTGTCCCAGGTGGAGCTGCGCGGCGATGACGCCTTCTTGAAGTCGACCGGCGAGAAGCTGTCGGTGCAGGTCGAGAAGATGGCGAAGTCGAAGATGAACGGCGTCAACCCGGACGACGTCGTCGCCGAGTACGGGGCGGACGTGCTGCGCCTGTACGAGATGTTCATGGGCGAGTTCGAGCTGCAGAAGCCGTGGGATCCGCGCGCCATCGAGGGCTGCAGCCGGTTCCTGCGGCGGGTCTGGCGGCTCGTCGAGGAGTTCGACGCCGGCAAGCAGCCGCAGGGCGAGCCGCACCAGCGCCTGCGCCACAAGACGATCAAGCGCGTGACGAACGACCTGGACCGGATGCAGTTCAACACGGCCATCGCGGCGATGATGGAGTACGTGAACGCGCTCACGGGCCAGGGAGCCACCCGCGAGGATCTGCTCACGCTGGTGAAGCTGGTGGGGCCCTTCGCGCCGCACCTGGGAGACGAGGCGTGGGAGAAGCTGGGCGACGGAGGCTTCCTCGTGCAGCAGGCCTGGCCTGCCTATGACGAGGCGCTGACGATCGACGCGGTCATCACCTATGCGGTGCAGGTCAACGGCAAGCTGCGCGGCGACATGGAGCTGGAGCGCACCGCCCCCGAGGCCACCATCCGCGAGCGGGCGCTCGCGCTTCCGAATGTCGTCCGGCAGATCGAAGGCAAGACGGTGAAGAAGGTCATCGTGGTGCCGGGGAAAATCGTCAACATCGTGGTGGCCTAAGGGTTCCCCGGAGCAACGAAGTCCTACGGGAACTGCGCTCGACCGGGCCGGGCGCTCTCGCGCCCAACTGCCGCGGTAGCAGTGGCTCCAG
>DASVVJ010000681.1:0-5479 GCA_036389955.1 Myxococcaceae bacterium
CCACGAATCGTCTCACGGTGCTGTGCCTCGCCAGCTTCTTCAAGGGCAACCGCTTCTTCCAGCGTCTGCACGAGGAGGGCTGCTACGTCATCCTCATCACCTCGGACAAGTTCAAGGACGAGGATTGGGCGAGGCAATACATCCACGAGTTCCACTCGGTGCCCACCTTCGAGGACCGCACGGCCCTCATCAACGGCACCGCGTGGCTGTTCCGCGACCGGCGCATCGACCGGATCGTCGCGCTGGACGACTTCGACGTGGAGGTGGGCGCGGCTCTGCGCGAGCACTTCCGGATGCAGGGCCTGAGCGACTCGAACGCCCGGTTCTTCCGGGACAAGCTGGCCATGCGGGTGAAGGCGAAGGAGCTGGGCATCACCGTGCCGCGCTTCACCCCGGTGTTCCACCACCCGGATGTGTCGAAGTTCCTCGAGGAGGTGCCGGCCCCCTGGCTCATCAAGCCCCGGGGTGAGGCCTCCGCGGTGGGCATCAAGAAGCTGAAGTCGGCGCAGGAGGCCTGGGCCACCATCCACGAGCTGGGCGACCGGCAGTCGCACCACGTGCTGGAGCAGATGATCCCCGGGGACCTGTACCACGTGGACTCGCTGGTGCAGGACGGGAAGATCGCGTTCGCGGAGGTGGGCCGCTACGGCCGGCCGCTGCTGGAGGTGGCGCACGAGGGCGGCATCTACGTGACGCGCACACAGCCGCGCGACTCGAAGGAAGCGAAGCTGCTGCTCGAGGCCAACGAGAAGGTGCTCATGGGCTTCGGCCTGCGCCGGGGCGCCTCGCACACCGAGTTCATCATCGGCCGGGATGACGGGAAGCCCTACTTCATCGAGACGTCGGCCCGCGTGGGCGGAGCGAACATCTCGGAGATGGTGGAGGCGGCCACCGGCGTCAACCTGTGGAGCGAGTGGGCCAAGCTGGAGATCGAGGGCGAGGGCTTCGCCTACAAGCCGCCCCGGGCGCGCGAGGAGTTCGGAGGCGTCATCATCTCGCTGGCGCGGGACGAGCACCCGGACACCAGCTCGTTCAACGAGCCGGAGATCGTCGACCGGCTGAAGAAGAAGCACCACATCGGGTTCGTGGTGCGCTCGCCGAAGCAGGAGCGCGTGGAGGAGCTGCTCAAGAAGTACCTGGAGCGCATCTCCCAGGAGTTCCACGCCTCGCTTCCCGCGCCTCAGAAGTCGACCTCCTGAGTGCTCGGGGGAGCCACGGCTCTGGGCGCGGCTACCGCGTGCAATCCAACACGAGCTTGCCCGTCACCTTGCCAGAGTCCAGGAGCTCCAACGCGCGCGACGCCTCGGTGAGCGGCAGCGTACCGGCCACCACGGGTGCCAGCTTGCCCTGACGGTGCAGCTCCAGCAGCGCCGTCAGGTCCTCTCGGAACCAGTCCGGGTGTGCCTTCTTCATGAACATGATGCCGTGGAAGGCCGCCTTGCGGCCGTCAGGCTTCATCATCATCCACCCGAAGCGCGCGAAGGTGTCGATGCGTCCCCAAAGCGGGCTGCTCATCTTCGAAGTAAAGCCGTACCCCACGAAGTGGCCCCCGCGCTTCAACGTCGAGTAGGCGCGGGTGAAGTTGTCACCGCCGATGGCATCCAGCGCCACGTCCACGCCGCCCGGTGCCAGCTCGCGCACCCGCTTCGCGAAGTCCTCGCGCGTGTAGTCGATGGGAGTGGCGCCCAGGCTGCGCACCAGCTCCAGCTTGCCGCTGGAGGCGGTGCCGTACATCTCCAGCTCCTGGAGACGGCCGAGCTGGAGCAGCGCGGTGCCCACGCCTCCCGCGGCGCTGGTGACGAGCACTTTCTGCCCACGCTGCACCTTCGCCACACGATGGAGCATCTGGTACGCCGTCATGTAGTTGAGCAGCAGGCACACCGCCGGGCCGGGCTCGACGCCCTCGGGCACGGGCGTCACGTCGTCCGCGTCCCAGCACAGGTACCGCGTGTAAGCGCCACGCACGACAATGGCCGCCACCCGCTGGCCCTCGCGCAGGTGCTTCACCTCCGCCCCAAGCTTGTCGATGCGGCCCACCGCGTCGTACCCCAGCGTGAAGGGCAGCGGCGCACCGGTGGGGTACATGCCGTTGCGGATGGTGATGTCCGCCTGGCTCACCCCCGCCGCCTCCACGCGGATGCGCACCTGCCGGGGCCCCGGCTCGGGCACCGCGCCGTGCACCACCTCCAGCGGGCCGCGGATCTGACGCAGGACCACGCTTGTATTCTGAGAGGGGTTGGGGCCGGACTGTGGGGGCGCCTCGTTCAGTTCTTCCATGTCGTCACTCCTCGTAGATCAGCACTCTGCTCGAACGTCCGCGAGCCGTGGACTGTCTGACCCAGGTGCCTTCCACAGTGTTATAAAGCCACCATGCGCGCTGCCCTCGGCTTCTTCTGGCTCACCGGTCTTCTGCTCGGGCTCGCGAGTGCGGCGGCGGAGCCGCCCAGCGTGGCGCCGCCGCGGATCTCCGCGCAGGAGCTGCAAGCCGACTTCGCGGTGCTGAAGCAGGCGTACGAGGAATTGCACCCAAGCCTCTACCGCTACAACAGCAAGGAGCAGATGGACGCGCACTTCGCCGCGCTCCGGGCGGAGTTCGAGCGGGACCTCACCTTGCAGGAGGCCTACCTGGCCTTCTCGGTGTTCCTGGCGAAGGTCCAGTGCGGCCACAGCTACGCGAACTTCTACAACCAGCCGAAGAGCGTGGCCGTCGCGCTCTTCCAGCAGCAGAACCGGGTGCCGTTCTACTTCCGGTGGCTCGATCGCCGGATGATCGTGACGCGCACCTTCTCGAAGGACGCGCGGCTGGTGCCGGGCACCGAGGTGCTGGCGATCAACGGGACTCCGGTGGCGGTGATCCTGGAGCGCCTGCTCGCGGTGGCACGCGCGGATGGCTCGAATGACGCCAAGCGGGTCAGCTACCTCGAGGTCGCCGGACGCAGTCACTACGAGGCCTTCGACATTTACTTCCCCCTGTTCTTCCCCAGCGCGGGCCCGGGCATCAAGGTCCAGGTGAAGACGCCGGCGGGCAAGGCGCTCACGTTGAACCTGGAGGCGCTGACGTACGAGCAGCGGCGGGCGCTCATCAAGGTGAACGAGCTGGACCGCGATGGAGACAAGCCGGCCTGGGAGTTCAAGTTCCTCGACGCGCGCACCGGCTACCTGCGGATGCCCTCCTGGGCGCTCTACAACAGCAAGTGGGACTGGAAGGGGTTCCTGGACACCGTCTTCCAGCAACTCGCGGAGCGCAAGGCGGCCCACCTGGTGATCGATCTGCGAGGGAACGAAGGCGGCCTGGACGTAGGCCACGTGCTGCTCAGCAAGCTGATCACGAGTGACCTGCGGCTCGAGCCGATCCAGCGCCTGGTGCGCTACCGCAAGGTGCCGGACTCCCTGGTTCCCTACCTGGACACGTGGGATCCGTCGTTCAAGGACTGGGGAGACGATGCGGTCGAGGCGGAGGGTGGCTTCTACCGGTTGAAGAAATACGACTCTCCTGAGGGTGGCACCCTCATCAAGGCCTCTGGGCAGCCATTCAAGGGCCAGACCTACGTGCTGATTGATGCCTCCAACAGCTCGGCGACCTTCGAGTTCGCGCTGGCGCTGCGGCAGACAAAGCTGGCGACCCTGGTGGGCCAGCCGACGGGTGGCAACCAGCGCGGCATTACGGGCGGCGCGTTCTTCTTCCTGCGCCTGCCCAGGTCGAAGATCGAGGTGGATCTTCCGCTGATTGGCCAATACCCCCTCGGCGACAAGCCGGACGCAGGGATCGAGCCGGACATCGCGATCACTCCACGGGTGCAGGACATCGCCCGTGGAGTCGACACCGAGCTTGAGACACTGCTGAAGAAGCTGCGGGCTACGAAGTAGGCCCGGAGCTCAGGCGCGCTGCTGCGCCTCGAGCGCTCCCACCAGTGCCGCGATGGGTGAGCCCGTGGGCTTTCCCGCCTGCCAGTCCGGCGGATTCACCACCACGCCCGAGATGTCCAGGTGCACGAAGGGCAGCTGCGTCCCCCTCAGCCCCGAGGCCACGTCGATGAAGGCGAAGGGCCCCTGGTGCCCACGCGCCGTGTCCACGCTGGCCAGCCGGTTGCTCGACAGCACATCCTCGGTCGGCGCCTTGGGCGCGACGAACTGGTAGTCCTCTCGCCGAGGCCTCGTGGTCTCCAGCGGCTCGCCCAGCAGCTCGCCCGCCTCGTCCAGCGTGCGGATGAAGCCCCGCGCCCGCGCGGGCCCGTTCTCGATCGCTCCCACGTACGGCCCGAAGGCCCGGTACACGTGGCCCGTCAGCGTCGCCACTGAGACCAGGACCGACGTGGCCGGATCCGCGCCCTCCTTGAGCGCCGCCAGCAAATCCGCCAGCACCAGGCGCCCCTCCGCGTCCGTGTTCCCGATCCGCACCCGCACGCCCGAGCGCGCCGTGATGATCTCGTCCGAGACGAACGACTCCTCACCGATGCTGTTGCGCACCATGCCCAGCAGCGCCACCACCCGCAGGCCCGGCACCTTCCGCTCGGCCAGCGCCCGCACCAGCCCCACCACCGTCGCCGCCCCGCCCTTGTCCCGCGACATGCCCGCCATGCCGCCGTTCGTCTTCACGTCCGCGCCGCCCGTGTCGTAGGTGACGCCCTTGCCCGCCAGCAGCACCGTGCGCGTCACCGGCCCCTCGGGCACCAGCTCCAGCGACACCACGCATGGCCTGTGCCGCTCCACCTGCATCGACGCGCGCGCCACCGCCGCCAGCAGCGGATAAGCCGCCACATCCTTCTGCACCGCCACCTTCACCCTCGTTCCCGCGAACGCTTCCTCGCAGTACTCGGCGAAGCGCAGCGGGGCCAGCCGCTCGGGGCCTCCCGTCACCAGATCGCGGCAGATCGCCCTGCCCGCCTCCAGCGCGGAAGCCCACTCCGCCGCCTGGCCCGACAGGTTCAACACCGACACCCTGCGAAGCTGCGTGGCCGGAGCCCGGCGCGTGGGAGACTCCCGCGACTCCAGCGGCTCCCAGGCCGTTGCCGCCGCCGCGAGCGCGCAGACCTCCAGCGTCCGGGCAAACCGCGCCCCCTCCGGCACCGCCACCGCCAGCAGCGGCCGCGACGCCCCCGCCTGCACCGCCCGCGCTACCGCGGCCGCGCTCGCCTCCGACAGCACCCGGCAGTCGTCCGTGTCGTGAACCAGCGGCGCCGTCGGCGCCAGGATGATCCGGCCGCCCGGCGCGGCCTCCGCCGCTACCACCGTGGCCCCCGGGCTCCCCTCCGCCAGCGCTCGATCCGCGGTAAGCGCTCCCTCCACCGCCTTCCTCCACGCGGGCAAGAGCCCCAGCCGATCCAGGCTCGCCCTCAGCGGCGCGGGGGCCACCACCACCAGCGCATCCGACTCCTTCGCCGCAGCAGACACGTCCGCGGCGCCCTCGATCTCCACCGGTTCGATGAGTTTCGTTTTCACGTGCGAGAACATCCCATAGCTCGATCCCAGAGGAGACTCA
>DASVVJ010000682.1:0-11511 GCA_036389955.1 Myxococcaceae bacterium
TGCCTCAACGGCCGAGGCCCCCGATGCGGGCACTGCATCCGTCGGGGACGACCCTCCTCCCAAGGAGCCAGGTTCCAGCCAGGCTCCGCCCAGTCAGGAGCCGGTGTCTTCTGATTTCCGTCAGGCCACTCCCGACGAGAAAGGCCGCTGCCCTGATCCAAAGCACGTGGTTCGCGACGGGCGCTGTTGGGTGGAACATCCCATGAACGCCGAGACGTGCGAGCGCAGCGGCTACCTATACGAGCAGAGCAAGTGTTACGCCCCCGTCCTCTCGACACGGCGCAGGCCCACCTCGAGTCCCCTGGACCCTCGATGAGCCCTCCGCGCCCAGTGTGTCTGCGCGGCTGGCTTTTTCAGGCAAGGTCCCAACGGGTTCGAACCCCGTCGGGGACACACAAGTTCCTTGATGGGGAGCTGCGGGACACCCGCCTGGAGAGGTTGCTACAGAACGTGTGGCGGAGGATGTGAAGCCCCCCATCACCTTGAGCCCAGCCCGCTTCTGCGCTGCGGACATCCAGCTCCGAACCGTCTGCTGATACACCGGCGTCCCAGCATCGCGGTAGAACAGTCGCTCGCGCCGCATTGGTTAAGTAGCCATCCGTCCGCATCTTCAATTGGTGCTTGCTATCCTGATGGTCTTACCTTGGGCCAACCCAGAATAGGAGGAGTGCACATGCAACTGAAGACGCTCATCAGGGGATTGTTCCTCGCGGTCACCTTCGTGATGACTGGGTGCGGTGAAACGGAACCGGGCGCGGAGGTCCCGGGCGACCTTAGTAGCCGAGAGGGCTTCATCTACTACTGTCTACCGGGAGCACTCGCAGGGTCGAGTTGTGGCAACGGTGGAACCTGTGTCTACGACTACCCCGGCCAGTATGAGGCCCCCTGCCGCCCGAAGTGCAGCACGGCAACGCTTAGCTGTCCTACTGCTCAGGTGTGCTGCGTGGGGTACACGACCAACCCATACTGCATGCCGGCCACCAAGGGCTGCCAGCCACTCATCCCGGTCGGCCATGACTAGCACGCGGGGCCAGCGCGCTCTTGGCGCCTAGAGCACGTCGCTATCCCACGGTATGAAGGCTCCGGCCGGTACCCGCGAGCCCTGCGCCAGTGCCGCCGAAGACCCGGGTCGGCACCGCATCATGTCCTGCACGGATGTGGCCACTCTGGATCAGTGGTTCGATCGCGCATTGAATGCCACGCGCCTCTCAGAGGTGTTGAGCGACCTGGCGCAGTGAACGCGAATCTCAGATGTGCAGGGGGACCTGGCACCGTGACCTGAGGCGGACGTGCGCGACATGTACCGCCTATACTTGCGTCATGACGGCCGTCGTCTATCACCACCGCTCCAACGTCTTCGAGGGCGAGGCGGAGTACCGCGTCGAGCCCGAGGCCCTGGTGGTTTCGGGCGGAGGGCGGCCGGAGCGGCGGCTGCCGTGGAGCGCGGTGCGCCGGGTGAGGCTGAGCTTCGCGCCCACCCGCCTGAAGCCGCGGCGCTACCTCCTGGCGCTGGGCTTTGCCTCGGGGGAGAAGCTCCAGCTCGACAACATGCACTGGGCGGGCATGAACGACTTCAAGGACCGCAGCGAGTCCTACCGAACCTTCGTGCTGGCGGCGGTGGAGCGCATCGTCGCCCTGGCGCCCGAGGCTCGAGGCCACGCGGGCGAGCCCGTGTGGGGCTACCTGCTGCAAATCGCGGCGTTCACCGCTCCCGCCTCCTTCCTCATCTGGCTGCTGATGGAGATTCGTTCCCAAGGCGGCCCCAATTACGCGGACCGCGTCGTGCCGCTCCTCTTCGGCCTGCCGCTGGCGGGCGCCTGGCTGCTGCGCGCCCGCCCCCGCCCGCTCGACCTGCGCGCCCTGCCGCCCTCGGTGCTGCCGTAGCGGAATCGACCTACAGGAGGAAATGCCTTGCTGATGCTCGTTCCGTTCTGTGAGGCGTCCGTGGAGGTGCGGGCGGCGGAAGTCGTCCTGGAGCAGACCTGTACCCACGGGGTGGGGACGTACTGCAACCGTTAACCCTGGAGAAAGGTCGCGCATCACGGTGCGGTGGGACGGCAAGGAGCTGCTCACCACCACGAAGACGCTCTCGAAGTGGACCATCGGCATGAACAAGGAGTGCGCCGAGTAGGACGTGCAAAAGCTCGCGGGCGTACCGTCTCCAGAACCGGACGGTAAGCGCCCACTTCGGACACCTGGCGCCACCGTGCCCTGTGAGGTCGCGTTGGCCCGGTTCCTGCTCCCGCGCTTCGGGCCATGTCCGGCCCCCATGACCTCTTCGTCCGCTTCACCTTCGGCCAGCCCGAGCGAGCCGCGGCCGAGCTGCGTGCCGTCCTCCCCCCTCACCTGGTCGCCCAGGTGGACTGGACGAGCCTGCGCAGAGAGCCCAGCAGCGTCGTGGATGAAGAGCTGCGGGAAACCGAGAGCGACCTGCTCTTCTCCGCGCATCTCTCGGGAGGGCGGCCTCTGCTGTTTTATGTCCTGCTGGAGCACCAGTCCTCGGTGGACCGGTGGATGGCGCTGCGCATGCTGCGCTACGTGGTGCGCCAGTTGGAGCGCTGGCGCCAGGAGCATCCGGGCAGCGACCTGCTGCCGGTCATCCTCCCCCTGGTTCTGTATCACGGGCCCGGCAATGGCTGGAGCGCCCCGCGCAGAGTGGAAGAGCTCTTCGACCTCCCCAGCGAGGACACGCAGCCCGAGCACTGGAGAGGGCTGGTGCCACGCTTCGAGTACCGGGTGGATGACCTGACTGCCGAGCGCGCGGAAATGCTGATGGCACGTCCCGGTCCACCGCTGGTGCCGCTGGCACTGCTGTCCCTCCGCTATGGGCGCACGGAGGAGTTGGCCGAACGCTTACCAGCCTGGGAAGCACTCCTGGTACGGCTCCTCTCCGTTCCCAACGGCTTCGAGGAACTGACGGTCCTCTTCCAATACCTGCTGCGCGTGGGCGATGAGGCTGCGCAGGCAACCACGGTGGCTATGTTAAAATCAGTGGTAGGGGCACAGCGTGCGGAGGAACTGATGCCGAATTGGTTTGAGAAGCACTTCGAGCGCGGGCGTCAGCAGGGCAAGGACGAGGGTATCGCCGTAGGCAAGGCCGAGGGCATCGCCGTAGGCAAGGCCGAGGGTATCGCTGTGGCCCTGCTTCGAATTCTCGCCGCACGAGGCATTCCCGTCGGCGAGCAGACCCGCCACCGCATCATGTCCTGCACGGACGTAGCCACTCTCGAGCGGTGGTTCGATCGCGCTTTGAATGCCACGCGCCTCTCGGAAGTGCTGGAAGACCTGACTCAGTGAAAGCGAAGCATTCACGTGAATGAGACAACCCCGGTGGCCAGGCCCGCCGTCCCCTTGAGCGGGCCGCTCATGGTTCCTCTCGTGGGCCGGCCGCTGCGCATGGCCCGCTTCTTCAGTGACCCCGTGCGCTCCCTGCTGCGCATCCGTGAACGCTTCGGAACGCTCTCGTCCATCCAGCAGGGAGATGCGCGCATGGTGTTCGCCTTCTCCCCTGAGTTCAACCGCGAGACCCTCGCCAACGCGGACCGCTTCTACGTGCGCGCTCTCGCGGAGGCCGCACCGAAGACGTCTGCGCTCTACCGCCTGCGCACGCACCTGCTCGCGCTGAACGGGGATTCTCACCGCCGGGCGCGGCGGCTGGTCGGCAACGCCTTTACCCGCCCCCGCGTCGAGCACTACCGGGCGGACATGGTGGGACTCGCCGAGACGCTGTTCGAACGGTGGCGCCCGGGCGAGGTGATTGACGTCGAGCGGGAGATGCAGCAACTGGCGCTCTGGGTGGTGAGTCATACCGTCTACGGCGTGTCCCCCTCCGACGCGAATCTGAGCCTGGGGCTGCGCATCAAGCAGATCGTCCAGGGGCTGTTCTCACCGGTGGCCATGGTCCTGCCCTATGACCTCCCCGGCTCGCCGTACCGGACACTCCTGCAGAGGGCCGAGACCCTGGAGCAGGATCTGCTCGCGCTCATCGCCAAGAAGCGCTCTCAGCCAGGCGAGCAACGTGACGCGCTGGCCGCGCTCGTCCACGCGCGCGACGAGGACGGCGCGCCCTTCAACGACGAGGAACTCGTGGGACACACGTTCCTGCTGTTCTTCGGCGGCTACGACACCACGGCCAATGCGCTGGGCTGGACGCTGCTCCTGCTCGCGCAGCATCCCCGCGTGCTCCATGACGTGCAGGACGAGCTGACGGTGCTCCAGGGGGCGGCGCCCACGCACGAGCAGCTCGCCGCGCTGCCGCTGCTCGACGCTGTCGTAAAGGAGAGCATGCGGCTGCTGTCCCCGGTGGCCTTCACCGCACGCACCGCTGCCCGTGGCGCGACGCTGGGAGGCCACGCGATCCCCGAAAAGGCCGACGTCTTCATCAGCCCGTTCATCACGCACCGGCTCCCCGAACTCTACGAGCACCCGAACCGCTTCCTGCCCGAGCGGTGGCTGAAGGGCGAGCCCCCCTCCCCCTGGGCGTACCTGCCCTTCGGCGCCGGACCGCACGTGTGCGTGGGCTCGAGCCTCGCCGCGCTGGAGATCCGCCTCACCCTGGCGATGCTGCTCCAGCGCTTCACGCTGCTGCCGCCCGACGGGGCCCGCATCGACCATCAGGTGCAGGCGACGCTGTCGACGAAGGCGGGCATGCCCATGCGCGTGCTGCCCCGGCAGCGCGTCGCGAACACTCCGCGCATCGAGGGGGACATCCGCGAGCTGTTCGAGGCCCCGGCTGGAACCTGAGCGGGACACGGTCAGCCGCGAAGAGCGTCTTCACCAGTGAGGCGGCTCCACCGGAGGCTGCCGCTGACCTGGCCGCGTATATGCTGCAGGAGATCTTCTGACGAGGTCTCCTCCATGTACACGGGTTACCGGAAGCTCCTGTCGTTCCCCTTTGCGCTACTGCTGGGGGCCTGTGCCACCGCGGGCAGCAACGGCCATGAATCGCAGAGCCCTGACGCCCCGGCCGCGTGGCTCGCGCGCGCACGCATCGTCGAGCTCAGCCATGCACTCAGCCCCGAGATGCCCGTCTTTCCGGGCGGAGCACCTCTGGGCGTGACGGTCCAGGGCACCGTCGAGCGCGATGGCTACTTCATCCGCCAGCTCGTGGTGGGCGAGCACGTCGGTACGCACGTGGACGCGCCAGCGCACTTCGCCCCGGGAGCCACCACGGTGGACAAGCTCCCCCCGGAGGTGCTGGTGGGCCCGGCCGCGGTGGTGGACGTCACCGCGCAGGTCGCCCAGAACCCGGACTACGCGGTGTCCCCCGCGGACATCGAGGCCTGGGAGCGCACCCACGGTCCGCTCCAGCCCGAGCACCTGGTGCTCATCCGCACCGGCTGGGCCTCCCGCTGGCCCGATGAGAAGCGCTACCGCAACACGGATGCGGCCGGGGTCATGCACTTCCCCGGTATCTCCGTGGCTACCAGTCAGTTGCTGCGCCAACGAAAGGTGCGCGCCGTGGGCATCGACACCCTCTCCACGGACCCTGGCCCCAACCTCGCCTTCGAGCAGCACAAGGACTTCCTCGCGGGGGGCGGCTACCACATCGAGAACCTCGCGGATCTCTCAAAGCTGCCTCCGGTGGGAGCCTTCCTCGTGGTCTCTCCCCTGCCCGTGAAGGATGGCAGCGGTGCCCCAGCCCGCGTGTTCGCCTTCCTGCCGCCGACGGGGACGCCTTAGGTCCACCGAGCCTCTCAGAATCTGAGAAGTCAGGAGGTCGGATGGGGCCCCCCCCCAGCCTGAGTGGGATGGCTCGATAGAACCCACCAGGGAATTGCATGAACTGTGAGGTTTTTGGCAGAACCCCGCGCACATGCATTCGCTCCTCCGGACGCTGTCCCTCCCGCTGCTGGCTGTTGGTCTCACCCTGGTGCTTGGAAGTTGCTCAGGCGGTGAGGAGCCTCAGCCTCCGAACCCTCCGAATCCGTGCGAGGGAGTGGTGTGTGGCCCTGGAAGCTGTGTCGCCACCGGCGGGGTGGCGGCCTGCCAGTGCCAGCCCGGGCACCACGCCGAGGGGCTGACCTGCGTCAAGGATGACGGGCCGCCGCTCAACCCGTGCCAGCCCAACCCCTGCATGCAGCCGGGGCGCACGCAGTGCTCCAACGTCAACGGCGCGCCCGTGTGCAGCTGCGACCCGGGCCGCGTGGACGTGGGCGGGCAATGCCTCGTGCCCAATTCCTGCCAGCCCAACCCCTGCACCGAGCCCAACAAGACGGTGTGCGAGGTGTCCAGCGGCCAGGTCACCTGCTCGTGCGTGCCCGGCTACGTGCCGGACGGTAACGGCTGCAAGCCCGATCCAGGTGCCTCCTGCGCCAACCAGCACACCACCGGAGATGCTTTCGAGCCGGATGAGTGCCCGGCACTGGCGCGCGCCTTTGGCACCACAGGCGGGCAGAACGAGCAGCACACGTTGGTTCCGGCCACCGATGAGGACTGGTTCCGCATCTCCGTGCAGGCGGGGCGCATCTATGAGATCACCGCCGCGGGAGCGGTCTTCGTGCGGCTGAGCGTGGCCCTCTACGCCGCGGATGGCACCACCGTGCTGGCGTCGGACCACACGGGGCAGCGCAACGTGGTGCTGGTGCGCAAGGTGGAGACGTCGGGGGACGTGTTCCTCCGCGTCCGGGCCTTCAGCAGCTCGTCCGCCGGAGCCTACGGCCTCTCGGTCCTGGACCGGGGCGCGGATGACTTCGCCGATGAGCCCGCGCAGGCCACCGCGCTGACGGCGCCCAACGGCACGCCGGTGCCGGGAGCCTTCCAGTTCGATGGCGACCGGGACGTGGTGAAGGTGCCGCTCGCCGCTGGCCGCAGCTACCGTTTCAACGCAGCGTGGGCCACGTCGAGCACGTCATCGCTCCGGCTGGAGCTCATCGCGCCTGACCGGACCACGGTGGTGCTCTCCAGCGAGTCCACCGCGCCGCTGACCACCACGCGCATCACCAGCGCGGGGGACTACTACCTGCGCCTGGTCGATCCGACCGGCAAGCTGCGCGCCAACTACACCTTCACCGTCACGGACTTCGGCGTGGATGACCATGGCGATAGCCCGGGCGAGTCCTCGCCGGTGGTCATCGGCGGCCCCGCCACCCCGGGCTCCACCGAACACGCGGCGGACGCGGACGTGTTCTCGTTCCAGGCTCAGGTGGGCCACATCTACGCCTTCACCTGCAACCCGAGCGGGGGCGCCACGGACTGTCTGGTGAGTCTCTCCAACTCGAGCGGCAGCGTGCTGGCCACCGACAACAACGGTGGCACCGGCTACATCGTCCGCGAGTACTCCTCGGCGGGGACGTATTACTTCCGGGTCTCCACCAACGCCGCGGGCAACTACACCTACCGGCTGGAGGACCTGGGCTTCGATGACCACGGGGACTTCCGCAGCGATGCAGTCCTCCAGACCGAGGGCCCCACGCCGAACAACGCCCTGCTGGAGACGCCCGGTGACGTGGACTACCTGAAGTTCAACGTCCAGGCCCAGCGCGTCTACACCTTCACCTGTACCTCCTCGGCCTTCACCTGCGACGCGGAGCTGATCAGCTCGACGGGCGCGGTGCTCAAGTCTGGCCGGGCGACCTCGGGTACCGTGACGCTGCGCCACACCTTCACCTCGGCGGGCACCGCCTATGTGGGGATCTCCGCCAGCACCTCGACCGCCACGGGCGCCTACACCTGGAAGTGGGAGTCCGAGGTGGCGGATGACCATGGCGACACGACGGGCACCGCCACGGCCATCACTCCGGGCGGCGCCCCCACCGGCTTCCTGGAGGAGGTGGGGGATGTGGATGTCTTCCGCTTCACCGCGACCGCGGGCCGCATCTACCGCTTCACCTGTGACCGCAGCGCGTATGACTGCGACGTGGAGCTGCTGGATTCCACCGGCGCCGTGGTGGTGAGTGCCACGGGTCCCGAGCAGGTCGCCGTCATCGCCCGGGAGTACACCGTGGGCGGCACCTATTACTTCCGGGTGCAGACCGACTCCGGGGCCACGGGCCAGTACGGGTACTCGCTGGAGGACCTGGGGCCAGACGACCACGGAGACACCTCGGCCACCGCGACGGCGCTGAGCGCGGGAGCCTCGGGCAATGGCCGGCTGGAGCTTGCCGGAGACGTGGATGCGTTCTCCTTCAGCGGACTGGTGAATGAGGTCCACGAGTTCACCTGCACCGGCACCACCGTGGACTGCAACGTGGTGCTGCTGGATGCCAACGGCGTGGCGGTGGCGTCCGACACTGGGACGAACACCAGCGCGAAGGTCTCCTATCGCCTGACTCAGTCGGGCACCTGGTACCTGCACGTGTCGAGCACTGCCTTGGCCACCGGCAGCTACAGCTACCAGCTGGTGAACCAGGGCTCCGACGAGCACGGCAACACGACCGGCACCGCGACGCCGGTTGTCGTGGGAGCGCCTCAGGACAGCGGGCGAATCGACACGCCTTTCGACGCGGACTTTTTCGTCTTCGAGGCGCTCGCGGGCCACATCTATGAAATCACCTGCACCAGCAGCCCGAACTGCGCGCTGGAGCTGCTGAACAGCCAGGGCTCGGTGATCGGCTCCAGTATCGCGCCCACCGCGCAGTTGAAGCGGAAGCTCAGCACGGCCGGTCCTTATTACTTCCGCATCACCCGTATCCCCGCCACGACGGGCACGTACACCTACCGCATTGTCGACCTGGGGCTGGATGACCACGGAGATGACCTGGCCAGCGCGACGGCGCTCACGCCCGGGGCGCCGGTGGCCACGGGCAAGCTGGAGCTGGCGGGCGATGTGGACGTGTTCTCCTTCTCCGCCCAGGCGGGCTTCCTCTACGAGTTCACGTGCGGCAGCACGGCCATCGACTGCAACCTGGAGCTGCTGAACAGCCAGGGCACGGTGGTGGCGTCGGACACGGGGAGCAGCACCTCAGCCCTGGTGCGCCGCCAGCTCACCACGGCGGGCACGTACTACTTCCGGGTGTCCGGCGGCAGCTCCGGCAGCGCGACGGGCACGTACAACTACCAGCTGCAGAGCTTCGGCCAGGATGACCACGGCAATACGCCCGGCAGCGCCACGCCGGTGGTGGCGGGCTCCCCCGCCGCGAATGCCTTCCTGGAAGTGGCCACGGACGTGGACGTCTTCTCGTTCAGCGCCACCGCCAACCACATCTACCAGTTCACCTGCTTGGCCACCCTCGACTGCAACGTGACGCTGACGGACGGTGCCGGCACGGTGCTGGCGCAGGACGTCTCCAGCTCCGCCAATGCCACGGTGGCCTACGAGTTTGGCACCGCGGGCACGTATTACTTCCACGTCTCCAGCGGCAACGGTGGCACGGGCTCCTATACCTACGAACTCCAGGACCTGGGACTGGATGACCATGGAGACACGCGAGCCACGGCGACGGCCATCACCGCGTCCACCACGAGCAGCACCGGCCGAGTGGAGACGCTGGGCGACCAGGACTTCTTCTCGTTCGCGGGCGAGGCGAGCACCGTCTACGAGTTCAGCTGCTCCAGCAGCGCCATGGACTGCGACCTGCAGCTCTATGACAGCACCGGCACGGTGCTGCTGTCGGACACCGATTCGAGCAGCAGCGCCAAGGTGACGTACCTGGTGCGCACGGCGGCCACTTTCTACGTGCGCGTCTACAGCGGCACGGCGACCCGGGGTGACTACACCTATCAGCTCAAGGACCTGGGCACGGATGACCACGGCAACACTCCAGCCACCGCCACACCGGTGACGCCGGCCCCCGCCCCGGTCAACGCGCGCATCAACTCGGCGGCGGATGTGGACTACTTCTCGTTCACCTCCGAGGCCGGCCACATCTACGAGCTCGAGTGCACCTCGGCGGCCATCGACTGCAACCTGGTGCTCACGGATGCCAGCGGTACGACGGTGGCCTCCGATACGGCCAGCGCCTCCCGTGCGCTGATCCGGGTGGAGCTGGCGCAGGCGGGCACCTACTACTTCCGGATCTTCCCCGGCTCGGCGAGCTTCGGCGACTACGCGTATGCCCTGCGTGATCTGGGCGTGGATGACCATGGAGACTCGCGCGCCTTCGCCACTCCGATCGCGCCCATGGCGAGCAGTGCTCCGGGCCAGATCGAAACTTCGGGCGATGAGGACGTGTTCTCCTTCTCCGGCACCGCGGGCCGCATCTACGAGTTCTCCTGCACGCTCTCCGCGGGAGATTGTGATCTCGATCTGGTGGACTCGACCGGCGCCCTGCTGGCGCAGGATGTCGCTCCGTCCTCCTCGGCCAGGGTCGTCTACGAGCTCGGCGCGGCGGGCACCTACTACGTGAGGCTGCGCTTCGGGAATGCCTCCACCACGGTCATTGGCGGCTACAGCTACCAGCTCAAGGACCTGGGCACCGATGACCACGGGGACACGTTGGCCACGGCGACGGCCATTACCACGTCCACCACGAGCAGCACCGGCCGCGCGGAGACGCTGGGCGATCTGGACTTCTTCTCGTTCGCGGGCACGGTGAACACCACCTACGAGTTCAGCTGCTCCAGCAGTTCCATCGACTGCAACGCGGTGCTCTATGACGGGAACGGCACCGTGCTGCTGTCGGACACCGGCACGAGCTCCAGCGCCAAGGTGACGTACGTGGTGCGCGCGGCGGGCACGTTCTACGTGCGCGTGTCCAGCGGCACGGCGACCCTGGGCGACTACACCTACCAGCTCAAGAACCTGGGCACGGACGACCACGGCAACACGCCGGCCAACGCCACGCCCGTGACTCCGATCGACAGCTACTTCAACGCTCGCATCGACGCGGCGGGGGACGTGGACGTCTTCTCGTTCACGGCCGTGGCCAACCACATCTACGAGATCAACTGCAGCACCAGCAACTTCGACTGCGACATCGTGCTGATGGACGCGGCCGGGACGACGATTGCCTCGGACACGGGCAGCTTCACCTCCGCGCAGGTGAAGGTGGAGCTGAGCACGGCCGGCACGTACTACGTCCGCTACCTGTCGGGGAACACCAACTTCGGCGCCTACTCGTACCGCATCCGGGACATGGGCCTGGATGACCACGGCGACACGCAGGCCACCGCCACGCCGGTGGTGCCCACCACGGGCACCACGCTGACGAGCGCGCAGTTGGAGGTGTCTGGAGACGCCGACTGGCTGAGCTTCACGGCCGAGACGGGCCACGTCTACGAGGTGACCTGCAGCACCAGCAACTTCGACTGCAACGTGGGGCTGTACAATGCCGCCGGCACGCTGGTGACTTCGGACACGGGCAGCACAAACTCCGCCCTCGTCCGGGCCGAGCTGAATACGGCGGGCACCTACTCGGTCCGCATCTACTCTGGGACCGTCAGCTATGGCACCTACTCGTACCGCATCCGGGACCTGGGGTTCGATGACCACGGCGACACGCAGGCCACCGCCACTCCCGTGGTGCCCACCACGACCACCACGCTGACCCCTGCCAGCCTGGAAGTCATCGGCGATGTGGACTGGCTGAGCTTCACGGCCGAGGCGGGCCACGTCTACGAGGTGTACTGCAG
>DASVVJ010000683.1:0-6879 GCA_036389955.1 Myxococcaceae bacterium
CATCCAGCTTCACCCGGCCCACCATCATGTACACGGCGGTGAACAGGGCGATCAGCGCGAACAGCAGCGTCGCCGCCGCCGAGCCCGTGCCAATCTCCTGGTACTCGAACATCCGCTGCCGCGAATAGCCGGCCATGGGCATCGTGTCCGTGCCGCCACCGGTGAGCACGAAGAAGACGTCGAACACGCGCAGCGCATCCAGGATGCGGAAGATGATGGCTACCAGCAGCGGCCCCTTCACCATCGGCAGCGTCACCTGGAAGAACGTGCGGATGGGGCCCGCCCCGTCGATCCGTGCCGCCTCGTACATCTCATCCGGCAGCATCTGCAGCGCCGCCAGGATCAGCAGTGACATGAACGGCGTCGTCTTCCACACGTCCACCGCCACCACCGCCACGAACGACAGCGATGACTCTGCCGTCCACGCCAGCGGCTCCTCGATGGCCCCCACGTACTGGAGCATCGCGTTGATGACGCCGTAGCTGTCGCTGAACATCCACCCCCACATCCTCGCGGACACGACGGTGGGAATGGCCCAGGGCACGAGCACCGCCGCGCGCAGCAGCGCCCGGCCCCGGAACTTCGCGTTCAGTGCCAGGGCGATCATCATTCCCAGCACCGTCTCCAACGTCACGGAGACGGCGGCGAAGCGGAAGGTGGTCCACACCGTGGTCCACCAATCCTCGTCTTCGATCACCGTGCGGAAGCTCTCCAGCCCCACGAACTGCGAGGCCGCCATGTCCGTCAGGTTCGCGTCCGTGAACGAGAACCAGAAAGTGCGTGCCAGAGGCCAGCCCGCCACCACCCCCATGACCACCAGGGTAGGGGCGAGGAACAGCCAGGCGGCGCGGGTACGCTGCCGCGTGAGCGCCGAGGCCCGCGGCGCGGGTCCCGGCGCTCCCGTGGCGGCGCTAGCGGCGACAGGGGTCGTGGGGCTGGCCATGGTCTCAGCCCTCCGTCACCACTTGCCGTCCTTGGAAAGCTTCTTGATCTTCTCCTCGGCCTTCTTGAGGTTGGCGTCCGCCTTCCCCTTGCCGGACAGCGTCGAGTACACGCTGTTGCGGAACTCGGTGCTCACCTGGTTGTACTTCGCACCGGTGATCGTCGGCCGCGGCACCGCGTTGGTGAAGGTGTTGTACAGCTCGCCGATGAACGGGTTGGCCTTGAGCAGCTCCGCGTCCTTGTAGAGGCTCATGATGGTGGGGTTGAACGAGCCCACCAGCGCCCGGCGCTTCTGCTCCTCGGGGCCCGTCAGGTACGCCACCAGTTCCGCCGCCAGCTTCTGGTTCTTCGAGTACTTCGACACGCCCAGCTGCCAGCCGCCCAGCGTACCGGTGGACTTGCCACCCTCGCCGCCCTTGGGCAGCGCCATCACGCCCACCTTGCCCGCGATCGCGCTGTCCTTCGCGTTCGCCAGCGCCCAGGCGTACGGCCAGTTGCGCATGAACACCGCGTCACCCTTCTGGAACACGCCGCGCGCACCCTCCTCCTCGTAGGAGAGCACGCCCTTGGGAGCCACGTTGCCGATCAGCCCGGCGAAGAAGTTGATCGCCTCGATCGCCTTCGGGTTGTTGACCGTCACCTGGCCGTTCGAGTCCACGATCGTCCCGCCGCCGAAGGAGTCCACCCACTCCAGCGCGTTGCACGTCAGGCCCTCGTACGACTTACCCTGGAACACGAAGCCCACCAGGTTCTTGTTGCCGCCCTTCTTCTCCGCGTCCACCACCAGCTTGGCCGTCGCGGCCAGCTCCTGCCACGTGGCGGGCGGCTTCTGCCCGTGCTTCTCGAGCAGATCCTTGCGGTAGTACAGCAGGCCCGCGTCCGTGAACCACGGAATGGCGATCAGCTTGCCGCCCACCGTGTTGTTCTTCACGATCGGCTGGAAGTGCTGATCCAGCACCTCCTTAGGGAAGAATGGCGTCAGGTCCGCCATGTGGTTGGCGACGATGCCCGGCCACACCACGTCGATGCGCACCACGTCCAGATCCGTGGACCCGGCGGCCAGCAGTTGCTGGAACTGGGCCAGCTGCTGCCCGGCGTCGGTGGGCACGCTCATCAGCTCCACGGTGTGCCCGCTCTTCTTCGCCCACGCCTCCGCGCCCTGCTTGCAGATGTCCGCCTCCTGGCCCACGGAGCCACAGGCGATGACGAGCTTCTCGGCCAACGCGAGGCCGGGGGTTACGAGCGCCGCCGCGGCGACGAGCCCTGCCAGTACCTTCTTCATGTGAGTCCCTCCCTGGAGACGCCCCGAAGTTGGAGCGCGGTCCCCACGAGCCGTGGTGTGCCACGAACGGCTGGCGACGCGCTGCAAATGCCACCACGAACCCGTAGGCGGTGCCTCCCGTATCACGTTTTCTCGAAGCACAGGAGGCTTGAATATGTGAACTATGAGGTTTTATGAGGGGTTCGGCTGTTCTGGCCTACCGGCCAGAGCCTCTTCTCTCCGGCATCCCCCCAACATCCCCCCTCCTGGAGTTCGATCGTGCTTTCTCGAAGCCCTCTGTCCCAGGTGACTGCGTCATGTGCGTCGCTGTTCGCCATGCTCACGCTGCTCGCGGTACCGACCTCCACCCAGGCGCTCGAGGCGGGACCGCTGGAGATCGGCATGTACGGCCGCATAGGCGTGGCCTGGAATCCTCAGAACGGCCAGTTTGTCCACGGCAGGACGCTGAACCTGCTGAACAACCCGCTGGGTGGCCGTCTCGAGGAGGGTGACTATCTCGAGCCCACGATCAAGGTGAACATCGTTCGCCCCTCGGCCGAGGACAACACCAAGCCGTATTTCCACTTCGTCATCACCCCGTCCATGTTCTCGGCGGGCGGCTCGTTCCTGGGGGCATTCGCCAACAACTTCTCGACGAACCTGCGCATCGAGCTGTTCCAGGCCTACCTCGAGGCCGGCAACGTCCTCATCCCCGATCTGAAGATCTGGGCCGGCCAGCGCTTCTACCGCGGCACCGACGTGCACATCGCCGACTACTTTTACTTCAACCAGCTCAACTCGCAGGGCGTGGGCGTCAAGTACAAGGGCTTCGACGGGGCCGTGCTGCTGCAGACGTCGCTCAACCGGGGCCTGTATGGAGTGGACGTGGATGGCGATCCGGACACCGCCGGCGTGTCTCAGCGCCAGCGCACCATCTTCATCGGCCAGTACGTGCTGCCGGTGGCCGAGAAGCACTCGTTGCAGTTCCTGGGTGAGTTCCATCTGCTGCCCCCGGCTCGTACGGCCATTGGCGCCGAGCCCCTGGCCCAGGGCGACGTTGGCTTCGTCGGCGGCGTGAAGTTCCGCTACGATCTGGGCAGTGGCAGCTTCAGCGAGACGGCGGTGCGTGTGGGCAACCGCGTCGCCAACGGTGCCTTCAGCGCCTCGCCCACCTGGAGCACCTTCGGCGACACCAGCCAGAACGGCAAGTACGGTGGCGCCCTGGGCTTCGAGGCGGTGGAGCACGTGGTGTTCAACCTCAACCCCATGTTCTCCGTGAACGGCTACGGCATCTTCCAGTACAGCCAGGGCGGCAGCGGCGAGTCCACGGACAAGGCCTTCGACTTCGCCCTCGGCGCGCGCACGTTCCTGTACCTGCACGACCAGTTCCACCTGATCAATGAGCTGACCTGGCACGGCTTCGGCTTCGGCATCCCCGAGGGGATGGAGACGCCGCCGCTGCCCACCGCCGTGAAGTTCACCGTGATGCCCACGATCGTGCCGTCGGGCGAACGCTCCGTGTGGGCGCGCCCCCACCTGCGGCTCATCTACACCCTGGCCCACTACAGCCAGGGCGCCCGGGATCTGCTCTCCTCACCTGTGCCCCGGGTCCGCAATGCCGCCTCGCCCTACCTGCAGCAGTTCGGCCCCCGCGAGTGGGGCCACTACCTGGGCGCTCGCGCCGAGTGGTGGTTCTAGCCTCTCGCATGCCTTGAGGGCTGGCGGGCAACCTCCCTGCCAGGTCACCCCCACCCCCCCGGAGATGTTGCGCCGGGGGGGTAGGCGTTCATAGAAGGGAGTCAACAGGATTCACGTGCTCGCTTGACTGCCGGAATAACCGGTGTCTAGGGTGCGCGGCTTTCCCAAAGTCCCCAGGGTGGGGACGAACGAGCCCTCCGCCGCGCCCCGCGAAGGATGCCCGTCACGAACAGGGGCCGCAGTACCCGTTTCCAAGGACTTTCCATTCATGCAGCAGAACGTGAACCAGCAGATCGGACCGGAGGCAGGCGACGAGGATTTTGCCGCGATGTTCGAGGCGTCGCTCAAGGAGCGCGGTGGTGACGGCATCCTCAAGGAGGGTGAGATCGTCAAAGGCACCGTCGTTCAGGTGACGAAGGACTTCGCGATCGTCGACATCGGCTACAAGTCCGAGGGCCAGGTTCCGATCGCCGAGTTCACCAGCCCCCGCGGCGAGCTCACCGTCAAAGCCGGTGACGCCGTGGAAGTGTTGCTGGAGAGCCGCGAGAACGATACCGGCATGGTCGTCCTCTCCAAGGAGAAGGCCGACAAGATGCGCATCTGGGACGAGATCAGCGCCGCCTGCGAGCGCGATGAGATCGTCAAGGGCACCATTGTTGGACGCGTCAAGGGCGGCCTCTCGGTGGACATCGGCGTCAAGGCGTTCCTGCCTGGCAGCCAGGTGGACATCCGCCCCGTGCGCAACCTTGATCAGTACATCTCGAAGGAGTTCGAGTTCAAGGTCATCAAGTTCAACAAGAAGCGCGGCAACATCGTGCTGTCCCGCCGCGTGCTGCTCGAGAAGCAGCGCGAGGAGATGAAGAAGGAGACCCTCAAGAACCTCAAGGAGGGTGCGGTCCTCAAGGGCGTGGTCAAGAACCTCACCGACTACGGCGCCTTCATCGACCTGGGCGGCATCGACGGCCTGCTGCACATCACCGACATGTCCTGGGGCCGCATCGGTCACCCCAGCGAGATGTTCAACGTGGGTGACGAGGTCCGCGTCGTTGTCCTCAAGTTCGACCCGACGCAGGAGCGCGTCAGCCTGGGCCTCAAGCAGATCCAGGAGGACCCGTGGCACCGCGCCGACGAGAAGTACCCGGTCGGCACCCGCGTCAAGGGCAAGGTCGTCTCCATCACCGACTACGGCGCCTTCATCGAGATCGAGCAGGGCGTCGAGGGTCTGGTGCACGTGTCCGAGATGTCCTGGACCAAGCGCCTCAAGCACCCCAGCAAGGTGCTCGAGGTCGGCCAGGAGGTCGAGGCCGTGGTGCTCGACATCGATCCGAAGGCCAAGCGCATCGCGCTGGGCATGAAGCAGATCGAGCAGAACCCCTGGACGCTGCTCGAGGACAAGTACCCGATCGGCTCGGTCATCAAGGGTCAGATCCGCAACGTCACCGACTTCGGCGTGTTCGTCGGCGTCGAGGAGGGCGTGGACGGCCTGGTGCACGTGTCCGATATCTCCTGGACCCAGCGCATCAAGCACCCGGGCGAGCTCTACAAGAAGGGCGACGAGGTCGAGGCGGTGGTGCTCAACATCGACGTCGAGAACGAGCGCTTCAGCCTGGGCATCAAGCAGCTCACGCCGGACCCCTGGGAGACGCTGTCCGAGCGCACCCCGGTGGGCAGCCGCGTGAAGGGCAAGGTCACCAAGGTCACCGACTTCGGCGCGTTCGTGGAGATCGAGCCGGGCATCGAGGGTCTGGTGCACGTGTCCGAGCTGCGTGAGGAGCGCGTGGAGAACCCCCGCGACGTGGTGCAGGAGGCCCAGGACGTTGAGGTCAAGATCATCGACATCAACACCCAGGACCGGAAGGTGGCCCTGTCCATGAAGGCTCTCATTGGCGAGGGCTCGGACGACTACCGCGAGTACCTGCGCAAGCAGGCCGAGGGCAGCAAGGCGCGCCTCGGCGACGTGATGGCGAGCAAGCTGAAGAAGTAGCCCTCGCCCCTCTCACCCGAGAGGCGGAAGTACTGGCGGCCGGGTCCCTTGAGGGAACCCGGCCGCTGCCGTTTTGGGGAACAGCGTTTTAGCGGAGGCTCTCGATCCAGCTACGGATGAGCGCCAGGCCTTCGGCGTCGGAGACGCGCGAGGCAATGGGCGGCATCTGCTCCGTGGTGCCCCGGATCGTCATCCGGTGGTGCACGCAACTTCCCTCGGGGTTGCCCGGGGCGATGCGGAGGTTCACCCCCGGGGTGACGAACTTCTCCACGGGGACGTTGACGCCGGTGCGCCAGGCGCCCGTGCTGGCCAGGTCCGCGTCGTTCACCGAGAGGCGCAGGTCGAAGGGCCTGTTGAACTCGATGCCCGTGGAGTTGTGGCAGTTGCCACAGTTGGAATGCAGGTAGCCCAGCGCCGCGGCGGTGCGCGTGTCCCCCGGAGGCTTCAGGCGTTGGGTAGGAGGCTGGGTGAGCCGGCCCTCCTGGGCAAGCTGGCTCAGCGTCACCCCGGCCCCGTCATGGTCGAGCTGCAGGGCGCTGAAGCCCAGGGCCCGCTCGGGCAGGTAGTCGTGGCACGTCTTGCAGCTCTTGGCCGCGGGGATGTCATGCGCCGTGCCCTGGGCGCCCACCGTGCCGTAGGGCACGTAGTCCGCGTCCGAGCCATCCGGGCGCCAGGCGTAGGCACCGAGGATGAAGTCCTTGGGGCCAGGGCCGTGGCGGGCAATGAAGCGCGTCTCCAGGAGCTTGCCGTTGACGGCGAACTCCTTCCACAGGCGCGCGCCCACCGGCAGCACCCAGTGGTCCATGTCGCTCGTCTCGATGGAGCACCCATCAGGTAGCTGCACGAAGCGCCGCTTCTGCGCGGAGTCCGACCAGAGCGGGTAGACCGGGGTGAACTCCCGGACCCCGGGCGACAGGGTCCGGGCGGCGAAGTCCCGGTAGAGGCCCGTGGCCGACAGCGCGGCGGGAATCTGCCCTCCCTTCAGATCCGTCTC
>DASVVJ010000684.1:0-4411 GCA_036389955.1 Myxococcaceae bacterium
GCCGAGGTGCAGCCGGTGATGCTGTCACCGGAAGAGTTGGCCCAGGCACTCTAGGAGCTGGCGCTGGAGGTGCAACTCATCGGCACTCCCCGGAAGACCGTCTGGCGAATGTTCCAACTGGACGCGTCAAGTGAGCGAGGCCCTGAGAAGCTGCCGCAGCGTCGAGGCATGCCGGGCCGAGCTGGAAACCGTCCTCAAGAAGCTGGCCAATGAGATCGCCACGCCTGGCACGGAGCTGCACCAACTCGTCACCCGCGGCAAGCCGCAATAGATAGCCCCTCATGCCTCCGCGCTACTTCTCGCTTTCCGATGACACGTACTTTCCAGGCCGCTGGCACCTCGCCACGCCATTGGACAGTCAGGGCCGCGAGGTGGACGACTGGCAGTTCAGCGAAGGCAAACCCCTCCAGCTTCAAGAGCGGCTGAAGGTACCGGTCGAGCACGCGGGCAGGCCCTTGGACTTCTCCGAAGCGGGGATCAAGATTCCCGTGGTCCACGTGAAGGCGGCCACGGTTTTCCTCGAGCTGGCCCCCAGCGATGTGCAGGTCATCCCCGTCGAGATTGAGGCCCACCCGGATCAATATCTGCTCCTCGTGGCCACACGCCTGATTCGCTGCATCGACGAGAAAGCCTCCAAGGTGCAGTTCTGGACCCCGGAGGATGGGGCCCCTCACAAAGTCGGGAAGTACTACGCCGTCGATAACCTGCGCATCGACAAGACGAAGGTCGGCGCTGCCAGGGTGTTCCGCCCAGAGGGCTGGCCGGGAACATTGATCGTCTCCGAGGACCTCAAGAACGCCCTGCAACACATGGGTGTGACAGGGGCGAAGTTCGAAGAGGTGTAGGCCCTGCCCACACCCACCGGCGTGGCGTCGTGGCGTAAGCGGTTGGCGCGCGCCTGGAAATCCGGCCGGTGCGTTTTCGCCATTATTCGGGTGTTCCTCGTGCCGCAAGGCGCGGGGACAGGGGGAGCACCGTCGTCCAGCGCAGTCGTTCAGGCACGTTCATCGGAGAGACGAGTATGCAGTCGCTTTCGCGGAACCGTTCTCGGCAAGGGGGGGCAGTGGGGGGGATGGCCGGAACCGTACCGCGTGGGAAACCCGGCACCAGCCACCGGCGCTCCCAGCGACAGGCCCCCGCAGCCCGGGCCCCAAGCAGCTTCGTCCAGCACCCGGCCTCGCCGGCTCCGGAGCTGACCGCTCTCTGGGAGGAGAAGCGGCACCAGCTCGCGGCGCTGGAGTCTTCGGGCATGACGGCCTCGTTGCGCCAGGGGGTGGAGGCAATGACCCGGCTCGCATCGCTCAGGCCCCTCGGGCCGCGGCGGCGTGAGGCTCACCGTGTCTTCGCCCTCCACCCCTCACGGCGGACGGAAGTAGCCGTCACCTGGTTCTGACGGGATCCGCCGCGCACCGCTCACCGGGAGGGGAGAGCGGCGCCAGGCGATGGATCGGCGCGGGGGGTGCCTCGAAGGAGGCATCCCCCGTTGCTTTTTTCAGGGGGCGGCAGCCTTCTCACCCGCGCGCTGGTGCCACGCGGCGAGCACCTCGCGCTCGCGCTCCGGGGCCAGGCCCGCGCGCAGCTTCTCCTGGCGCTCGGCCGGCTGCGTCTTGAACCAGGCCAGGGTGTCGCGCGCGGTGTCCTCCGCGGGGCGGAACGTCAGCCCGCGCGCCACGGCCCGGGCGTTGCTCACCCGCCCCATGCCTCCCATCTCCTTGCTGGAGCGCGGAATCCACACCGGCATGTCCGACCAGGGCCGCACCTTCTGCTCGGCGAGGAACTCGGTGGGCGCCCAGGAAAAGGAGGCATCGCCCCCGTTGGCCCGCTTGCAGGCCTCCAGCAGCGCGCTCATGGAGAGTGTCTGCACCGGGCCGGTGGCGTTGAAGGTGCCCGTCACCTTGCCCTCCACCAGGCCGAGGGTGAAGGCGGCCAGGTCCTTCACGTCGACGAACTGCACCGGATCCTGGCCATCGCCCGGAGCGAGCACCTGGCCACCGCGGGCCACGCGCACCGGCCAATAGGTGAAGCGGTCCGTCGGATCCCCGGGGCCCACGATGAGGCCGGGGCGGACGATGGTGGCGCGGCCGGGCATGGCGGCCTCGGCGGCCTTCTCGCTCAGGGCCTTGAGGGCGCCGTAGTACTGGGAGACGTCCTCCGTCTTCTCGTCCTCCACGGTGGCCACCGGAGCCGTCTCATCGATGCTGGGCTGAGACATGTCCTTGTAGACGGAGATGGTGGAGATGAAGACGTACTGCTCCACGTTGGGCGCGAGCAGCTCGGCGCTGGCCCGCACCACGCGCGGCACATAGCCGGAGGTGTCGATGACGGCGTCCCACTGGCGGCCCTTCAGCGCCTCGAGGTTGCCGTCGCGGTCGCCCTGCAGCTTCTCCACGTCCGGGAAGAGGTGGGGCTGCGTCTTGCCGCGGTTGAAGAGGGTGAGGGTGTGGCCGCGGGGCTGAGCCAGCTCCACCAGCGCCGGGCCCAGGAAGCCCGTTCCGCCCAGGATGAGGATCTTCTTCTTCGGAGGCGCGCCGCCCCCCGGAGTGGATGCGCAGCCCGCTGCCCAGAGCGAGCCGAGCGCGGCCGCTCCCATCATCAGACCTCTGCGAGACACCGTCATTGCCGTGTTTCCCCCTTCGTTGGTGAAGCGTGGAGCCCTTCAGCGGGCTGGAGCGTCGCCGGGCACGGCGGAGGGCAGCGTGGCCTCCTCGGCGCTGCGCCGCACGCGCGGGTGGCGCGCCAGGTAGAGCGAGAGCGCCAGCCACAACCCCGCCATGGGCAGAGCCGTCAGCAGCACCCCGGCCGCGCCAAAGCCCAGCGCGGCCAGCCCTCCTTCCGTCCAGCCACCCACCACGTCACCGCCCCGGTACACCACCGTGTCGATGAAGTTCTTGGCCTTGTACTTCTCCTCGCGGGTCACCGTGGTGAAGAGAATCTCCCGCGAGGGCCGCTCCAGGGCGTAGTGCGAGGCGCCGCGCAGCGAGCGCACGCCGATGAACATCGCCATCGCCGGCACCACCGCCAGGGCCAGGAAGCCCAGCCCAGTGAGCACCGGCACCACGGCCATGGCCGCCGCCAGGCCCAGCTTGGAGATGAGGCGCCCGGTGACGAAGGCCTGAATGAGCAGCGTGAGCCCCTGCACCCACAGCTCGATGTTGGCGAACGCGGTGGTGCGCGCGGCGGCGCCGCTGGCCACCGTGTCCACCAGCTTCACCTGGAGGATGTACAGGAACGAAGAGGTGACGGTGTAGCAGACCGTCTGCAGCGCCAGCGCCAGCAGGAAGGGCGAGCCGACCAGCAGCTTGAGTCCCGAGAGCACGCCGCCGCCCACGGGCTCGCCCGTCGAGGGCGGAAACTGCACCTCGCGAGCCCAGCGCCCGAGGTAGCGCACGCACTGCGCGCTCACCTCCAGCAGCACCATGGTGATGAGAATGAGGTTGGTGGGCCCCAGGGGAATGGCCAGCTGGCGCACCAGCAGCAGCCCGATGAGGATGCCAGTGGTGCCGCCTCCAGCGATGAAGCCAAACAGGCGCCGGCCCTGCTCGCTGGCGTACAGGTCCGCCATGAAGCTCCAGAAGACGGAGACGACGAACAGGTTGTAGACGCTCAGCCACACGTAGAAGGCGCGCGCCACCATCTGCCGCTCCACGCCCAGCTTCAGCAGCACGAAGAAGACGAGCAGGTTGAGCAGGAAGAAGCGGTAGACGAGGGGGATGACGCGCTTGCGAGGCCACCGGGCGATCAGCGCGGCGAACACCGGAACGGCAATCAGCATCACCACGAAGGTGGCCGTCCACAGCACCTTCAGGTCCTTCACCCCGCTGGCCGTGCCCATCTCGTCACGGACCGGCTTGAGGATGAAGTAGCCGCACATCAGCGTGAAGAAATAGATGAAGGACCAGAGGACAGCCTGGGCCTCCTCTTCCCGCACATCCACGAATCGCTTGAGTAGGGCTAGCAGGGCGTTCCTCGTGGCACGGCAGGCGCGTCCGGTTCCCATCCTACCGGACGCGCGGCCTCAACCCATGCTCGGGACTTCTATTCCCGGCCTGGGCCCACGGTGTGAACTCAGGCGCCGCCGGCCGCGGCGCGCACCGCCGCCTCCACCTTGGGCAGCGCCTCCCGAATCTCCGCCACCGACACGGCGCCCACCGAGAGCCGGAACCAGCCCGTGTCGTCCTTCAGGCCGAACGCCTGGAAGGGCACCAGCGCGAAGCTGGCCTTGTCCAACAGCAGCTTGCGGATGTCGTCGTTGCTCTTCAGCCCCGCCTTGCCCAGCAGGTTGAACTGCACCGACAGGTAGATGGCGCCCTGAGGAGCAATGGCACGCACCGGCAGCCCCGCCTCCTTCATCTTCGCGAAGCCCTGGTAGAGCACCTCGAGCCGCTCATCCACTCGCTGGCGCATCGCCTCC
>DASVVJ010000685.1:0-6025 GCA_036389955.1 Myxococcaceae bacterium
CACAGGTTCCTGGCCGTCATGCTCGCCGGTCGTTCCCATGGCACTGTCCCCCCAGCCCCGTCATTCACAAGGTAGGGGCGCCAGGGGAAGCAGGCAATGAGCCTGCCTGCTCGCACCGCCCGGGAGTGTCCGGTGCCGCGCTCCCGCCTGCCTTCCGGGACGAGAGGGTTCTTTCTGGCAGGCTGCGTGCGCGGCCTTGACGGTCATCCCACCCGGTGGAGCTTGTCCGGGTTGAGGACCGCGTGGATGGCATGAATCCGCTCGCCATCGGTCTCGATGGTGATGACGTTGATCATCACGCCGTTCACCCGGATCAACACCGCGGGCCACCCGTTCACTTCGGCGATCTCCGTCACGACTTCCAGCTGGTTCTTCTTGATCAGTCCCAGGTACAGCCGGGCCACGGAGTCCGCGCCGTGAATGGGGTTTCTCGCCGCGCCCTTCACCTTGCCCCCGCTGTCGGGCCAGAGCGTCACATCCTCGGCGAGCAGGCGCTTGAGGCCGTCCAGGTCACCGCTGAAGCAGGCGGACAGGAAGCCCGTGAGCAGCCGTTCATGCTGTGCCTTGGACGGAGCGAAGCGCGGGCGCCGCGCGACGATGTGCTCACGGGCGCGGTGCAGAATCTGCCGGCACGTGGCTTCCTCCTTGCCCACCATCTCGGCCACCTCGGCGTGGCTGTAGCCGAAGACCTCGTGCAGCAGGTACACGGCGCGCTCGACGGGCGACAGGCTCTCGAGCAGCACCAGGAACGCGAGCGAGAGCGTCTCGGGGTCCACGGGAGTGTCCGTGCGGATGGGTTCGGGGAGCCATGGGCCCACGTAGAGCTCACGGTGGGCCCGGGCGCTCTTGAGGCGATCGAGACACAGCCGCGTCACCACGGTGGAGAGGTACGCTTTCACCGAGCGCACTGCCTCGTGGGACGCGGACTGCCAGCGCAGCCAGGCCTCCTGGACTACGTCCTCCGCCTCGGCGGCCGAGCCGAGCATGCGGTAGGCCATGGCCTGCATGGTGGACCTGTGTTCCTCGAACGCCTCGGGAGTCCCTGCCATCATGCCGCCAGTTTCTCCTGCTCCATCGCGGCGGACGAGAGCTTCCTTCCTGTTCCGCGCCAACGATAGAGGCAGAGCCCCGCGCGCTCGGCCGCGAGCGTGGTGAGCACCAGGCGGCAGACGGACTCCTTGAGCCAGGCGCCCAAGCGGCCGGTGAGCACCCAGCGAGTGGGGGTTCCGTCACGCCGCAGCGGCTGGATGAGTCCTTCGCGCCGGCCGAGGCTGATGCACCAGCCCGTGTCCAGGTAATCGAAGGGCTGCTCGGGCTGGCCCTGCGCGAGGCGCGCGAGGCTCTCGGCCACGTGGGTGCCCATGGGCATCGCGGTCCTGCAGGCCATGGGCAGAGGGCAGGGCGGATCGATGGGCGCCGCCGCATCGCCGATGACGTGGATGTGCTCGTGTCCCGGCACGCGCAGGTATGCATCCACCCGCACCTGGCCCCGGGCGTTGACCGGCAGTCCGGACTCGCGCAGGACCTTCGGTGCAACGAAGCCGCCCGCCCACAAGCAGGCGTCGAAGGGCAGGGTGCGCCCGTCGAGCTCGGCGGCGCCTGCCTGCAGTCTGCGGACCTGGCCCTTCTCGATGGAGACTCCCAGCCGGGCCAGGGCACTGTGAAGATGCAGCCGCCCCTCTTCGGAAAAGCCGCTCCCGGGATCGCCGGCGCAGAGCAGGGTGACCTTCAGCCCCGGGTGGGCTTCCGCGAGCTCACTCGCTCCCTCGATGCCGGTGAGGCCGCCGCCAATGACCAGCAAGCTCCCGCCGCGCGCGGCGATGGCCGGCAGCCGCTCGGCCAGCTCGACCGCGGAGGTGGGATCCAGCGTGAAGGCGTGCTCGCGAATGCCTGGCACCGAGTTCACGTCCACCTGCGAGCCCAGTGCCACCACCAGCTGATCGAACGGCAGCCGCTCGCCATCGACGCGCAGCGCTCCGTGTGGATCAATGCTGGTGACGGTACTGATCTTCAGCGTGATTCCGGTGCCCGCCACCATCGTGGCGAGTTCCCGGCTCACCGGCTGCTGCCCGGCGGCCCGCTGGTGCAGCCGGATGCGCTCGACGAACTTTGACTTCGCGCTCACCAGCGTGATCGCGACCTGTCCCCGCGTCCGCCGCGCCAGCCGCAGCGCACACATGAGACCTGCATAACCGCCTCCCAGGATGACAACGCGCATGGCTTCTTCTCCTTTTTCGGCCGGGAGACGAGCCTGTGCGCGCGGACGTGACAGGTATTTTCCGGGGATTTAAAGCCTTGTGATTTCGAGGGATTACGCGTGCCCCTCCTCGGAGTGCTGGAGCGGGGAGCGGGCCCGGTGGCGGGCGAGGGCCTTCGCGATGGCCTTGCTGCGCGCAGGTCCTATCCCTGGCAGCTCTTCGAGGTCTCCGCCGCGGCAGGCCTCTTCCAGCATGTCCAGGTCGGTGATGCCCAGTTCCTTCCAGATGAGCGTCACCGTCCTCAGTCCCACGCCCTCCAACGCGAGCATCTCCCGCACGCCTGGCGGGACTGCACGGCGCAGGCGCTCAAGTTCGTCGCAGGTGCCGGTTTCGATAAGCTGGCCGATGCGCGCGACGGTGCGCGCACCAATGCCTGGAAGCTTGCCGAGTTCGCCCTTGCGCCACAGGTCCACCACCGGGGCCGATTGCATTTCAATGGTCTCGCTCGCTCTCCGGTAGGCCCGCACCTTGAAGGGATTGTCCTCGGTGAGCTCCAGGAGATCTCCCATCGTCTCTAGCGCGGCGGCTATCTGCGCATTCTCCATCACTCATGCCTCCCGGGACCCTCAGGGGTCCCAGGAGTGCAATCTTCGTCCGCTCCTACCCAATGGGTAGGGAGGGATGGGGAGGATATATTGGGGAGGGTTCCCTGGCTTGTTGGCCAGCAGGGAGGCAAGCTGCCGAGGAAGGAGGATTTTCCGGCGCCGCCGGACCCCGGGTTCGCGTCCTCGTCACGCGCATCCGTCAACATTCTCTGGATGCCTCGGGGCTGAACGCGGAGGATGCGGGCCCCTTCTGTCAGGAGACCCGCGATGGACTTCGAGCCGAGCGCCCGGACCAAGGATTACCTCGAGCGCCTCAAGCGCTTCATGCGCGAGCACATCGAACCGGCCGAGGCCCGCTACCGGGATGAAGTCCACGCCACCTGTGTGGCGGGCGACTGGCGGACGTGGAAGGTGCCCGCGGTGATGGACGAGTTGAAGGCCCGTGCCAAAGCCGAGGGCCTGTGGAACCTCTTCCTGCCCGACGAGAAGCTCGGTGCTGGGCTGAGCACCCTGGAATACGCGCCGCTGGCCGAGGAGATGGGCCGCAGCTTCATTGCTCCCGAGGTGTTCAACTGCAGCGCCCCGGACACCGGCAACATGGAGGTGCTCTGGAAGTATGGCTCCGAGGAGCAGAAGGCCCGCTGGCTCACCCCGCTGCTCGCCGGAGAGATCCGATCGGTCTTCTGCATGACCGAGCCCGAGGTGGCGTCCTCGGATGCCACCAACATGCAGGCCACCGCCATCGTCGAGGGCAACGACATCGTCCTCAATGGCAGCAAGTGGTGGTCCAGCGGCCTGGGCCACCCGAACGCTCGGATCATCATCTTCATGGCGCGCACGCCCGATGAGGCAGGGGGCCGCCACAACCAGCACTCCATGGTGCTGGTGCCCATGGACACGCCCGGGGTGAGCATCCGCCGCATGCTGCCGGTGTATGGCGAGTACGACGCCCCCCACGGCCATGGCGAGGTGCACTTCAAGGACGTGCGGGTGCCCGTCTCCAACATCATCGCCGGGCCCGGCAGGGGCTTCGAGATTGCCCAGGGGCGGCTGGGTCCGGGCCGCATCCACCACTGCATGCGCTGCATCGGCGCGGCGGAGCGGGCCCTCGAGTTGATGATCGACCGGGGCATGAATCGCACCGCCTTCGGCAAGCCGCTGCTCAACCTGGGCGGCAACCGCGAGCGCGTCGCCGAGGCACGCATCGCCATCGACCAGGCGCGGCTGCTGACGCTCTACGCCGCGTGGAAGATGGACCAGGTCGGTGCCCTGGGCGCGATGACGGAGATCTCCTCCATCAAGGTCGTGGCGCCCAACGTGCTCCAGCGCGTGGTGGACGACGCCATCCAGATTCACGGCGGCGCGGGTGTGTCCCAGGATACCGCGCTGGCGGGCTTCTTTGCCCAGGCGCGCAGCCTGCGCATCGCGGACGGCCCGGATGAGGTCCACAAGGGGCTCGTGGCTCGCATCGAGCTGGCCAAGCGCGGTTTCTCCCGGAGCTGAGCCATGGCAAACCCATCCGTTGGTGCTGTCCGCCCTGGCGAGGAGCTGAACGTTCCCGCCGTGGATGCCTGGCTCAAGGGACTGGTGCCCACCCTGGAGGGCACGCCCGAGGTGACTCAGTACTCGGGGGGCGCCTCCAATTGGACCTACCGGCTGAAGTACGCCAATCGTGACCTGGTCCTGCGCCGGCCACCCGCCGGGACGAAGGCGAAGTCCGCCCACGACATGGCGCGCGAGTACATGGTGCAGCAGGCGCTGAAGCCGGCGTACCCCGCCGTGCCCACCATGGTGGGCCTGTGCCAGGACCCCGCGGTGCTCGGCTCGGACTTCTATGTGATGGAGCGCATCGAGGGGCTCATTCCCCGCAGGCAGCTTCCCCAGGGGCTCACCTTGGACAAGCAGCAGGCGCGGGAGCTGTGCCTCAACGTCATCTCCAAGCTGGTGGAGCTGCACTCGGTGGACGCGGCGGCCGTGGGCCTGTCGTCGCTGGGCAAGGGGCCGGGCTACCCGAAGCGGCAGATCGAGGGCTGGTCGGACCGCTACGAGAAGGCTCGCACCTGGAACGTGCTGAGCTTCCGGTACGTGCGCGACTGGCTGGCGGCGAATACCCCCGGGGATGTCGCCACCTGCGTCATCCACAACGACTGGCGCTTCGACAACGTGGTGCTCGACCCCGCAGAGCCCACCCGGGTCATCGGCGTGCTCGACTGGGAGATGTCCACGCTGGGCGACCCGCTGATGGACCTGGGAAACGCTCTGGCCTATTGGGTCCACGCTGACGACAACTTCGTCTTGCGCGCCACGCGGCGCCAGCCCACGCACCTGCCCGGCATGTTCCGGCGCGAGGAGGTGGTCGAGTACTACCTCGACCGCATGAAGCTGAAACCGGCCAACTGGACCTTCTATGAGGTCTACGGCCTGTTCCGCCTCGCCGTCATCATCCAGCAGATCTACTACCGCTATCACCACCGGCAGACACGCAACCCGGCGTTCAAGAACTTCTGGGTGCTGGCCAACTACCTCGGTCTGCGCTGCGAGCGGCTGATCCGCAAGAAGGGAGCCCGCTGACTCCATGCGAAAGAACATCCTGATCACCGGTGCCAGCTCCGGACTGGGCGAGGGCATGGCGCGCGAGTTCGCCGCCAGGGGGCGCAACCTCGCGCTGTGCGCTCGCCGCACTGACCGTCTGGACGCGCTCAAGGCGGAGCTGCTGTCGAAGCACCCGGGCATCCAGGTCTCTGTTCGTGCGCTGGACGTGAATGATCACGCACAGGTGTTCAGCGTGTTCGACGCCTTCGCGCAGGAGCTGGGCAGCCTGGACCGCATCATCGTCAACGCGGGGGTAGGGCAGGGCAAGCGGGTGGGCACCGGCCATTTCGCCACCAACGTGCAGACGGCGCAGACGAACTTCATCGCGGCCGTCGCGCAGTGCGAGGCGGCGGTGGGCATTCTGCGCAAGCAGGCCCAGGGGCACCTGGTGACCATCTCCTCAATGAGCGCCATGCGCGGGCTGCCCAGGCACCTCACGGTGTATGCGGCGACCAAGGCCGGCCTGTCCGCCCTGACGGAGGGCATCCGCGCCGAATTGCTCGGCACTCCCATCAAGGTCAGCACCATCTTCCCCGGGTACATCCGCACGGAACTCAATGCGGGCGCGAAGAAGCTCCCGTTCGAGGTGGATGCCGCCACGGGCTCTCGCGCGCTGGTGAAGGCGATCGA
>DASVVJ010000686.1:0-7665 GCA_036389955.1 Myxococcaceae bacterium
GCAGAAGATCCTCACCCTGGCCAGCGCGGATCCCTCCAACGTGGATGCGCTCCAGGAGCTGGCCTTCCACACCGGGCAGAAAATCCAGGTGGTGGTCGCCAGCGCCTCGTCGATCGAGCGCGCCATCCGCAAGCACTATTACGGCGGCGCCACCAACACGACCGCCTCCCCCGAGGACTTCGGGCTCAGCGAGCCCACCTATGAGTTCTCGCCGCCGGCCCCGCGTACCCAGGCCGATTCGCCCCGGCAGGCCGAGCTGCAGCAGCGCGTGGAGGTGCTTACCCAGCAGGTGGCGGACCTGCAGCAGATGGTGGCCAACCAGGCCCGGTCTCTTAGCGCGCTCCTCGAGGTGCTGGAGAGCCGCGGCGCGCTCTCGCGCGCGGAGTACTTCGCCAAGCTGCGTGGCTCTTCGCAGTCCTGAGTACCCAACCGTGTGAAAGAGGGGTGACGCATGGCGCCCGAGTCCCTGAATCGAGAGAAGGCCCGCCGTGCCGCGGCGCACCCGGATCGCCCGGGTGAGCAGTGCCGGGCGGAGCCCCGGCGCTTTGCTCCCGTGGTCGCGCGCGACAAGTGCGAGGGCAAGCGGGACTGTGTCGAGGTGTGCCCCTACGGCGTCTTCGAGGTGCGCCGCATGGAGGACAGTGACTTCGCCGCGCTGTCCGTGCTTGGAAAGCTCCGCAGCGTGGTGCACGGGCGGAAGACGGCGTACACCCCGAAGGCCGATGCGTGCCAGGCCTGTGGCCTGTGCGTCGTCTCGTGCCCGGAGAAAGCCATCCGGCTGGTGGAACTCAGCGCCCGCTGAGGCTCAAACGAGCAGATCCTCCGGCGACAGCTCCATCACGGGGCCGCCCGTGAGCGCCTCGGTGCGGCGCAGGCGCTGCTCGGACAGCTCCGAGATGAGCACGAGGATCTGCGGGTGGGTGAGGATCAGCGCGTCGAAGTCCTCGCGCGGCAGCCGCAGCAGCGAGGTGCGCCGGGTGGCGGAGACGGTGGCCGTGGCGGGCGTCTTCGAGAGCAGGGAGATCTCTCCGAACAGCTCACCCTCCTTCAAGCGCGAGAGCACCTGATCGCCCTTGCGGGCCTCCACCTCTCCGGAGAGCACCACGTAGAGCCCGTCGGCTCGATCGCCCTCGCGGATGATGATCTCGTTCTTCTTCACCTCGCGGGCGCGGAACTTCTCCACCAACGAGCGCCGATCCTTGCGGTTGAAGGGCTGGAACAGCGCCGAGGTGCCCATCACGTTGGACAACAGCCGCTCGCGGCAGAACTTCTTGAGCGCCTTGGCCACCTGCGGGTGCTGGCGCGACAGCTCCGAGAGCACCGTGGCCGAGATCTCCAGTAGCTGCGTGTCCTCGGACGCGCTCTCCACCGCCGCCATGCGGGCCGCGCCGGACAGCAGCGCCATCTCTCCGAAGAAGGCGCCGCTGGACAGGGTGGCGATCTCCTTGCGCCGGCCACTGTCCTCGCGGAAGACGCGCACGCTGCCTTCGCAGATAACGTAGAAGGCGTCGCCGTGGCTGCCCTGCTCGAAGACTCGCTGGCCCTGCGAGAAGCGGCGCAGCGGGCAGCGCTCGAAGAGTTCGATGAAGGCGTCCCGAGGCAGGTCCGAGAAGAGCGGGATGTTCGGTAGCGCGTCGGGCGACGCCTCCTCCTCGGCCTGCTGGGGCCGTTGAGAGGCAGCGCTCCCGGTGTGGCCCGTGGCCCGCTGCTTCAGGCCCGCGATCGCGGCCTGCTCCACCGCGTGAAGCAACGTGTCGGTCTCGAGCTCCAGCTCCGTGAACGCGGAGGGCACCGGCGGAACCGGTGACTGTCCCGGGCGCGGCGTGAACCCCATCGAGGCCGCACCTGGCACCGTCGACTGTCCCGGGCGCGGTGTGAACCCCATATCGGGACTCCCGCTGTCCGACGAACGGCGAGGCCGCAGTCCCGGCGGCGCGGAGCTGGTCGACGTGGAAGCAGCAGGCCGGGGCTCGCTCGCAGCGGGAGAAGCGACGGGGAACAGCGGCTCGCTCAATGCGGCCCAGGCGAGCTTCTTCGGCCCGAGGCCCAGATCCACTTCGAGGGCTGTCTCCTCCAACGAAGCGGCGGAGCCCGTTCGTGCGGCAGGAACCACGGGCGCCGAAGCTGCGGCAGGCACTGGAGCCGCCGCGGTGGCAGGTGCCACGGGTGCCGGACGCGCGGGCTCCGTAGCCACCGGGAACCCACCCGAGGCAGGCCGCTGCGATGCGGCCCGGGGAGCCAGGCCTGGCGGCGCGGTGCTTGCCGCCACCACGGCGGGCGCTGGCTGTTGCACGGGAGCCGCCGACGGAGCCGGTGGAACTGGCTGCGCCTGAACGGGAGCGGCCCGGGACGGGTTCGGAGGCAGCGGAGCGGGAGTGACGGCCACTCCCGAGATGACCGGGAGCTCCTCCTCGTCAGGCTCTTCCACCGCCAGCGGCTGATGAACCGGCAGCTCCGGCTCGCGCGAGAACTCCTGACGTTGCACAGCCTGCGGCGGCGGCGGAATGACGACCTGCGCCCTGGGCGGTGGAGGCGCCGGCTCATCCTCTTCGGGCAGGTCGATCGGCGCCGCGGCCGGCCCCATCGAGACGCCCATGTGCTCGGTGAAGGTGGGCAGATCCAACTTGCGCGTCGGCGTATGCGCGCGCCGGGGCGCGGTGTCTCCCGAACTCTTGCGCGCGTACAGATCCGCGAGCATCTGCTGAACGCCCCGGTGCGCCGGATCCAGCTCGAGGATCAGCTTGCTGGCGGCAATGGCGCGCGGCAGGAAGCCCTCACGGGCAAAGCCCTCGGCGGCAAACTGGTAGGACGAGATGGCGCGGTCGCGCTGGCCCGCCTTGGCCCACGCGTCTCCCATGCGCAGGCGGGCATGGTAGTCCTTCGGCTCGCCCTTGCAGTACTCCTCGTAGAACTCCGCAGCTTTGGAGAAGCGGCCCTTGGCAAAGGCTTCCGTGGCCTTGTCCCTGAGCTTGCGCATCTCCATATCAGCGAGCCCCTTCCGCTGCGGTGCCACCCTTCGCCAGCGCCGCGCTGGCCGCCTCGCGGACACGCCGATAATAGTCGCTCTTGAGCGCGTCCAGAGGCTCGGCCTGCGCGCTGGTGCCGATCTTCGTCAGCGCCGTGGCCGCCGCGGTCCGCACATCCGGCAGGTCGTGGTACAGGTTGTCGGCCACCGCCTCCGCCGCCTTGGTGTCTCCCAGCTCTCCGAGCGCCAGCAGCACCTCGCGCCGCGCCACGCTGGCGTGATCGCTCAGCGCCTTGATGAGCGTGTCCACCGCATCGCGCGCCTTGATCCGGCCGAGAATGTTCGCCGCCAGCGCCGCCTCCGCGCCGCCGTCGCGCACCACTGTCTGCAGCTCGGCCGAAGCCGAGGCCGGCGCCCCGAAGCGATCCAGCGCGTCGAGCAGCACCAGCTTCTCGCTGGAGAACTGCGGCAGCAGCGACACCAGTGCCGTCTGTCCCGCCTCCCCCTGCTCCGCCAGCGCCTGGGCCAGCGCTTTCTGCAGATCCCGCTCGGACTCGAACATGCCGCCCTTGGCAGCCTCCACGCCCTCGGGTCCCAGCCGGGCCAGCCCCACCAGGGCCGCGGTGCGCAGCTTGATGGAGGAGTCCCCCGCGTAGCCCTTGAGCAGCTCCAGCGCGCCCGGGGCCTTCAGGGCTCCCAGCGCGCGCAGCACGGCCGCCAGCGGCTCGAGCTTCTGCTCCTCCACGTCGTCGACGAGCTCTCCGGGCACGCGCTGCTGTACCTGCACCCGGCCCGCATCCTTGGCACGCTGAGCGTTGAGGGCCCGGATGCGATCAAAAAGCTGGGCATGCTTGGCGGACCGGGCATCCTCCCGGTCGTAGTCGCCCGCAGGCCCCGAGGGATCGAAACCGGGGCCGTAGACCTTGGGCAGAGGCGCGCTCACCCAATCCTGGCGCACCGCCTCGGTGGCTTTGAGCTCCTGCTCGTACAGCTTCTGTACCTCAGGGGCAGCCGAGGTATCGCCGATGGCGGACACCGCCTCCAGGGCGAGCATGCGCTGGGCCTGATCCACCGAGGACAGCAGCGGCAACACCTTGGGCAGCAGCGGCTGCGCCGTGGGTCCCAGGCCAATCACCGCTTGCAAGCCACTCTCGATGCCACCCGGGCGGGTGAGCCGCTCGGCGATGGGATCGGCGGGGCATCCTCCGCGAGCGCGCATGGCCCGGGCCGCGGCGATGGACTCATTGCGAGCGGCCTCCAGCGCGATGCTGCACAGGGCCGCATCGGTCTCCGGGGTCCGCGGCATGGTGACGATGGCATCCGTGGCCAGCGGGCTGACGGGGCTCTTCTCCACCGCCACCGCCTGCAGGCGCGGCACCGAGGTGGGCTCCTGCAGCTTGCGCAGCGCGCCGATGGAGGCCTCGCGCAGCTCGGGGAAGCTCTCATCGAGCAGCGGCAGAATGGCGGCGGCGGCGCGCTTGTCCCCCGCGTCTCCCAGGCCGCGCACGGCGGCGGCGGCGAGGATGACCTGGCTGTCGCGCACCAGCGGCAGAAGCCGGTTGAGGGCCTCGGGCCGGCCGCTCTTGCCGAGCTGCTCGGCGGCGCCCACGCGCTCGGGCAATGTGCCCTCGTTGAGGGCCAGCAGGTTGCGATCCCAGATGCCCTTGGACTCGGCGGCCACGGCCTCGGCCATGGCGCCCGGCACGTTGGCCGTCTTCAGCGCCTGGACGATGACCTGGCGCGTCTTCTGGCCCCGGCGGCCGTACTGGAGAATGAGGTACGCCTTGGCCTTGTCGTTCTTGACCTTGGCCAGGGCCATGGCGGCACGGGCCTGGACGTCCTCGTCCGCGTCCTCGAGCAGCTCGCCGAGCAGATCCACCACGCGGGGATCCTGGCTCTCGCCCAGGGCCGCGGCGGCCTCGCCACGGACGATGGAGGCCATGTCCTTGGCGGCGCGGGTAAAGAGGACCAGGTCCTCCGCCTTGCCTTGCTTGGCCAGCGACTTCACGGCTTCGGCGCGGACCTCGGGCCGGGGGCTCTGAAGATCGGCCAGGAGCTGATCGCGGTTGCCCTGGCACCCGAGGGCCAGGGCAAGGGACAGGACGACGAAAAGGGGGCGTACGCCGGTTCTCATCGCACTCCGAGGAGGAACGTGGGGGTACGCCCGCTTATATCAGCCCCCGGGCCGGGTGCCTCACCGGCGAAGCGTTACCGGGGGCGGCGGGGGCCGCCCGGCTTGCGAGGGCCTCGGGCTGCACCCGCTTTGGGGCGGTGCGAGTCCCAGTCGCTGCCCGGCTCGCGCTTCTTCTTGCGCCAGTCGGTGAAGCCCGCGCCGGCGCCTCCCCCACCCTCGGAGCGGGGGCCTCGGGGACCGGATCGGGTGCCCTCCCCCGCGCCGAAGCGGGCGGGACGGCTCGCGCCCCCTGGCCCACGGCCCCGGGGCGAGGAGAAGGAACCCTCTGCCCGGGGAGCCCGCTCACGACGCTCGGAGCCCTCACCGCGAGGCTTCCACTCGCGGCGCTCAGGGCGGCCAGCACCCTCGCCACGAGGCTTCCATTCACGACGCTCGGGCCGCTCACCGCCCTCACCCCGAGGAGCGAAAGACTTGCGCTCAGGACGGCCCGCGCCCTCACCCCGAGGAGCGAAAGACTTACGCTCGGGACGGCCACCCCCCTCGCCACGAGGGCTCCAGGCCTTACGCTCAGGACGGCCCGCTCCTTCGCCTCGGGGCTTCCACTCCCGACGCTCGGGCCGCTCACCGCCCTCGCCCCGAGGGCTCCAGGCCTTGCGCTCAGGACGGCCCGCGCTCTCACCGCGCGGCTTCCACTCGCGGCGCTCGGGACGCCCAGCACCTTCGCCTCGCGGGCTAAAGGACTTACGCTCGGGACGCTCTCCACCTTCGCCCCGCGGCTTCCACTCGCGGCGCTCGGGACGCTCTCCACCCTCGCCCCGGGGGCTCCAGGCCTTGCGCTCGGGACGGCCCGCACCCTCGCCCCGGGGGCTAAACGACTTACGCTCGGGGCGGCCAGCACCCTCGCCCCGCGGCTTCCACTCACGGCGCTCAGGCCGATCTCCACCCTCACCCCGGGGGCTCCAGGCCTTGCGCTCGGGACGGCCCGCGCCCTCACCGCGCGGCTTCCACTCGCGGCGCTCGGGACGACCAGCCCGTTCGCCCGTAGCCGAGGCCTTCCACTCCTTGCGCTGAGGACGCTCTCCCGTCTCCGCACCCTCGCGCGAACGTCCGAAGCGGGCCAGCCCGGTGCCTCCCTCCGTCCGAGCCTTCCCCGGCGCCTTGCGCTCGGGACGCTCCGCCGTCTTCCGCGCCGCAGCGGAAGCCCGAGGCGCCTTCGCCGCGGGCTCGGGCCGCTCGCTCTCCACCTCGAAATCGTCGTCCTCGTCCGCCCCCGCGAAGCCCGGCGCGGAACGTCCGTGCCGCCGCGGAGGCAGCCCCAGCGAACCCTCCGGCGGAGCCATCTTGCCATCGGCCACGTCCTGCAGCAGGCGCACCTCCGCCGAGGTCAACGGCCGCAGCTCACCCGGCCGCAGCCCGCTGACGACAATGCCCGCGTAGTCCGGCCGGTACAGGCGCACCACCGGGTGCCCCACCGCCGCGCACAGGCGCTTGATGAGGTGCGGCCGGCCCTCGGCGACGACGATCTTCAGCCACGTGTTGCGCTCGGCCTGCTCGAACACGCCCACCGACAGCGGCGTGGCCATGCCGTCCTCGAGCCGCACGCCGCCGCGCAGCTTCTCCAGCGTGGCCACGTCCGGGGTGCCCTTCACCTTGGCCAGGTACGTGCGAGGCACCTGGAAGCTGGGGTGCGTGAGCTTGTGCGCCAGCGCTCCGTCATCGGTGAACAGCAGCGCGCCTTCGGCGTCGTAGTCCAACCGGCCCACGGGGAACAGCCGCTTGTCCTGCTTCTCCACGTAGCTGGCCACCGTGGGGCGGCCCTGCGGATCCGACAGCGTCGTCACCACGCCGGCCGGCTTGTAGAGCAGGAAGTAAGAGGACGTTTCCGGCGGGGAAACGAGCTGTCCATCCACCGCCACCAGATCCGTGCCCGGCTCCACGCGGCTGCCCAGCTCGGTCACCTTCTGGTTGTTCACCGTGACGCGGCCCGCGGTGATGAGCTCTTCAGCATGTCGGCGCGAGGCAACACCCGCTCGGGCCAGGTACTTCTGCAGTCGTTCAGCAGCCATAAAATGCCTTCATTCAATGCCCATCATTCGGGCTTGGGCCCCGGGGCCCCGGTCTCGGGTGCCTGCGGGGACGTGTTCAATGCCGTGGCGGCGGACTTCTGAGTCCGGTCGACGGCCGCGATGGCCTCTTCCAGCTCCTCGAGCGCGGCTTCGCTGGCCGCCGCGCTCTTGTCCATGCGCTTCTGGAACCCCGGGTCCGACAGGGTCGCCACGGTGCCCGCGGCCTTGGGCGCCACGGTCGCTTCCTTCTCCACGATCTCCTGGTGCTCCTGCGTCAGCTCGTGGAATTCGCGCAGCGTGGGCAGCGCGGACAGATCCTTCAGCGCGAAGAACTCCAAGAACTCGCGCGTGGTGCCGTAGAGGATGGGCCGCCCCACCTCTTCCTTCTTTCCGAGGATCTTCACCAGCTTTCTATCCATCAGCGCCTTGATGACGGCGCCGCAGTCCACGCCGCGGATCTCCTCCACCTCGGGCCGCGTCACCGGCTGGCGGTAGGCGAT
>DASVVJ010000687.1:0-10267 GCA_036389955.1 Myxococcaceae bacterium
TCCTTGGTGGTGAAGAAGGGCTCGAAGATGCGGGGCAGAATCTCCGGCGCGATGCCGTGGCCCGTGTCCTTCACCTCGAGCACCGCGCGCCCGTCCGCCTCGCGGCGCGTCGTGATGCGGATCTCATTGCGCTCGGACTGGCCCTCGGGAATCGCCTGCACGGCGTTGGAGAGCAGCTGGAGGATGACCTGGCCCAACCGTCCCTCGTCGCCCAGCACCTGCTGAGGGGGCCCGTACTCCTTCACCAGGCGGGCGCGGCGGCGCAGCTCCTGCTCCATGCCCTCCACGGTCCGGTCGATCACGGTGTGCACGTCCACCTGGCTCGGTGGCTCGGCCTGCACACGGGCCAGGGTCCTGAGCGCCTGGACGATCTTCCGCACCCGCTCGGCACCGTGCAGCGCGTCGCTGAGCGCCTCCTCCACCTCTTGCCAGCGCTCGCGTTCCTCTTCGCGCTTCGTCAGTGAGCGCAGCTCCGCAGTGAGGTAGCGCAGGTTCGACAGGATGTAGGCGAGCGGGTTGTTGATCTCATGCCCCACGCCAGAGGCCAACGTGCCCACCGCTGCCAGCTTCTCCGCGTGGGCCAGCCGCTCCTGGGTGGCCTCCAGCTGCTGCAGGCGCATGGCCAGCTCGGCGGTGCGCTCGTCCACCCGGACCTGAAGCTGGTGCTCGCGCTGGCTCAGCCGCCGAAGGCGCAGCCACACCCCGCCGGCCACGGCGAGTACCGCCGCCAGCACACACCCCACCCGGAACAGGAACGTTTCGAAGAAGCGGGGCTGCAGGTGGAACGTCAGCTCCGCGCCGCGCGAGGGCTCGTTGCTCTGCGCGTAGAACGCCTCGACGAGGAACCGGTGATCTCCCGGAGGCATGCGGGTGTAATAGGCCACGCGCCGCGTGCCGGCCTCCACCCAGTCCTCGTCCACCCCCTCGAGCTTGTAGCGGAAGCGCACCCGGCCCGCGTCTCTCAGGGCCGCGGTGGTGTAGTGGATCTCCACGCGCCCCCCTCCCGGCGGCAGGCGGGACCACTCCGAGGCCGGGCGGATCTGCTCGTCCACCTTCAGCTCCTCGATGAGCACCGGAGGCAGGGGAGGCGGGGGCTTCTCGTGCCGTGGGTCATACGCCACGGCACCGCGGATGGTGGGGAACCACAGCCGGCCATCACGGCTGCGGAGCCCCGCGGGGCCTCCCAGGGCGTTGCACTCCTCGGCGCGCAGCCCGTCCTCCGTGCCGTAGACGCGCGAGGTGACGCGCCCCAGCCGCCCCTCCGCGGCGGCCACCAGCTCCTCCCTCGCCACCCGGAAGATGCCCTTGTTGCACGTCATCCACAGGTTGCCCCGGCCATCCGGCAGCACCTGGAGGATGACGTCATCGAACAGCCCCTGATCGCGCGACAGGCGGGCAAAGCGCTCGTTCTTCCAGCGGAAGAGGCCGTTGGTGGTGCCCACCCAGAGCGTGTCTCCATCCTCGCGGATGCTGCGCACGTCGCCTTCGATGAGGGTGCCCGGCGCGGCCAGGGTGACGGTGCGGCCCCCGGAGTGCCAGGCCAGGCCGCCGCCCTGGGTGCCGATCCAGAAGCCTCCCGCGGCCCGCCGCTCCAGCACCCGGATGTTGGAGCTGAGCAGCCGGTCGGTCTCGGACACCAGCGCGAACTGCCTCCCGTCCCAGCGGGTGAGCCCTTCCTGGGTGCCGACCCAGAGCGTGCCGTGCTCGTCCTCGTAGAGGGCCTGCCCCAGGGGAAAGCGCAGGGGCTGCTCGGTGTCGGGCAGGTTGGTGAAGGTGCCCTGGTGCCAGCGGATGACCCCCTTGCGCGTGGCGAACCAGAGGCTGCCACCGCGTCCCTCGGCGCTGCCAAAGACCGTGTCGTCCAGCAGCCCCTCGCGCGCCGTCCAGGTCGTCATCTGCCCGTCCTTGAGACGGGTGATGCCTCCGCCCAGCGTGCTGAACCAGATGCTGCCATCCCGCGTCTCGCGAAGGGCCGTCACCATGTCTTGCCCCATTCCCTCGGGGGGGCCATACGTGGCGAAGGGCGCGTCCTTGAGCCGGTGCAGCCCCTTGCTGCCCAGGCCCAGCCAGACGCTGCCCTCGGCATCCTCGAACAGGGAGAAGACCGAGTCGCTGCGCAGCCCGTTGTGCGAGCGCAGGGCCGAGCGCTGGCCGTTGCCCACGCGCAGCACCCCCGCGCCCCGGCTCGCGACCCAGAGCAGGCCATGGCGATCCATGAGCAACAGGGCGACGGGGCTGCCGGGCGTGCTCGCCTCGGGCGCCGGGACCATCAGCCCCTCCTTCATCCGGTACACGGTGCCGTTCTGCCCGCCGGCCCACAGGGTGTCTTGCGCATCCACCACCAGGGTGGATACCAGGGGCGCTGAGCCCTCGAAGCGCGGCCCGGGGTGGAACATCGAGCCGTCCCACCGCTGAATCCCCTCGGGCGTGGCCACCCAGAGGCTGCCAGCCTTGCTCTCGGCGACCGCCAGCACCCGGTTGCTGGCGAGCCCCTCCTCCACCTTCCAGACCTGGAACTGGCCGCCCTCGTCCAGCCGCGCCAGCCCGCTGCCGAGAGTGGCCAGCCAGAGCCCGCCGTTTCGGGATGGCACCAGGGTGTGCACGTGGCGCGCGCTGACGCTCAGGGGCAGGGGCACGGAGAAGAAGCGCCCCTCGCGCAGGCCGGCCAGCCCCCGGTTGGTGTTGATCCACAGCGTTCCCCACCGGTCCAGGGTCAGCGAGTTGATGGACCGGTCCGGCAGGGCCGGCGTGTTCTGCGTGTCGAAGACGGTGAAGCGCACGCCATCGAAGCGCACCAGGCCCTCGAAGGTGCCGATCCAGAGATAGCCGTCAGGTGTCTGCGCGAGCGCCTGGACGGTGTTCTGCGGCAGTCCCTCCTCCGTCTGCCAGGCGCGGTGGGAGAACTGGCCGAGCGGTTTCTCCGGCTCCAGCGCCCAGGCCCCCGCCGGCGCCAGGAGCAGGCCCGTGGCGAGCAGCAGCGCACAGACCTGCGCGCATGCGAAGAGGGGACTTCGCCCCCCGCGGTGGAGTCCAGAGTTACGGCACATAAAGTGTGGAGCCGAGGTTACTTGTCCTTGGTGCCTGCGAGGTAGTCCACCGCCAGGTTGGCCAGCAGTCTCACACCCACTGGGAGGGCACGATCATCCGCGACGAAGCGGGGAGAGTGGTTGGGCGCGGCGCTCTTGAGGTCCTGCCCCTCGGGGGTGACACCCAGGAAGATGAATACGCCGGGAACCCGCTCCTGAAAAGCGGAGAAGTCCTCGGAGGTGGTGGTGGGCTTGCCGGCAAGCAACCCCTTGCCTGCGACACGCTGCACGGTGGGCCGCATGCGTTCCACGAGCGACGGCTCGTTGTAGGTGACGCCATTGCCGAGGCTGATCTGCACCTCGGCCGTGGCGCCCGCGCTCTGGGCGATGCCCTCGGCCGTGCGGCGCACGCGCTCGTGAATCTGCTGGCGCATCGTCTGATCGAAGGTGCGGATGGTGCCGGACATGGTGACGGCGTCGGGGATGATGTTGCCGCGCACCCCGCCGGTGATGCTGCCGATGGTGACGATGGCGGGGCTGGCGGTGAGGTCCACCTGGCGGCTCACCACCGTCTGCAGGCCGAGGACGATCTGCGACGCGACGACGATGGGATCCACGCCCGCCCACGGCAGGGCGCCGTGCGTCTGCCGGCCTCGCACGACGATGGAGAGCCCATCCGAGCTGGCCATCGCGCCGCCGGGCCGGTAGTCCACCTCGCCGGTGCGGTAGCCGCTGAAGACGTGAAGCCCGAAGATGGCGGAAGGGGCGGGGTTCTCCAGCACGCCGTCGCGAATCATCGCCAGCGCGCCGCCAGGGCCGGTGCCCGAGGCCTCCTCGGCCGGCTGGAAGATGAACTTCACGGTGCCGGGCAGCGTGGCGCGCATGTTGGCCAGCACCTCTGCCGCGCCCATGAGCATGGCGACGTGCAGATCGTGCCCGCAGGCGTGCATCACGCCGACCTCCTGGCCGTTGTACTGGGCGCGCACGGTGGACTTGAAGGGCAGGGTGCTCTCCTCGGTGACGGGCAGCGCGTCCATGTCCGCCCGCAGCGCCACCACGGGGCCGGGGCGGCTGCCTTTGAGCACGCCCACCACGCCGGTGCCACCCACGCCGGTGCGCACCTCGATGCCCAGGCGGCGCAGGTGCTCGGCCACCAGCTGGGCCGTGCGCTTCTCCTGGTAGGAGAGTTCGGGGTGCTGATGGAGGTCATGCCGCCACGCCACCACCTTGGCCTCGACGCTGGCCGCGTGGCGCTCCACTTCGCGAGTGAGGGGAGATTGGGCGAAGGCGGGCACGGCCAGCAGCAGCGCCAGGAGGAGGTGCCAGGAAACGGGGAAGAGACGCATGTGAGCTGTCGGCTCCGGTCGCGGGGGCAGCGTGGAAGGGACGCGGGCGGGCAAGATATACTGTCCGTGAACTCCCATGGCCAGGTGATGCCCTATGCCCAGACGCGCCGCCCGTGACATCGAGAAGGCCTACCCGCGCAAGGACTTCGTCGCCAAGCTGCGGCGCCTCGCCGATGCCATCGAGGCCGGAGAGTCCTTCACCATTCAGGTGGCGGGAGAGCGGCTGCGCATCCCGGCCGACGCCGTCTTCAACATCGAGCACGAGCGGGAAGGCGGCGTCGAGGAGGTCGAGTTCCAGCTTCGGTGGAAGCCGGCTAAATGAGGGAGGCGATGGCCTCCACGACATGAGTCCACTCAGGCGCGAGCGGGTTGATGAGCTCGAAGTGCCCCGCGCCTGGAAGTGAGATGAGCCGGACGGGAGCACCCAGTGCCGTTGCGTGAGCGTGGTAGTCGCTGCTCATCGACGCGGGAACCAGCTCATCCTCGGTGCCGTGAATGAGGGTGTGCTTCACCTGGATTGGCGCCAGCTCCGCGGGAGAGCCCAGGCGATAGCGCTCCGGAACCTGCGCGGGCGTACCGCCGAGGAACTCCTCCACGATGCCGTTGCTCAGGCGCAACTCGTACGCGCGCTCAAGGTCCACCACCCCCGCGAGCACCACCACGCCCCGAGGCATGAAGGCGCCTCCCGTGTAGAGCGGCTCACCGGGAAGAATGCCGCGCCGCCCGGCCAGCCAGAGGGCCAGATGGCCTCCGGCCGAGTGCCCCATGAACACCACCCGTGACAGTGACAGCGGGTGGGACTGCGCCAGCGTGCTCAGGAAGTCCGCGCCCCGTGCCACGTCCAGGAACGTGCCCGGCCAGCCGCAACCCTCGTGGCCCACCCGCCGGTACTCCAGGCTCCAGGTGGCATAGCCGCGCTGCTTGAGGTCCTCGCACAGGTGGCCCACGTGCTCCAGGTCATACTTCGCGCGCCAGAAGCCCCCGTGCACCATGACGACCACCGGGTGCGGCCCGGGCCCTGGTGGCAGGCGCAGGTCTCCGAATTGGTAGGGCTCCGGACCGTAGGCAATCCGCGCGTCCGCGGCAGGCGCGGGGGTCTCGAGCATCCAGAGCGGGTTCATGGAACGCTAGAAGCGGGAGATGGCGAAGAACGCCTTGATCTTCTCGCTCGTTTCCCGAAGCCGCCCGGAGAGCGTGCGGACGAACGTCCACAGCACCACGTACGCCAGGTCCTTGTCGGTGAACATCAGCTGGTCGAGCTTCTCGCGCTCGATGACCCACACCGTACACGGCGTATGGGCAATGGCATCCGCGGAGCGCGGGCTGTCATCGATCATCGCCATCTCCCCGAAATACTGGCCCTTTTCCAGGATGGCGAGCGCCTCCTCGCCAATGCCCGGCACGTCCTTGGAGATGCGCACCCGCCCCTCGACGAGGATGTACATCTCCTGTCCTACATCCCCCTCATGGAAGAGGTAGGCGCTGCCGTCGTACTTCCGGGCCTGGGCGATGGAGGCCACCTTGGCGAGCTGGCCCTGGGTCAGGCCCTCGAAGAGCGCAACCTTTTTGAGGAGTGAGGCATCCATGCAGACACCTACGTACCATGTGCCCGAGGGGCTCTGGTACTTTCCGGCCCCCTTCTGAAGGAGCAACTGCCGTGGCGGACGAGAAGATCAACAAGGTGACCATCATCGGCTCGGGGCCGGCGGGCTACACCGCGGCCATCTATGCCGCGCGCGCCAACCTGGAGCCTGTCGTCTTCGCCGGCGGCCCCACGCTTGAGGATCCGCAGCGCGTGCCGGGTGGGCAGCTGATGATCACCACGGAAGTGGAGAACTACCCCGGCTTCCCCGAGGGAATTACGGGCCCGGAGCTGATGGAGCGCTTCCAGAAGCAGGCCGAGCGCTTCGGCACCCGCATCCACATGGAAAACGTGGTGAAGGTGGACTTCTCGCAGCGCCCGTTCCTCATCCAGGGCGAGAGCGCGAGCTACCGCTCGGAGACGGTCATCATCTCCACGGGCGCCAGCGCCAAGTGGCTGAGCGTCAAGGGCGAGGACCTCTACAAGAACCGGGGCGTGTCCGCGTGCGCCACCTGTGACGGGGCTTTCTTCAAGAAGCAGGACGTGCTGGTGGTGGGCGGCGGCGACACGGCGATGGAGGAGGCCACCTACCTGGCGAAGATCGTCAACAAGGTCACCCTGCTGCACCGCCGGGACACCTTCCGCGCCTCGAAGATCATGCAGGAGCGCGTGCTGAAGAACCCGAAGATCCAGGTGATGTGGAACTCGGTGGTGGACGAGGTGGTGGGCAACGAGAAGGGGATGACGGGCGCGGTGGTGCGCAACGTGAAGACGAACGACACCCAGCTGCTCACCGCCACGGGCCTGTTCGTCGCCATCGGCCATACGCCCACCACGCACCTCTTCCAGGGCGTGCTGGAGACGCACCAGAGCGGCTACCTGAAGACGGAGCCCGGCTCCACGCGCACCAACATCCCGGGCGTGTACGCCTGCGGCGACGTGCAGGACAGCTACTACCGCCAGGCCATCACCGCGGCGGGCACCGGCTGCATGGCCGCCATCGAGGCCGAGCGCTGGCTCATCGAGCAGGGCAAGTAAGGGCGAGCGCCACACGGAAGGCAGGACATGAGCGGTAAGCGGCTGAGTCAGAAGACGGTGGCGGTGCACGCGGGGAGCCGGCTGGCGGACAGCAAGTCCCAGCCGCTGGTGCCCGCCATCCACATGTCGACGGTGGGCTGGTTCGAAAGCAGCGACGAGCTGGACGGGGCGCTGGACGGCAAGGACTACGTCTACTCGCGCATCAGCGCCCAGAACACCGCGCTGCTGGAGGAGGCGGTGGCGGCGCTGGAGGGGGCCGAGGCCTGTGTCTCCTACGGCAGCGGCATGGCGGCACTCCGGGCCGTCTTCGAGGCGCAGAACCTCAAGGCAGGCGATCGGGTGGTGATGCCCGGTGACGGCTACGGCGTTACCCGCCTGCTCTTCAAGACGCTGTGCGCCCGCGCGGGCGTGGAGCTGCACCCACTGGTGCTCTCGGATCCCAAGGCGGCCGAGCGCATCGTGGAGCTGCGCCCGAAGTTCGTGCTCGCCGAGAGCATCACCAACCCGCTGCTCTCCGTGCCGGACATCCGCGCCCTGGCCCGGGCCTGCAAGCAGGTGGGCGCGCCGCTCGCGGTGGACGCCACCTTCCCCTCGCCGTACGGGCAGCGGGCGCTGGCGCTCGGGGCGGACTATGCCGTGCAGTCCGCGACGAAGTGGCTCAACGGGCACAGCGATGCGCTGGCCGGCACGGTGAGCGGCTCGCGTGAGCGCCTGGCGCCGCTGCGCTCCATGCGCCTGCTGGCGGGCGATGTGCTCGGGCCCTTCGAGGCGTGGCTCACCCACCGGGGCCTTCGCACGCTGCCGGTTCGCATGAAGGCCCACTCCGAGCACGCCGCGCACGTGGCCCGCCGCCTGGCGGAGTCTCCGCTGCTGGAGCGGGTCCTCTACCCGGGCCTGCCCTCGCACCCGGACCACGCGGTGGCCAGGGAGGTGCTGGAGGGCGGCTTTGGCCCCATGGTGGCCTTCGAGATCAAAGGTGCCGGGCGGCCCGAGGGTTACCGCTTCCTGGAGGCGCTGAAGCTGGCGCGGCCAGGGCCCTCGCTGGGAGACGTGTGCACGCTGGTGATGCACGCGGCCAGCGCGAGCGCCCGCCGCATGACGCCCGAGGAGCGCGCCGCCGCCGGCATCCGCGAGAGCCTCATCCGCGTGTCGGTGGGGCTGGAGGATCCAGAGGAGATCGTCGAGGACCTGCTCGCCGCGGTAGCGCAGGGGGTGAAGCGGTGAAGATGGTGGATGTGGGGGCCAAGAAGAAGACGGGGCGCAAGGCGGTGGCCACGGCGCGGCTGCGCATGCTGCCCGCCACGCTCACGCGCATTCAGAAGGGCCAGATTGAAAAGGGCGACGTGCTGGCCGCGGCGCGGCTTGCGGGCATCATGGCCGCCAAGCGCACGCCGGACGTGGTGCCGCTGTGCCACCCCATCGCGCTCTCGGGCGTGGAGGTGACGCTGGCCCCATTCGACGCGGGCCTGGAGGTGCGCGTCGAGGTGCGCACCGTGGACCGCACCGGTGTGGAGATGGAGGCCCTGACCGCGGCGTGCGCGGCAGCCCTGACGGTCTACGACATGTGCAAGAGCATCGACCGGGGCATGGTCCTCGAGCAGGTGCAGCTCGACCACAAGTCAGGGGGCCGCTCGGGCACCTGGAACCGGGGAGCTTCGAAGCGATGAGCCGCCACTCTGGCCTCTCGGCCATGGGCGTCTCGGACCTGCTGGGGCAGCACGCCGAGGGGGCCACCCGCATCGTGCTTCACCATGCGCGCCAGCAGAAGTTCCGGCCCATGGTGCTGTTCGAGCTGTTCGTGCTCTTTTCGTTCGCCGTCCTGTGCTTCCCGCTGATCATCATCGGGCTGCTCTGGGCGTTCTTCGCCTCGCAGGGCTCGCTGCTCACCCCGTCGGACGTCAGAGACGTCATCTCCGCGAACCGGGAAGAGAAGCGCACGAGCCGCTTCTACTCGTACTGGCACGAAATCCGGATCCGCGTCTTCGGCAAGACGAACCTGCCCGTGTTCGAGACGCGTGCGACGCCCTCCAGCAAGCAGGAGGGGGACGCCCTGGTGGCCTCGGTGCTGGCCATGGCCGAGCAGCACGGGCTGGTGGTGCTGGAGGCGCTGAGCCAGCCGGCCGAGGTGGCCGAGGTGTGGTTCGGCGGTCAACCCCTGCTGGCCCACCCCGAGGAGCGGCACGAGAACAACGCCGCCAAGCTGCTGCAGCGCCAGGGCTTTCAGGTGAAGGACGAGGGCGACGCACTCGAGCTGCGGTGGGACCATCCCCAGCGGGGCCGGACCGGCTCGTTGGGCCGGCTCGTGTTGTCGCCGCTGGTGCTGCTCAACCGGCCGCGTGAGTTCCTCCCCGAGCTGCGCGATGCCTGGGCGGACCTGACGAAGGCTCCTCGCAAGGTCACCCGCATCACCGTGAGGGCGGGAAGCCTGGAGATGCAGACCACCCGCGGGGACTCCATCTACCAACGCGTGGTCATCGACGGCCGGGACCTGGTGGGCATCACCTTCTCGCCCACGCTGGGCTACGACTGGGAAGTGACGCGCCACAAGGCCTCGCTGCGCTTCATCGGCCGCACGCGCTCGGGCACGCTGCCGCTGGAGCTGGACCTGCCGGAGTGTGGCCCGGCGCTCCGGGACTTCCTGGTGGGCGCCACCATCCGCCTGCGCGCGCTGCACCCGGAGCTGGGCCTGGCCACCCACGCCTCGCGGCCGGCCAAGTGCCCCTACTGCGGCACACTGCACGTCATGGGCCCGGGGACGAAGTGCCCCTCTTGCGGCGCCTGGGCCGGAGCCTTCCGCTAGGCGGCTGCGGGCCTACTCCTCCCACTGCAGCAGGAAGGAGGCTCCGCGGCCGTCGCGCCCGATCAGCTCCACGCGGGTCGCCTTGGCGCCCGCGATCTCCAGGCATGCCTCGAGGATGCCCTGGTAGTAGCCGGGCTGCTCCATCACCTCGTTGATCCACACCTCGCACCAGTTGGGTGACAGCTCCGTGAGGCGCGCCTGCACGTAGTTGTCCGCGCTGTGCAGGTTGTGGTCCAGCCGCCGCAGCGCACGCCGCGGGCCCAGCAGCCGAGCCACGCTCAGCATCGCGCGCCCGATGACCGTCTTGCACATGCCCTTCACCACATCGTGCCCCAGCCGCCGGTAGCCCTCGGCCCGCGGCAGCTTCCCGTAGAGATCCACCACGGCGAGCTCCAGGCACTTCCTCCACGTCTCGAAGCCGTAGGCGGGCAGCAGCTTCTTCGACAGATCCAGTCCCTCGGCACGCAGGCGCGCG
>DASVVJ010000688.1:0-4393 GCA_036389955.1 Myxococcaceae bacterium
TCGAGGAGTGGGAGGCTGCCGCGGCGGAGTACGACGCGGTGGTGGCGTTCAAGATTCCGGATCGCGACTCGGCGCGCGAGGTGTCCAACGAGCAGTACCGCAAGAGCGCCTCGTTCGCCGCGGTGCTCGCGTACGACAAGCTGGTGAAGATCGAGCGCGGCCAGATCGTGAAGAGCGATCTGAAGGACGGCCAGAAGGTCGACGAGAACAAGTACAAGGGCGACGTCGAGAAGAAGCGCATCGTCAAGAAGGACGCGAAGGAGCGCCAGGAGGAGCCGCTCACCCGGTTCGAGGAGCGCCTGGTGGCCGCGTGCGACACGTACAACGGCCTGTACCCGAACAACCAGGACGAGGTGGACCTGCGCTACCAGGCGGCGGTCATCCTCTACGATCGCAACCACTTCGTGGAGTCGGCGCGGCGCTTCGGAGAGATCATCGCGAAGTTCCCCGAGGAGCGGCGCTCGCGTGACGCAGCGGACCTGACGATGTTCGTGCTGGAGAGCCGCGAGGAGTGGTTCGAACTCAACAAGCTCTCGCGCCAGTTCCTGGGCAACAAGAAGCTGACGAAGCCGGGCACCGACTTCGCCACCCGCGTGGCCAAGGTCGTCGAGGGCAGCCAGTACAAGTGGGTGGACGAGGTCGTCTACCGCAAGGAGAAGAACCCGAAGAAAGCCGCGCAGCTGTTCACCGAGTTCGTCACCGAGTTCCCCAAGTCGGAGAACGCGGACCGCGCGCTCACCTACGCGATGATCATCTTCCAGGAGGCCGCCGAGCTGGATCGCGGCGTGGAGACCGGCGAGCGGGTGCTGCGCGAGTACCCGGACAGCGTCTTCGCGCTGAAGGTCCGCTACACGCTGGCGAACTTCTACGAGCAGATGGCCCAGTTCCGGAAGGCGGCCGAGATGTATGAGGCCTTCGTCCAGGCGTACGACACCGCGAAGACGGAAGGGCTGGGCGGCAAGAAGGCCGCCGGCGCCAAGAAGATCGCCAAGGCTGCGGCGAAGAAGCCGGATGCCACTGCCGCGGCCGCCGAGCCTGCTCCGGTGCCGAAGAACCCGAAGGAGGCCGAGCGCCAGCAGCTGCTCACCGAGGCCGGTGAGTGGGTGGCCGACGCGATGTTCAACGCGGGCCTGTGGTGGGAGGGCGTGGGCGAGTCTCAGAAGGCCATCGCCACCTACGGGGCGTACATGTCGCGCTTCCGGGACCGCAAGGACGTGCCGCAGATCGCCTACAACATCGCGCTGATCCACGAGAAGGAGGGCAAGCACTACGAGGCGGCCCGGGCGTTCCGCTCGTTCGCGGATACGTACTCGAAGGACTCGCGCACCGCGGCCGGGCAGACGTACCTGGCGAGGTACCGCGAGCTGATGGCGTACCGGCAGCTCAAGGAGGCGCGCCAGCAGGCCGAGAACGTGAAGCCCGAGCTGATCAAGGACGCGCGCCAGGCGATCGAGAACGTGCAGGACGACCTGCTGCGCGGCTGGGCCCGGCTCTCCGAAGAGGAGAAGAAGGACGTGCGCCTGCTGGACGCCTACGCCCACGTCCGCTTCCTGGCGCTGGAGCCGCTGTGGAGTCGCTACACGGGCATCCGCTTCTCGCGGGTGTCCACCATCCGCCGGGATCTGGCCGCCAAGCAGCGCGAGATCCAGAAGGTGGAGAAGGCGTACGCGGAGGTGCTCGCCATCGGCTCGGGCGAGTGGGGCATCGCGGCGCTCACCCGGATCGGCCTGGCCTACTCGGACTTCGCCCGCAACATCATCGACTCGCCGGATCCGAAGGGGCTGGATGAGGATCAGCTCGCCATGTACCGCGGCGAGCTGGAGAACCTGGCCCTGCCGCTGGAGGACAAGTCCACCGAGGCGCTGGAGAAGGCGCTCGAGAAGGCCTACGAGCTGGCCATCTACAACGAGTGGACGCTGGCGGCGCAGGATCAGGTGAACCGCTACCGCCCGGGCTCCTACGCGCAGGTGCGCCAGGTGCCCTTCCGTGGCAGCGAGTTCTTCGCCACCTCGGGCGTGGCCAAGGATCCCGGCATGGCCACCTCCGCCACGGCGGGGGCCACGCCCACGGCTCCCTCGAGCCCCACGCCTGAGGCTCCGGCTGCTCCGGAGCAGGCGCCCGCGGCTCCGCAGGCCATGCCGTCGCCCGCCGCCACGGTGGGGGAGGCTCAGAACTGATGCGCACCCATTCGAAGGTCATCCCAGGGAAGACGGTCATGACGATCGCCCGCACGCTCGCCGCCGCCGCGCTCGCCTTCACCACGGCGTGCGCCACGGCTCCTCAGGTCAAGCCCACGCCCGTTGCCGAGGTGGCGCCGAAGCAGACGCCGGCCCAGGCTCAGGCCAACGCGCAGAAGCCCACGCCGTCCGCGCCCGGAAACGGAAACGCGCACGAACTCTTCATGGCCGCGCTCGCGTCCTACGACGCGGGGGACTACGAGGCGGCGCGCAGGGGCTTCGAGCAGGTGGTGGAGAAGGCGCCGCAGAGCCTCAACGCGCAGTTCAACCTGGGGCTCATCGCCGAGCGCCAGGGCCGGCTCGCGGAGGCTCAGGCGGCCTATGAGAAGGTCCTCTTCCTGGACCAGAACCACCAGCCCTCGCTGCTGAACCTGGGGCGGCTGTACCGGCTGCAGGACAAGTTCGACCAGGCCATCTCCCTGTACGAGAAGGCCCTGAAGACGCCGGGACGCGAGCATGACGTGGCGCTCCTGAACAACCTCACGGTGGCGTACCGGTTGGCGGGCAAGTTCGAACTGGCCGAGGCCACCGCCCGCCGCGTGCTGGCGCGTAGCAAGGACAATGCGGATGCCTACAAGAACCTGGCGCTCGTCTATTACGACCAGGGCCAGTACCGGCTCGCCGAGTTGGTGAGCGGCAATGCGCGCAAGCTCGCCGAGAGTGATCCGGGCGTCTACAACAACCTGGGGATGATCTACCTGAAGCTGAACGATCGTCCCCGCGCGCTGGCCCAGTTCCAGAAGGCCGTGTCGCTCGATGCGAAGTTCGCCCCGGGCCACATGAACATCGGCGCCATGGCGCTGTCCTACCGGGACTACGTGGGCGCCGAGCGCGCCTTCTCCCAGGCCATGACGCTGGATCCGCTCTCCTACGAAGGTCAGCTCTTCTACGCCTACGCGCTGGACGGGCAGAAGGGCCGCGATCCGAAGAAGGGGCTCGCCGCGGGCGAGGCCTTCGAGAAGGTGCTCGCCGTGCGCCCGGACCATGCGGACGCGATCTGCGGCGCTGGCTGGGCCTACTCCTCGGACCGCGCCGGCTGGGACAAGTCGCTGGCCTTCCTCGATCGCTGCAAGGCCCTGCCGACCACGTCGGCCCAGGACAAGCAGATGATCGACGCCAAGATGCAGGGCCTGGTGGCGATGCAGAAGAGCGGGCAGCTCCAGCCCGCCGCCGACCAGAAGAAGGAGGCTCCGGCCCAGGGCGGTGACGGTGCGAAGCTGCTGGACAAGGTGTCCGAGGACGCCGCCCGCGAGGAGGGCCCGCCGCCGCCCGAGGAGGCCGCTCCCGCCGCGGAGGCCACCCCGGCCGAGCCCGCGCCGGGCACCGGCACTCCGGCCGCTGCGCCTGAGACCGCCGCTCCCTCGCCTGCTGCTCCGGGCGTGGCGCCTGCTCCCTCGCCTTCGCCATGAGTGGGCAAGCAACGGTCAAACCTACCGGACGAAGTGGGAAAATTTTTCCACTCTCTGGGTGGGGGACGTGGCAGCCCGGGGGCAAGTCCCTTACGATCCGGGGCATTGTGCTTGGACCGAGTCCTGCAAGAACCTGCGGGAACCTCTTCGAAGACCCGCTGTCCTAACCGATGGGTGAACGGAGGCGACAGATGAAGCGACTGGCATCGGCGGTGGTGGCGGCGGCGTTGTGGGCGGGTCCTGCGATGGCTCAGGACAACACCGAGGTGAAGATCATTCAGGAGGAGGACCGGACGGTCTACCGGAAGAAGACGGTGATCGACTTCACCGACGTCACGGTGGAAGGCGAACTCACCAAGCCGGAAGGCTCGTACCTCCTGAACCGGAAGAAGACGGACTTCCAGAGCCTGATCAAGGTCCGGGACAACTTCAATCCCGAGCTGCAGAAGTCGGTGGATAACCTCTAGCGCCTGGGAGGGCGCGCGTTTTTCTGGGTGCGGAAGGGGAAGGGAAAGATCCTCATGGCGGCGGCGAAGAACAACGGACTGAGGTTGCGCATCACCGGGCCGGACGGTTCCACGGTGGAAACCATCGCGGACACCGAGAGCATCATTGTCGGCTCGGGAGCGCAGGCGGCGGTGAAGATTCAGGACCCCAGCGTCTCCAACCTCCACGTGATGTTGAAGGTGGACAAGGACGGCGGGGTGACGGCGATTGACCTGGGCAGCGAGTCCGGGACGCAGGTGG
>DASVVJ010000689.1:0-5741 GCA_036389955.1 Myxococcaceae bacterium
AGGGCAACGCGGGCACCACCAGCGCGACCTTCTCCGTGTCGCTCTCGGCCCCGAGCACGCTGCCGGTGACCGTCTCCTACGCCACCGCGGATGGCACCGCCGTGGCTCCAGGGGACTACGCAGCTACCTCGGGCCAGCTCACCTTCGCTCCCAACGAGACGCTTCAGACGGTGGTCGTCCCAGTGGTGGGAGACCTCCTCTCCGAGCCGTCCGAGAGCTTCCAGGTGAACCTCTCCAGCCCGCTCAACGCGGTACTCGCCGATGCGCAGGGCGTGGGGACCCTTGTCGACAACGAGGCCCCGCCCCTCACGCTGCCGCTGCGGGCCGCGTTCTACTCCGCGAGCTACCCCGAGGCGTGGCAGGTGGGCGGGCAGTCCCCCCACGATACGCCCGTGCTTGGCCACTACGACTCCAGCAGCCAGAGTGTGGTGGATGCGCACCTGGCCGCGCTCGATGCGGCGAAGGTCCGGGTGAGCATCGCCTCCTGGTGGGGGCAGGGGCTGCACCAGGAGAACTCCCGCATCCCGCTGCTGCTGGAGCGCACCCGGGCACGGCCGTCTTCCCTGCGGTGGGCGCTCGCTTACGAGAAGGAAGGCCTGGGCACGCCGAGCGTCACCGAGCTCCAGGCGGACCTGAACTACATCCGGCGGACTTACGCGACGGACTCCGCGTACGCGATTCTCAACGGCAAGCCGGTGCTCTTCGTTCGCAACGCGGATGACACGACGTGCGAGGTGGCGGACCGCTGGGCCGCCGCGAACCAGGCCTACGGCTTCCACCTCATCCTCCAGGCGTTCCCGGGCTCGCAGAACTGTGTGAGCCAGCCGGCCGGGTGGTACCCGTACGCTCCGGCACTGGCCGAGAGCCGTCAGGCGGGCTCCGCCTTCGTCATCTCCCCGGGGTACTGGAAGGCGGATGAGCCCACGCCGCGCCTGGCGCGGGATGTGGCGCGGTGGCGGCAGAACATCCGGAACATGCTCGCCTCCGGTGAGCCGTGGCAGCTCATCACCACCTTCAATGAGTGGGGGCAGGGGACCGCCGTGGAGGAGGCCAATGGCTGGACCAGCGCCTCGCACGGTGCGTACCTGGATGCGCTGGCGAACGATGGCGCGGAGCCGCCCACGGCGGATCCCGTCATCGTGGCCGCGGGAGACATCGCTGGCGGCTGGACGCAGGACGAGGCCACCGCTCAGGTGATTGACACCCTCAACCCGACGGCGGTCCTGCTGCTGGGCGACAACGTCTACGGCTCCGGCAGCCCCAGCGAGTACACCAACTATTACGCGTCCAACTGGGGACGGCACAAGGCGAAGACGTACCCCGTGCCAGGCAACCATGACCATGCGACGGCGAACCTGGCGGGCTACTGCGGGTACTTCGGTGCGGCCGCGCAGTGCAAGAACGGCTACTCGTACTACTCGTTCGATCTGGGCAACTGGCACATCATCGCGCTGGACTCCGGGTGCTCCTCGCCTTCGACGTGCGCCAACCCGATGCTGGCGGGCTCGGAGATGAGGACCTGGTTGGCGGCGGACCTTGCCGCCAACACGAAGCCCTGCACGTTGGCTGTCTTGCACCACCCGCGCTTCTCCTCGGGGGCTCACGGGAACGACCCGCGCTCGAGCGAGGTGTGGACGGAGCTGTACAACGCCGGCGTGGAGCTCGTGCTGAGTGGGCACGAGCATGACTACGAGCGCTTCGCGCCCCAGCGGCCCTCGGGAGTGGCGGATCCCGCTACGGGCATCCGCCAGTTCGTGGTGGGCACGGGCGGCACGGGGCTGCGCGCCTTCAACACGGTGCAGCCCAACTCGGAGGTGCGTGAGTCGAGCACGCACGGGGTGCTGAAGCTGACCCTGCGCGCCAACAGCTACGACTGGGAGTTCGTCCCCATCGCCGGGCAGACGTTCACCGACACAGGCACGGGCACGTGCCACTGAGCGCTGTGCTCAGTGGTGGGCAGCTACGTGAGGGATTCCGCTCGGGCCTTGGCGCCAAACCCCTTTCCAGTCCCAGGGTGTGGCTCATGTTGACCCATCAGCTTGCGGAAGGCGCGGGGCACCGGTTGCACAGGCTCCGCTGGGGGAGCCGGCGAGCGGTTCGGTGGAAGCAACTTCAGGGGCCCCCGGGCAGGCTTGAACCCCAGCAGTTGTGTGCGGACTGCGCGGCCCAGCACTTCCGCAAGCAGTGAAGGGACCGCGTTGCCCACCTGCCGCTGCGCTGAGGTCCGGCCCCCTTGTACGAGCACATCATCCGGGAACGTCTGAAGGCGGCATAGCTCGCGGAGGCTCAGCCGGCGGCTCTCCCAATGAAACGGACCCACGGCAGGGCCGGGCTGGGCCTGGATCGTCCAGGACGGTAGGTGCTTCGCCAACTTCAGCAGGAACGTCCAGTAGCGACGCCGCCAACCGAAAAGGGGCAGGCCTTCTCCCCGGTCCGTATGGAACAGGTAATTCTGTCCCTCGGGGATGGAGGCCAGAAGAGGCCCCCATTTGCCACGAACGGTCAGATCTTCGTCGGGCTCGGGCTTGAGATCCCCAATTGCGTCCCAGGCGGTCCGGTAGTCCGGCATCCCTGCGGTCAGCAGGTCCGGCTGCTTCGAGGGGGCCACGTGTGTGGGCGTGGGGAAGGTGAAAGGCAGGCCCTCGCGGGAGGCAACCAGCAGGAACCGTTCGCGCAACTGCGGCACGCCGTACGCAGCGGCATTCACCACCTGGAAGTATGGCTGGTAGTTGCTCTTCGTGGCCCGGTTGATGCGCTTGATTCGCTCCAGGAGCAGACGCAGTCCCTCGTCCTTGCCCGAGAAAGCGAGGCCTGCCACGTTCTCCAGGATAAAGACCTGGGGACGCGCCTCTTCAACGACGCGCATGTAGGCCGCGAGCGTATCGGATCGGGGATCATCCAGGCGCAGCGAGTCGCCACGTGCCCAGTAACTGGACTTCGAGAACGGTTGGCAAGGGGGCCCGCCGATCAGCAGGTCCACTTCGCCGGGCTTCAGGGACCCCGCTTCGAGCATCTCTTCGGTGGGGACGTCATAGATGCTGCGCTCGATGACCTGCCAGGAAGGACGGCTCTTGCGCAGGGTTTCGCAGCAGTCGTGGTCGAGTTCCAGGGCGACCGCCGTCTCGAAGCCCGCTGCTTCGAACCCGTAGTCCATGCCTCCTGCCCCCGAAAAGAGGCTGATGACCTTCGCTGTGCCCATGGGGTGCTCCACTAACATGGAACGGCGGCGCGCAGCACGGTCTGGACATCTTCCGCCCAGCGCTCATCCACGCGGACGTTGTTGGACAGCTTGCCAGGGCATTTCGCATGAGGTGCCAGGTTCCCCGGCAGGATGTACCGGAACTCCCACCTCTCGGTGATGGCGTGAAGGCAGGCGGCCACCACATCGAAGTCCTCCGGAGCATAGTAGCGCGAACACGGGTTGTTCTTGGCCGCGCGCGTCCGTTGGAAGTCCAGCCGAGGCACGTTGCCAGCGGCTGGCTGTCGCAGAACGTTCTTGCACTCGATGCTCAACCAGCGGCTTCCTTCGAACCGCAAGCGCACATCCGGTTGGCCCTCCAGGTCAAGGCGCTCGCAGTCCGTGACGCCAGGGACTCTGAGTAGCTTGCGGACCAGGTGCTCTTCGGCGACCCAGCCCCGTACGGCCATCTTCAGCCGCCGGGCGCTGGCGATGAGGTCGAGTACCTCCGGCTCCGACAGCTCGAACTCCTGCGCCAACTTGTGGAGACGTTCCTGGGGCGGAGCCAACCCCCCATCCAGGTTCATGGTGCCAGGCCGCGAATCAGGCGCTGCTACCTGCTCGGCCAGGAGCTGCCGGTGTCCCTGATCTTCCCCCAGCGCTTCACGCTCGAACCGGATGTACCGCAGAAAGCTCTTGGAGGTGCCTCCGACGAGGACTTCGACGGGCTTGTCTTCGCCAGCCCGGTGATCGCGCTCCCAGGAATGCCAGCCCTTCTTCAGGATGGACTCGACGTGGTGGCTCTTGAACTCGATGCTGATGAAGAATCGGGTAGGGCTATGCAGCACCGGGTCAGCCCCAACGAAGATTCCGCGCTCTGGATCGATGCCGCAGAAGAGTGTCGTGTAAAGCAGGTAAGGGTCCTGCCACAGCGGATGCAGACGCTTGTCGTCGGGCCCGTACTTCACCTGGAACCGGTGCTCGTCCTCGGGCCGGTTCTTGGTCAGCTTCGAATTGGCGAAGAAGGCGTAGACGAGAATGCCCAACCGTTCGCCCGCCGGTGTCTCGAAGGTAATGCGGAATGGCGCCTCGGACGGTGCTGACGACTGAAGGATGCGGCAGCCCTCATTCTCCAGCGCGGCGATGATGAACTGGAGCAGGGGCTCCTTGTCACGTCGGCTTACGGAGTAAATGCGGTATTTCATCCTCGCGGACTGTACCGGTGCTTTTCCCTCCGAGCACGTCCCTCAGTGAATCGGCACTTCGTTCTCGTTGTTGGCTGCCGCGGCCCGGCGTGACAGCTCCGTCAGCCAGGAGCGCGTCAGCGGCGTCTCGCTCTGGCTGCCCTTGAACCGGTCCTGCGAGCTGTCCTGCGGTAGCCACCGGTTCACTTGCGCCAGCATCGCCGCCGTCAGGTTCGGCGCCAGCGTGCGCGCCACCGCTGCTATCTTCGCCGGCAGCCCCACCAGCGCCTCCGCGTCTCCGCGCCGGCACGCCTCGATGATCTTCCGTGCCGCCCGCTCCGCGTTCAGCGACAGGCCCGGCATCGAGTCACTCAGGAAAAACCACGCGTACTCCTTCTCGTGGTCTCCCTTGAACGTGGCGTTCTGCGGGCTGCCCGTGCGCATCAGGCTCGGGCACACCGTCGTCACCTTGATGCCGTCCTGCGCCAGCTCCGCCCTCATTCCGTCCGACAACCCCACCAGCGCGAACTTGCTCGCGCTGTACGGCACCAGGTGCGGAATGCTCACCCGCCCGCCAATCGAGGAGATGTTGACGATGCGTCCCTCTGCCCGCTGCTTCATCGCCGGCAACACCGCCAGCGTCGTGTACAGCGGCGCCCACAGGTGCGTGTCCATCGCCTCCTGGAAGTCCTCCAGCGTCATCGCCTCGAGCGGGCCCGTCTGGATGATGCCCGCGTTGTTCACCAGCACCTCCACCGGGCCGAACCGCTCCAGCACCTCGGCCACCATCGCCTCCACCTGCACCGGATCCCTCACGTCGCAGGCCAGCGTCAGCACCTCGCCGCCCACCTGCTCCAGTTCCTGCCGCGCCCGCTCGAGCGTCTCCTCGTCCCGGCCGCAGATGGCCACCCGCGCTCCCTCCTTCAGGAAGCACCGGGCCAGAATCAGCCCCAACCCTCGAGAGCCTCCGGTGATCAGCACCGTCTTGTTCGCGAAGCTCACCTTCGGGCGCAACATCGCCCGGAGTCCCAGTGCCGCGCCGACTCCCGCCGCGGCCAGCTTGCCCAGGGAGATGCCTGTGGACTTCTTCGAGTGGCGCTCAGCCATGTGCGGTGCTCCGTCGAAGGGGTGGGTGCGAAAGAGGAACTCAGGGCGCGAAGGCGCCCGTGTTTGCGTCCGGCCCCGTCAGCCGATCCAGCAGCAGGCGCAGGTCCCTCGAGTCCTCCAGGTCTCCCGCCCGCAGCCGCAGGTACCCCTGCGTGTCGAACAGCAGGTACGACGGGTGCTCCTCCACCCCGTATGCCTGCGCCATCGAGCCGTCATCCACCGCGATCGGATGCCGCAGCCCGTGCTGCCGCGCGAACCGCTCCACCGCGTTC
>DASVVJ010000690.1:0-10151 GCA_036389955.1 Myxococcaceae bacterium
GGGGTCGATTCCATGGCTCTAGTGCGCTCCGTGGGTGAGGGTACCGGCAGCGGCCGTCTCGGTGTCGTGCGCGCCGTGGTGGGCGGCGTGCTTGAGCTCCAACTGCAGCTCCTTCACCTCGCTGATGGCCACCGCGGGCACGAACTTGAGGAACAGCAGGAACAGCGTGCCGAACAGGCCCAGCGTGCCGATGTAGATGGACCAGTCCACCCAGGTGGGGCTGTACATGTCCCACGACGAGGGCAGGAAGTCCTGGTGCAGCGAGGTGACGATGATGATGAAGCGCTCGCACCACATGCCGATGTTCACCGCGATGGAGGCCACCCACATGATGGGGATGCTCGTGCGGCACTTCTTGAACCAGAAGATGTTCGGGGTGATGACGTTGCAGGCAATCATCAGCCAGTACACGCCGGCGTACGGGCCCCGGGCGCGGTTCACGTAGAAGGTCCAGATTTCGAACTGGCTCTGCGAGTACCACGCCACGAAGTGCTCCATCATGTACCCGTAGGACACGACGAGGCCCGTGGCGAGGATGACCTTGTTCATGTTCTCCAGGTGCCGGTCGGTAATCACGTCGCGCAGGCCCATGTACTTACGGGCCGGAACGATGAGGGTGATCACCATGGCGAAGCCGGAGAACACGGCGCCGGCCACGAAGTAGGGCGGGAAGATGGTGGCGTGCCAGCCGGGCAGCAGCGACACGGCGAAGTCGAAGGACACGATCGTGTGCACCGAGACCACCAGCGGCGTGGAGAGGCCGGCCAGCAGCAGGTAGGCGATCTTGTAGTTGTGCCAGTGCCGGCCCGAGCCGCGCCAGCCGAGGCTGAAGATGCCGTAGATGAGCCGCTGCATCTTCGTCTTGGACGAGTCACGCAGCGCGGCCAGGTCGGGAATGAGGCCCACGTACCAGAACAGCGCGGACACCGTGAGGTAGGTGGAGATGGCGAACACGTCCCACACCAGCGGCGAGCGGAACTGCGGCCACGCGCCCAGGGTGCTGGGGTAGGGGAACAGCCAGAAGGCGAACCAGGGGCGGCCGGTGTGAAGCAGCGGGAAGAGGCCCGCGCACATCACCGCGAACAGCGTCATCGCCTCGGCGAAGCGGTTGATGCTGGTGCGCCACTTCTGCTGGAAGAGCAGAAGGATGGCGGAGATGAGCGTACCGGCGTGGCCGATACCCACCCACCAGACGAAGTTGATGATGTCGAAGGCCCAGCCCACCGGATTGTTGTTGCCCCACACGCCGATGCCGTTGATCAGCGTGTACGTCACGCCGATGACCAGCAGGCCCAGGGCGGACAGGGTGCAGCCGAACAGCATCAGCCAGCCCTTGCCCGGCTTCTTCCAGACGAAGTCGAGCAGGGTGTCGTTGAGCGTCTTGTCGTCGTGGTGCGGCGCGACGAGGTGCCGCGGCTCGAGCGGGTCGATCGCGGCGTTGGCGGCGGTCTCAGCCATGGTCAGTGACCTCCTTCGTGCTTCTCAGGCGCCGGAGCCAGAGAGGGGTGCGGATTGCGCAGGCGGACGAGGTGGGCGGTGCGCGGCTGGGTGCCCAGCTCGTAGAGCAGCTTGTAGTGGCGCGGGTCGGCGTGCAGCTGGGTGACGCGGGCCTTCTCGTCATTGAGCGAGCCGAAGGTGATGGCCTCGGTGGGGCAGGTCTGCTGGCAGGCCGTCTGCAGCTCGTTGGGGGCGATGGCGCGCTTCTCCACGCGGGAGGTGATGCGCACGCGCTCGATGCGCTGGACGCAGTAGGTGCACTTCTCCATCACGCCGCGGTTGCGCACGGTGACGTCCGGGTTCATCTGCATCTTCTCGGTGGGCGTCTTGCCCTTGGAGTAGTGCAGGTAGTTGAACCGGCGGACCTTGTACGGGCAGTTGTTGGAGCAGTACCGCGTGCCGACGCAGCGGTTGTACACCATGTCGTTGAGGCCCTCGTCCGAGTGCACGGTGGCGTTCACCGGGCACACGTACTCGCAGGGCGCCTTCTCGCAGTGCACGCACATGACCGGCTGCATCACCATGCCCGGCTCGGCGTCCGCCGTGGCGTAGTTGACGTAGCCCTCGTGGCCCTTGGGGTTGATGCCCGGGCCGGTGAAGTACCGGTCGATGCGCAGCCAGTGCATCTCTCGGCTGCGGGACACCTGGTCCTTGCCCACCACCGGGATGTTGTTCTCCGACTGGCAGGCCACCACGCACGCGGAGCACCCGGTGCACCGCGACAGGTCGATGGCCATGCCCCACTTGTACTCCTCCTTGCCGTACTCGAACGGAGGGAGGTTGTTGAGGCGGTTGGGCCTGCCGTCCGCCGTGGTGGGGCTGTCCAGGTTGCCGGTGGTGCGGTGCATCGCGCCCTGGACGTTGTGGTTGTTCTTGTCGCGCCACTCGCCCACCGTGAAGTCCAGCGCCACGGGGCGGCCAGCCATGCTCCAGTGCTTCTGGGTGGAGACGAGCTGGTGCGTCTTGCGCGCCTTGGTCAGCGTGGCGCCGCTGTCGAACCAGGGGGCGTCCGCGCTGCGCAGCACGTTGGCGTTGTAGCCGGTGCCGTTGGCGGCCGTCTCGTGCAGGAAGGTGCGGCCGTAGCCCAGCGGCAGCGTCACCGCGCCGTCCGCGTGGCCCGGCATCACCCACACCGGCACCTCCAGCTTGCGGTTGCGGTAGCTCAGCTCCGCCACGTCACCCGTCTCGAGCTTCAGGTCCTCGGCCGTCTTCGGGCTGATGAGGGCCGGGTTGTCCCAGACGAGCTTGGTGATGGGGTCGGGCAGCTCCTGCAGCCACGCGTTGTTGGCGAAGCGGCCGTCGAAGACCTTGTAGTCGGCGACGAAGTTGATCTCGAGCTGGCCTCCCGCCACCGGCTGCGGCGGGGTGTAGGCGGCGATGGCGGCGGCGGCGCCCTCGGTGTTGGCGGCGGCCTCCACCGGAGCGGCCGTGGTGCCGGGGACGATGCCCGTGGCGACCATCTTCTCCCAGGAGGACTCGAAGTCAGCGCCCTGGGTGGCGGGCTGGCCACGCCAGAAGTCGCGCAGCATCTGGTACGCGGGGGCGTAGGGCTCGTCCAGGAAGAGCGCCAGCAGCTCGGACTCGGGCACGCCGTTGAACAGCGGCTGGATGAGCGGCTGGGCGATGGACACCGTGCCGTCCACGGAGCGGCCATCGCTCCACGTCTCCAACTGGTGCGCGGCGGGGACGAACCAGTCGCACAGCGCGGCCGTCTCGTCCTCGAAGAGCGAGGTGTAGAGCACCGACAGCTTGCCGCGCTGCTCGGGGTTGCTCTTCGGGTCCAGCACCTCGGCCAGGCCCACGTCCGCGGGCAGCGAGTACACCGGGTTGAAGGCGGTGATGACGAGCGTGTCCACGCGGCCGGCCTTGATGTCGGCCACCAGCTCGCGCACGCCGGCCAGGTTCGACGCCTCGGCGGCCGAGGCCACGAAGCGCACCGTCTTGCCCACGTTGCCCAGCGCCACGTTGATGGCGTGAGCCAGCGCGTGCACCGCGGCGGGCTGACGCTCACCGGCCACCACCACGCAGCGGCCCGCGGCCCCGCGCAGGTCGCTCACCACCGCGTCGATCCACTTCTGGGCGTTGGCGGGCGCGGCGGACTTGGCGGCAGCGGCACCGGCCAGACCGGCGACGGCTCCACCCAGGCCCTGGGCCACGGCGGCGGCCAGGCCGAGGATCTCCGAGGACTTCAGGCGCAGGCGGTGGTCCGCCATGCCGCCGGTGATGGAGAAGCGCGTCTCCGCCACGTAGAGGCGGTTGAGGGTGTCCGGGTTGTCGCGGCGGCTGGCGAACTGGCGCGCGTAGGCCAGGTTCACCGGGCGGCTCTCCAGGAAGTCCGCGTCCAGCGACAGGATGATGTCCGCCTGGCTGAAGTCATACAGCGCGGTGTGCGGCGCGCCGAACAGGGCGCGGGCACCCTCGCCAGCCGCGTCCTGGGTGACGGGGGCGTAGCTGTAGAAGCGGGCGTTGGGCAGCTTCTGGAGGATGCGGCTGCGCAGTTGCCCCATCATCGGCGAGTTGAGGGGCTCGGTGAGGAAGCGCACCCGGGCGCCACCGTCGGCGGGGGCGGCCTTGTTCACCAGCGCGGAGACGTCCTCGGCCAGCGAGCGCAGCGAGCGCGGCGCCTTGCCCTGGCGCAGCACGCGGGCGCGGTTGGGCTCGTACAGCGAAATCAGGAAGGCCTGCTCGAACGGGCCCGCGGCGCCCCGGTTGATCGGGTGCTCGGGGTTGCCCTCGATCTTGATCGGGCGGCCCTCGCGAGCGGTGATGAGCAGGCCGGAGGTGTGGCCTCCGAACGTCATGCCGGACGCGTAGTGCAGGGCGTTGCCGGGCACCAGCTCGGGCGGCGTCTTGGTGAAGGGCACCAGCCGCTCGTCCGAGGGGCGCGTGGTGCAGGCGGTGGCGCCGGCCAGCGCCAGCGAGGCGCCGATGAGCTGCATGAACTCACGGCGGGCCACGCCGGTGGGCGGCAGGTCCGCCCCTTCCGGGAACTCGGGCTTCACGCTCTCGAGGTACTCGGGCTTGCCCAGCCGCTCCTCGAGGCTGCGCCAGTAGGTGCGGCCATAGCCACCCTCGGTGGCCACGCCCGCCGAGGCGGCATGGTCCAGCGCGGCGCCGACTTCGTCGTGCGCGTGCGGGTGGTCGTGGTCGTGCTCATGCTCCTGAGCGGCCGGGGCGTTGGAGACGACCGGCAGCGCGAAGGAGGAGGGGGTAGCCTGCGACGGAGCGCCGTTCTTCGGATTCATCGGTGGCATGTGGAGCAGCTCGTGCGCGAGTGGACGTTGTTTTCCTTCGCCAGCGTCTCCGCGAGCGTCTTGGCCTGCTCGGGGTCGGCGGGCGGGGCCCAGGTCATGCTGGTGATGTACTCCTGCGGCCGCAGGTGCGGCTTCGGATCACGGTGGCAGTCGAGGCACCAGCTCATCGTCAGCGTGGAGTGCTGCTCGATGGCGGCCATCTGATCGACGCGGCCGTGGCAGGTGAAGCACCCCACACCCTTGGACACGTGGATGGAGTGGTTGAAGTAGACGAAGTCCGGCAGGTTGTGCACGCGCACCCAGGGAATGGGCTGGTCGGCGAAGAAGGCCTTGCGCACCTCGGTGAGGTACGGGCTCTTGTTCCAGATCTGCGCGTGGCAGGACATGCACACGGTGGTGGAGGGAATGCCCGCCGACGGCGACTTTTCCACCGAGAAGTGGCAGTAGCGGCAGTCGATCTGCTCGTCACCGGCGTGGTGGCGGTGATCGAACTCGATCGGCTGCTCGATGGGGCGCTGCTGGCCAGTGCCGTATGGCGAGCGCACGTACGCCATCAGACCGCCCAGCGCGATAGCGGGAACGGCGAGGAGGCCTGCGGCGGAGAACCGCGAGACCGTGTTCGTCCAGCGAGGGAAAAGAGGGCCGCTCATACCAGGACCTGGGGCAAGCAGTGGACTTCAAAGAGACGCGACAGGAAGCAAAGGGTGCCTTGACGGCGGACTACCGTACGGGACGGGAGGCAATAGAGGCTCATCGGGGCGATGGCACCAGCGGCAGGACGCTCGAGGCGTTCGTGGGGCATGGCAGACACGTTCACTGGTGGCGATCAGAATCCCGATGAGATGCGGCGCGCGGGCCCTCCTCCAACTCCCGTTCCCAGCGCGGCGCGGGACCATCAACCATCAAATCCCGACTGTCAATCATCTTTCGTTCTCCGGGTGACCCGCAGCGTCGCGAATAGCACGGCCTTGGCTCCGAGGTGCAACAACGGGTGGCGCAGCCAATGACGTTCTCTTCTGGCAAGCGGAAGCGGCGGTTGAACAGGCGCGGTTCAGTCCTGTTCGGGGGCGTCCAGCGGGCGCCAGCGATCGCGGCGGCGCTGCTGGAGCCGGGCGACGAGCTCCTGAGCGCGCGCGTCCGTGAGGTAGCGCGGATCGTGGCGGCTGCCCTTGCCCTGGTTGCAGCGGGCGCAGGCCAGGCCCAGGTTCTCCAGGGCATCGGTGCCGCCGTGGGTCCGGGGGATGATGTGCTCGATGGTGGCGCGGCTGATCGGCTCGCCGGACAGGTCCACCATGAGGTGGGCGTTGCAGTGCAGGCACTTGCCCAGCCACACCTCGCGCCCCCGGAAGTCGGCGCGCTCGAAGGTGCTGTCGGTGGCGATGATGTCCAGGACGCGGCGGCGCTTGGAAGCACTCACAGGGCCTACACCTCGACGACGGCGTCGTCCGCGATGGCGAAGATGCGCTCACCGGGGCGGCGGCTGACGTTCATGCCCCCGGTGAAGGCGCTGAAAGCAGGAAGTATGCCGACCGCGGGGCCGACGTGGAAGCAGGGAAGGCGCAGCCGATCGGCCCCCGAGGACAGGCGCACCACGGGGTGCAGGTGCCCGGCCCAGAGGTAGCGGCCTGTAGCAGGCTCGGGGTGGTGGGCGAAGCGGAAGGGCCCCTCGTCGGTGTGCTCTTCCTGGACGTCGATGCGCCACTCGGGGGGCAGCACCTTGAGGTGCCGGTCGTGGTTGCCGCGCACGAGCACCATCTCCACGGCGTCGTGGCTTGAGCGCCAGGCGGCGATGCGGGCAGTGACGGCGGGGGTGATGCCCCGGCGCGAGTGGATGAGGTCTCCCACCAGGAGCAGCCGCTTGGCGCCGGTGGTGGTCAGGGCCCGGGAGAGGCGGCTCAGGTCGTCCTCCAGCACGCCTGCGGGCAGGGGGATGCCGTGCTGCTGGAAGCTCTCGGGCTTACCCCAGTGCAGGTCCGCCACGGCGAGCAGCCCCGCTTGCGGCCAATACAGGCCGCGCTCGGGGCGGAGTTCCACTTCCGTGCCGCTCAGGCGGACCTGGCATCCTCGCGTTGCCATCGTTCCTTGATGCGCTCGACGCGCTCCAGCAGGGACTCGTTGGAGAGGCTGGCGCTGATGCGCTCGACGACGAGCGGGAAGGCCAGCGGCGTGGGCCGCCGGACGGAGATGATTTCCAGGGGAGAGTGCTCCAGCCGCTCCAGGGTGGCGGCCAGGCGGTTCTGCTCGAAGTGCTGCTCCAGCACCTCGCGGCGGGCCTGGTGCAGCAGCAGATTCTCCGGGTCGTACTTGAGGAAGACGTCGTAGAGCAGCGAGGCGCTGGCCTGCACCTGGCGGGTGGACTTCCGGGCTCCGGGCAGCCCCGGGAGGATGAGCCCTGCCACCCGGGCCACGTCCCGGAACTGGCGCCGGGCCAGCTCGGTGAGGTTGGCGCTCTCGAGGATGTCCTCCACCAGCCGCTCGCGGGTGAAGAGGGCCGGGCGCAGCACCTCCTCATAAGGGAAGAAGTCCTGGGTGAGGAACTCGATGCCGTAGTCGTTCACCGAGAGGCTGAAGGTAGCCTTGCGCAGCCGGGTAAAGCGCAGCGCGAGCAGGGCCGCCAGCCCCTCGTGCACCAGCCGGCCCTCGAAGGGGTAGAGGAAGAGGTGGTGGCCCTCGCGCGTCTCGCACGTCTCGGCCAGACAGGTGCCCTCGGCGGGGATGCGCGAGAGGCGGGACTGGGCATCCAGCACGGGCCAGGCGGCGGCGAGCTCCTCGGCGGAGACGTCTCCGTGGCGGGCCGCGTGCAGGGTGCGGCGCACGGCGGCGGCCAGCGAGCCGGAGATGGCCAGGCGGCTGCCCATCCAGCGCGGAGTCTGGGTCGTCTTGGCCTTGGCGGGCTTCACATAGGCCGTCATGTCCTTGAAGCGGGAGAACTCCAGCCGCTTGCCCGCGAAGAGGAAGGTGTCCCCGGGCCGCATCCGGCTGATGTACGACTCCTCGATGGAGCCGATGCGGCCCCCGCTCCAGTAACGGAGCTGCACGGTGGCGTCCGAGGTGATGGTGCCGATGTTCAGCTTGTGCATCCGGGCAATGCGGGCATCGGTGACGACGAAGCGGCCCTCGTGCTCCACCACACGGCGGAACTCCGGGTAAGCGCGCAGGGTGGGGCCGCCCTCGCGCACCAGGGCCAGCGTCCACTCGAACTCCTCGTCCGTGAGGTCCTTATAAGAGGTGGCCTCACGGACTTCGGCGCGCAGGTCCTCGCGGGTAAAGCCGCCGCCCATCGCGCAGGTGACGAGGTGCTGGGCGAGCACGTCCAGCGGCTTGTGCAGGGGAAGGCGCCCCTCCACCTCGCCGCGCTGGAGCGCCTCGCGGGCGGCGGCCATCTCGATGAGTTCCAGCGCGTGGGTGGGGACGAAGAGCAGATGGCAGGTCTCCCCAGGGCGGTGGCCGCTGCGGCCGGCGCGCTGAAGGGAGCGGGCGATGCCCTTGGGACTGCCCACCTGCACCACGCGCTCCACGGGGCCGAAGTCCACGCCCAGGTCCAGCGAGGAAGTGCACACCACGATGCGGACGGAGCCATCCTTGAGGCCGGCCTCGACGCGCTCGCGCTCTTCCCGGTCGATGGAGCCGTGGTGGAGGGCGAGGACTTTCTCCCACTCGGGGCGGGCGAAGCGCAGGCCTTCGAACCAGCGCTCGGCCTGGGAGCGGGTGTTGGTGAAGAGCAGGGTGGAGCGCTCCGGGTCGAGCCAGGCGGCCACCTTCTCGAGCATGGTGAAGCCCAGGTGCCCGGCCCAGGGGAAGCTGTCCACGCTGTCGGGCAGCAGGGTGCTGACCTCGATGGGGCGCTCCACGTCGGCGCTGAGCAGCGTCGGGGTGGCCTGAGTGCCCACCACGGCGCGGGCGGCGACATCCAGGTTGGCGAGGGTGGCGGACAGGGCCCAGGTGCGCACGGTGGGAGCGAAGCGGCGCAGGCGGGCGAGGGCCAGCTCCATCTGGGTGCCGCGCTTGGTGCTCAGCAGCTCGTGCCACTCGTCGACGATGATGGAGCGTAGGCCTGCGAACAGCTCCGAGGCGCGCTCCCCGGCAAGCAGCAGGGAGAGGGACTCCGGGGTGGTGATGAGCACCTCGGGCAGCCGCTCGCGCTGACGCTGGCGCACGGAGGAGGAGGTGTCACCGGTGCGGCTCTCGACCTGAATGTCCTCGTCCAGGACGTACAGCGGAGCGTTGAGGGCCAGCTCGATGTCGCGGGACACGGCGCGCAGCGGCGTCACATAGAGGATCTGCAGGCCCTTGCGGCCGCCCTCGGCGACATCGGCCAGGGGGCCCATATAGGCGGCGTAGGTTTTCCCGGCGCCGGTGGGAACATGAATGAGCCCGCTCTCGCCCCGGGCGTAAGCGGCCCAGGCCTCTTCCTGAAACGCATAGGGCTTCCACCCACGAGCCGAGAACCAGGAGCGGAGCCGTTCGATGGGCTTCCCCTCTCCCTTCGGGAGAGGGACGGGGTGAGGGTTCTTCGTCCCCCGGGCTTTCCGCCGTGTAGTCCCACGCCGCTTAGTGCTGGGCATGGAGCAGCTCCTTGAGGCGCTCGAGGGTGTCTGCGTCCTGAGGCTTCTTGTCCACGCGCCACCGGGCGATGCGCGGGAAGCGCAGCGCAATGCCGGACTTGTGCCGGGGCGAGGCGGCGATGCCCTCGAAGTGCAGCTCGAACACCTGTTCCGGGCTGACGGAGCGCACGGGCCCGAACTTCTCGCGCGTGTGCGCGCGGATCCACCGGTCCAGCTTGGCGATCTCCTGATCCGTGAGGCCGGAGTAGGCCTTGGCCACGGGCAGCAACTCCTGCCCGTTCCACACCGCGAAAGTGTAGTCCGTGTAGAGCGCGGCCCGGCGCCCATGGCCCGGGTGGGCATAGAGCAGCACGGCATCCACGGCGAACGGATCGATCTTCCACTTCCACCAGTCGCCGCGCTTGCGCCCGTGCTGATAGGTGGACTCGAGGCGCTTGAGCATGAAGCCCTCGACGTTGCGCTCCCGGGACTCACGCCGCAGTTGGGCCAGCGCCTCCCACGACTCGGTCTCCACGGCGGGAGACACCGTGAAGCGCGGATGGTCCTTCAGCAGGGCCACCAGCCGGGCCCGGCGCTCGCGCAGCGGCAGACCGCGCAGATCCTCCCCGTGCTCCTCGAGCAGGTCATACGCCATGAACGCGGCGGGAGCCTCGGAGAGCACCTTCGCCGTCAGCTTCTGCCGGCCGATGCGCCGCTGCAGCCGGCTGAAGGGCAGGGGCCGGCCCTCCTCATAGGCAAGCACCTCTCCATCCAGCACGGTCCCATCCGGCAGGGCCTCGGCGGCCTCGGAGATCTCCGGGAAGCGCTCGGTGATGAGCTCCTCGCCGCGGCTCCA
>DASVVJ010000691.1:0-2998 GCA_036389955.1 Myxococcaceae bacterium
CTCGGTCTTCACGTCCGGGAGGATCTGCTTGAGCGCGACGAACTTGCGGAACCCGCCCGGGCCCGAGGTGAAGGCGAGAAACAGCTCGGCCATGCCTCCCACGGACAGCCGTGTGAGGATCTCGTACTTGCTGATGCGACGCCCACGATCGGGATCGTCGATGGGGGCTCCTGCATTACTCGCCATGCGCGGCCCCCATGCTAACCGGGGATGCCTACCCCGTCACGCGGGTGACCGTCTCCAGGGCGGCCAGGCGGGCTACTGCTCCCCTTCAGGCGGGGAAAGCTCCAGCGGCTGAATGGAAGGATCCACCTCCGCTGGACCCACGGACCGCTCCGCGGGCTCCTCGATCGCCTCGTTCCCTTCCGTCTCTTCAGCGGCCTCGGGCTCTGGAACAGTGGGTTTAGCCTGAATAGCTGGAGTCGAAGCGGGCTTCTTGGGCGTCGTCGCTGGCTTGGCCGCCGCTTCGGTGGGCGTGGCGGACTCGGGCTTGCGAGGCCGAGGCGTTGCCGCTGCGGGCGTGGTGGGGGTGGCCTTCGTGGGAGCCGGGGCGGCATTCACGGGCTCGGGGCTGCCCTCCCCGGGGGGCGGAGGCTCATACGCATCCGGTGGAGGCGTCTCGGAGTCCTCGGTCGGAATGCCCATCGTGGAGGGCTCCGCCTTCGGCATCTCATTGGGCGCCACCAGGCTTCCGGCGGACGAGAACAGAGACCCCAGCCGGGAGCGCAGCGACTCGGGCATGAAGAGCACGCCGATGCCGGCCAGGATGACGATGCCGAGCAGGATCCACAGCCCCCGGCGCGAGGGCCGCTCCATGGCCGCGAGTGCGCGGGACACGCGCGACACGCGAGACACCTCGGACACTTCCGAGTCCTCACGCTCCTCGGGCTGGGAGGCAGCAGGAGCCTCGACGGGGCCCAGCGTGAACATGCCCATCCTGGGAGGCCGCCGGTTGGCGGCTTCGGGCTCTGCGGCGGCGCGGGCCTGCTTCACGATCTCCGGGGGACTGACCTGCGTCGCCTCATCCTCGGCGGGAACCCCGGCGGGCATGCGCGAGGGAGGCTCCGCCACCACGCGGCCCGAGAGGGCCCGCGGCCTGGGAACCGACACGGCCGGCTCGGACGGCGAAGTGGGCGTGCGTGCGGAACGGGGGCTGCCTCCCAGCGGGCGAGGCATCGGCGGCGGAGGCCGCGCGGCGCGCTCGTCGGAGGTCTTTTCGGAGGGCTTGGTCGACGGGGGAAGCGTGTCGCTGATGTTGCTCTCCTGCCGGGAGGAGCGCTTCCGGTGGGCCGCTTCCGCAGCGAGCTCCGGCGCCCTCTCCTCGAGCACGATGGCGACCTCGCTCACACGGTCGTCGTCGGCGCTGGCGTAGTCCAGGAGCGCGAGCGTCTTCTGGCGCTTGTCCGCGAAGAACGAGCGCATCAGCTCGGCCATGGCCTCCTCGTCGAACAGCTCCGAGCCCATGGCCTGCTCGATGGCCTTGGCCATCTCGCGGCCGGTGGCGTAGCGCCCTCCGGGGTCCCGGCACATGGCGCGCATCACCACGGCATCGAGCGCCTCGGGCACCTCCGGGTTGAACGAGCGTGGCGAGGGCATGTCCGAGTGCGCGATCTGCCGCATCATCGCGTCCTCATCCGAGGTGTCGTACACCCGGGTGCCGGACAGCAATTCGTGCAGCACCACGCCCGCGCAGAACAGGTCGCTGCGCCCATCGAGGTCCTGGTTGCGCACCTGCTCGGGGGACATGTAGCCGCTGGTGCCCTTCACCATGCCCACCTGGGTGCGATTCAGACGCCCCTTGGCCTTGGCGATGCCGAAGTCGATCACCTTCACCAGGCCGTCGTAGGTGACCATCACGTTGCGCGGCGTCAGGTCCCGGTGCACCACCTGCACCCTCTTGCCAGAGGGCGCGGTGAAGTGATGCGCGTAGTGCAGGCCCAGGCACACGTCGCGCACCGCCCGGGCAGCGAAGCCGATGGGAAGGGACATCCCCTCGCGGCTGGCCACCGTCATGATCTGCTCGAGGTTCTGGCCGGCCAGGAACTCCATGGCCAGGTACAGCTCCTCGTCCTCTTCGCCCAGATCGAACACCTGGCCGATGTTCGGGTGCGAGAAGGCGGCGGTGATGCGCGCCTCATCGAGGAACATCCGGACGAACTCCTCGGTCTTCACGTCCGGGAGGATCTGCTTGAGCGCGACGAACTTGCGGAACCCGCCCGGACCCGTGGTGAAGGCGAGGAAAAGCTCGGCCATGCCGCCCACGGACATCCGCGTGAGGACCTCGTACTTGCCGACCTTTTTGCCGCGGAAGGGATTGTGGATTCCGCTGAGTTCTGCCGGTTTGGGCATGGCTGATGCCGCATGCTAGCGGCGCTCTTAGCGCCGGTCACGCTCCCAACTTCGAAACAGCCCCTCAGGGCCTCTGTACCCGCCGGTTGACAAGGACATAGGGCATCAAGCTCTTGAGAGAGCAGGAGGTCGAGCTTCTGTCCGGCCACCAAGCTGCCCTGAGCCCAGACCGAGGCAGGGGCCCGCACGCAACTTTTCGCGGGCCCGGCGGAAAATCCCTACGTGAGCGCTATCCATCGCCTGAATCGAGACGTCCGATTCGATCGAGCCGGTGAGCTGTTGGGGAGCCTGTCCTCCGCCAGAGTGCGAGAGGAGCGCGCCGTTGAGCGGCTGCAGCGGCTGCCCTCGCGCTTCGACGACGGGTTCGACACGGCCGAGCGGCAGCTCCGGGCCGGGCAGGAAGCCGTGCTGGCCAACCAGCGCCCCACCCCGCTGGGCACGGTGGACCGGCTGCTGACCAACGAGGACTTCCAGCAACGCCTGCAGGAGACGCTCGAGGGCACCTCCCCGCGAGCCATCAAGGCGAAGGAGGTCGAGAAGTCCTACAAGTCCTTCTGGCAGGACTCGCAGGACTTCTCGGTGCGCAAGGGCCCGTCCCTGACGGTCCCGGAGCCCCCGCGGTACGTGAGCCCGGCGGAAACGGCGTGGA
>DASVVJ010000692.1:0-18615 GCA_036389955.1 Myxococcaceae bacterium
GGCGGCGGACACCACGCGCCGTCCATCCGGCGTCACCACGCAGCAAGTGACCAGGGCTTCGTGGCCCTCCAGGGTCGCCAGCGGACTGCCGGTCTCCAGGTCCCACACCTTCAGGGTTTTGTCTCCGGAGGCCGACACCACGTGCCGTCCGTCCGGCGTCACCGCGCAGCAACTCACCCAGTCCTTGTGGCCCTTGAGTCTCGCCAGCTCCGTACCGGTCTCCAGGTCCCACACCTTGAGCACTCTGTCCCCGCCGGCCGATACCAGGCGCCGCCCGTCGGGCGTCACCGCGCAGCCACTCACCCAGAACTTATGGGCCTCCCAACTCGCCAGTTCCTTGCCAGTTTCCAGGTCCCACACCTTGAGCGTTCTGTCCTTGGAGGCCGACACCAAGCGCCGTCCATCCGGCATCAACGCGCAGCCATTCACTTCTTCCTTGTGGCCCTCCAACGCCGCCACCGCTCTGCGGTACTCCAGCTCCCCCACCTTCAGCGTTCCATCCTCGGAGGCAGACACCACGCGTTGCCCGTCGGGCGTCACCTCGCAGCTACTCACGGAGGCATCGTGGCCACGGAGCGTCTCCAGCTCCCTGCCTGACGCCAGCTCCCACACCATGAGGGTCTCATCCTCGGAGGAGGACACCACGCGTTGCCCATCCGGTGTCACCACGCAGCCCGTCACCGGGGCCCAGTGTCCTTCCAGCGTCGTCCGCTGCTTGCCGGTTTCCAGGTCCCACACCTTGAGCGTGTCGTCTGCGGAGGCCGACACCACGTGCCGTCCGTCCGGTGTCACCGCGCAACCCGCCACCAGGGCCTCATGGCCCGCCAGTGTCATCAGATCCTGACCGGTCTCCAGCTCCCACACTTTGAGCGTTCGGTCCCAGGAAGCGGACACCACACGCCGCCCGTCCGGTGTGACCGCGCAGCCCATCACCGGAGCCCCATGGCCTTCCAGCGTCGCCAGCTCCCTGCCCGATGCCAGCTCCCACGTCTTGAGCGTCCCATCCTCGGAAGCGGACACCACGCGTTGCCCATCCGGCGTCACCGCGCAGCCCGTCACCGGGGCGCTGTGGCCCTTCAGCGTCACCCGCTCCTGGCCCGTCTCCAGGTCCCACACCTTGAGCGTTCGGTCCCGGGAAGCCGACACCACGTGCCGCCGGTCGGGCGTCACCGCGCAGCCACTCACGGCGTCTCCGTGGCCCTCGAGCGTCGCCAGCTCTTTGCCCGTTTCCAGGTCCCACAGCTTGAGGGTTCTGTCTCGGGAGGCCGACACCACACGCCGTCCGTCTGGTGTCAAAGCGCAACCCGCCACACTGCTCGCGTGGCCTTCGAAGGTGCGATGGAGCCCTTCGGTCCTCACGGGATGCCGCAGCCGCAACGCGGGCAGGCACTCGGTGGGCCTCAGCTCCGCCTCGAGCCGCTCCGCCGTCCACCCCGAGCAGCGAAGCCAGTTGTACACATGCGAAGCCATGCCCTTCGGATCCCACTTCAAATGATGCGACGTGATCAGGACCGCGCGGTAGAGCTCTCTCGCCGTCTTGCGCTCCTGCTCGGGAGCCTCCATGGCCACCGCCTTCAAGGCTCTCTCGACGGAGTGCACGCCCGCCAGCTGGCACCTCTTCTCCAGATAGAGCAGGTCCATGTACAGCCCACGCGCCTGCTCCCACTGCTGCGCCTTCAGCCAATGTGTCACGCCGTGACGCAGCACATAACTCGTACGGAAATGCTCATCCGGGCCGGACACGGGCCAGCGGCACAACTGCTGGGCCAGTCGTAGGTGCAGCGCCTGCTCTCGCTGCGAGCCCAGCTTCGACTCGAGGATGAAACTCCGGAAAGACTCGTGGAAGGGGCGCCACGTCTTCTCGCTGTCTCCAGGCCCCGATTCTTCCAACAGGAACGGGCGTGCTTCCTTCAGGAACCGCTCCAGGTCTCCCGCAGCCTCGGTCAGGATCGAGCCTGGCAGCGCCTCGCGGGCCACGGCCAGGAGTCCCAGTCCCTCCTCCACCCTCCTGCGAAGCTCAGGCGGCAGTCCCTGGATCCGCTCCCAACTCGCCTCCAGCAGCTTCTCCAATCCCTGAGGCAGCACTTCCACGCGCCTGTTCTCCATGGGCTGGCCTTCGAGCCACTTCAAAAGCGTCACCGCGTAGAGCACATTGCCCTGGGCCTGGCGCACCACCTCCTCGACGAAGCTGGCCGTCAGCGGCGGCGTGAAGCGCGGAGCACTGCGCGCCTGCTCCCAATACTCTCGCACCACCCTCGCGTTCGAGCCTGTCCACCGCGGCTCATCCAGCTCAAGGGTGCGCACCCCTTCCAGGCGCTCCAGCCAATTCAGATACGGGGACTTCGGCCGAGATGCACAGAGTATCCACACCCCGGCCGGCAACACATGCGGCAGGAAACGCTGTAACGGGTTGGAGCCGTCCACCTCGGCTTCCACTTCATCGAGCCCATCCACCACCAACACCATCCGCTCCTGGCTGGGCACCAGCACTTGAGCCGAGACCAGTTCCAGCAGGTTCCGAAGACGCGTGACGGGAAAGGGTTTTGGACGTACCAGGTCTGGGAAGAGCGCATCGATCTGCGCCATGAGGTTGCGCTTCGCCACCTCGGGTTGAGCCCAATCCTCCACACCGCGCCGAAGAAAGTGCTGCGGAACGCGGCGCCCTTTCTCTTCCTGACGGCGCAGCCACGTAGCCAACAGCGCGCTCTTGCCCAACCCCGGGCTGCCTTTGACGAGCACCCACCCACGCGGCGCGTTGTCCATCAGCGCGTCGATCTCCGCCATCACGTCTTCGCGGCCGAGCAGCTCCCCGTGACGCCCCCGCTCCAGCTCGAAGTCGATGATCTCGTTCGCCATGGCCATGCCCACGGGCACACTACCAGAGCGCCCTTGTCCCGAGTCCCAGCCCCCGCCGGTTCGAGGCTCACCCTCACATTGCTGGCTGATGGGGTGTATCGCTGACGACCCTGGAGGTAGGCTCACTCTATGGCGCTGGAAATGAGCTCAACTGCCCTATCCCCCGGGACCCAGGTCGGCACCTGGCGGGTGCTCGGCTTTCTCGGCCGGGGCGTCTACGGCACCGTGTATGTCGTCGAGCACGCGGCCCCTGAGCAGACCGGGCACGCAGCCCTCAAGCTGGCCATCTACTCGGCGGATCCGCGCTTCGAGCGTGAGGCGGAGCTGCTCTCGCGCATCCGTCACCCGAGCGTGCCCCGGTTGCTCGATGCCGGGCTGTGGCGAGCCCCCGCCGGCCGTGCCCATCCGTTCGTGGTGATGGAGTGCGTGGAGGGTGTGCCTCTCTATGCCTGGGCCGCGCGGCGCAACCCTTCCTCGCGCCAGGTGCTGGCACTGTTGGCCCAGGCGGCGGGCGCGCTGCAGGCCACGCACGAGGTGAGCAGCGTCCACAGGGACGTAAAGGGCGACAACATGCTGGTGCGTCCATCGGATGGCCGGCTGTTTCTCACCGACTTCGGCACGGGGTACTTCGCGGGTGCTGAGAGGCTGACCCCCCTGCCCCTGCTGCCGAGCACCCCCGCCTACCGCAGCCCCGAAATGTGGCAGTACATCGAGCGCGCGGGCCCGGACGCCAACGCTCCACTGATGGCTCGGCCTTCCGATGATGTGTTCGCGCTGGGCGTCACGGCTTATCGCCTGGTAACCGATACGTATCCGCCCTTCACGAACCCGCACACGGCGGAAGGGCAGCTCTGGCTACCCGGTGGCCGCGGCGTGACGCCTCCGAGACAGCTCAACCCTCGGGTGGATGCACAGCTCAACGCGCTCATCCTGCGCATGCTGTCGCCAAGGCCTGAGGAGCGTGGCACCGCGGGTGAGCTGGCCGAGGCGATGAAGCGCGGCGTGACGCACAGCGGTCCGTCGGCGGATACGCCGCTGTTCGAATGGGAGACCCAGAATCCCTCCGAGTGGACGCAAGAGGAGCGAACACAGGCCGAGGAGCTGGGCCACCGTCCCCGTCGCAGAAGCAAGGAGAGGGGCCGTGAACCCGAGATGAATGGCCGCAGATGGCTGCCATGGCTCGCGGCGGCGATGGCCCTGGGGCTGTGGCCCTCGAATACAAGCTCGCTGCGGACCGAGGGCTCTCCCCCAATGCTCCGGAGTGGCTCCAGCACGGAGGGTGATGCTGTCTCGCTCGGAGACACCTCGCTGAGTTCTTCAGATGCCCCCACGAAGGCACCCGCCAAGGACGCAGTCGCGCAGGAACTTCCCAAGCAGCCGCAACCTGGGCAACTCAAACCAGACTCGAAGGGACGGTGCCTCAAGAAGCAGATCGCCATCAACGGAGGCTGCTGGCGGAAGGTAGACCTCGACCCTGATGAATGCCCTGGGAACGGGTTCATGTACCAGGGAGGCTGTTACGTCCCCATCTTCACGCTCGAGCGCCAGCCGGCCTCCGCTCCCCAGCAAAGTGAGCACTGACGTCCCCGCCTGCGAACCGTCTCCCGCGCGGGACGAAACGTCTCCACCGTGGACACCTCCACCCGCTGGTTCCCTGCGAGACAGCGTTGGCCTGCTTCGTGCTTTGGCGCCTCGGGCCATGTCCGGCCCGCACGATCTGTTTGTCCGCTTCACCTTCGACCACCCCGAGCGGGCTGCGGCCGAGCTACGCGCCGCCCTCCCCGCTCATGTAGTAGCCCAGGTGGACTGGTCCTCACTGCGCCGGGTCCCAGGCTCCGTGGTGGACGTGGAACTCCGGGAGACCGAGATCGACCTGCTCTTCTCGGCCCGCCTCTTGAGCGGTCGACCCGTGCTCTTCTACATCCTGCTGGAGCACCAGTCCTGGGTAGACCGGTGGATGGCGCTGCGCATGCTGCGCTACGTGGTGCGCCAGTTGGAGCACTGGCGCCAGGAGCACCCTGGCGGCGGGCTGCTACCGGTCATCATCCCCGTGGTGCTGTATCACGGGCCCGAGGGTCCCTGGACCGCGCCCCTACGGGTGGAAGAACTCTTCGACGTGCCCCATGAGGGAGACCAGGCCGAACTCTGGAGAGCGCTGGTGCCGCGATTCACGTATCGCGTGGATGACCTGACAGCCCAGCGCGCGGAGGCGCTGATGGCACGACCGGGCCCGCCTCTGGTGCCGCTGGCGCTGCTGGCGCTGCGCTATGGACGTACCGAGGAGCTGGCCGAGCGGCTGCCCACCTGGGAAGCACTGCTGGTGCAACTGTGGACCGCGCCCAGCGGGGTTGACGAGTTGACGGTGCTCTTCCAATACCTGATGAGGGTGGGAAGCGAGACCGTGCAACCCGCCACGGTGGCCATGTTAAAAACCGTGGTGGGTTCTCAGCGAGCGGAGGAACTGATGCTGACCTGGGAGGAAAAGCATTTCGAGCGAGGGCGCCAGAAGGGAAAGGCCGAGGGAAAGGCTGAGGGAAAGGCCGAGGGGAGGGCCGAGGTCCTGCTCCGCGTACTGGAGAAAAAGGGCATCCACGTCGACGACCCATCCCGTCAGCGGATCATGTCGTGCACGGATCTCGCCATTCTGGACCAATGGGTCGATCGAGCCCTGAGTGCCACGCGGCTCTCCGAGGTTCTCGGAGACCTGGCGCAGTAACCCGCCGGCTCAGAACATGTGGCCGAAGTTCATGTAGATGCGCTGTCCGCCCGTCTCGGTGGACAGCGCCCAGTCCACGCGAATCACCGCCGCGCGCCGGCTCACCCGCAGCCCCGCGCCCACTCCCGGGTGCCACTGGTGCCAAGGCCCGTCTCGCACTCCCGGGTGCCACACCCGCCCCACGTCCAGGAACGCCGTCGCTCCCAGCCTCATCGCCTGGCCCAGCACACGCTTCTCCAGCACGTGCATGCGCAGCTCCGAGTTGGAGAACACCTTGATGTTGCCCGCGAAGCGGTTGCGCTCCACGCCTCGCACGCTGCTCATCCCGCCCACGCCCTCCGTGTAGAGCACCCCGCCGGTGGAACTCCACTCGAAGAAGGGCACCTCGCCAAACAGCATGTCCAGCGACAGCCGCTGGGCGAACACCCACCGCGGCGACAGCTGGAAGTAGCGCCGCTCACTCAGCGTCACGCCCACGAACGGGTAGTCGCTGCCAGTGGCGCGGTCGGCCAGGCGAAAAGCCACCTCCTCCACCCCGCCCGTCGTCGGGTCCGTCTCGTGGTCGCGCGTGTCCCAGAGCGCCCCGGCCAGCACCTGTCCCGTCGTGCCGCCCTCGATGCCCACGGGCTCGAGCTGCGCCAGCATGGACGCCTCGTACGGATCGACGCTCGTGTGCCGCCAGGAGTAGCCCACGTACGTCTGAAACGGATGCGGCTCGCCCAGCGGGTGCCACCGCAGCCGCAGCCAGGCCCCGGGCGAGCCCTTCTCGTAGTTGTACTGCTTGTCGTTCTCCTGCCCGCGAAAGTCCGGCGCCGACAGGTTCCCCGCGCCGTAGAAGGGGCTGTAGAACTCGCGCCGGTATTCGAACCGGGCCTCCAAGCGCAGCGGCCCCAGCAACCCCGGCCCGTCGTAGCGCAGGTAGTGGTTCTGAATGCCGCGGTTGGTGAAGTACACCATGGCCCCCAGCCCGTGCTGGTACGGCGTGTGGCCCTCTCCATAGAGGTACATGCCGCCCACCGCGCCGTAGCCAATCCCAAAGTCAGAGTTGAAGCTCAGCACCGGCAGGGCAATCGCATCCACGCCCGAATTCTTCACCACGGGCTTCGCGGCCGCGTCCACGGGCGCGGCGCTGATGACGGAGAGCAGGAGAACAGGAAGGAGCATGCGAGCGTGTCGTGATGCCCCTCCAAGGTAAGCCCCACCCACAAGCCGTGGAGAGGGGCTGCTCTTGCCTGCCTGGCCTGGGCTCAGGGGCCCGGGCCCCCGTCAGGGAGCACGAAGCACGGAGAAGGACTGCTCGGTCCCCCTGCGTCGCACCGTGACGGCTACCGAAGTGCTGGGCTCCCCTCTCAGCAGAATCAGCGCTTCCTTGATGCTCGACACGGGGTCGCCGTCCACGGAGAGCAGCAGATCCCCCGGCTGCAGCCCCGCCTTCTCCGCGGGCCCGTCGCGCGTCACATCGATGATCAGCACCTCCTCGCCCTCGGCGGCGAGCCTCGCGCCAATGGTGCCAGGAGGAATGGAGGGCGGCCTCACGGGGATGTCGCCCAGATCGAGCTCCTGGCCTTCCGCCAGGGTGATGGGACGGCGCTCCGGCTCCTCGGGTGAGCCCACCACGATGGCCAGCGTGAACTCACCCGGCTCCAGGGACTCCAACGAGAACTGCCCATCAACCCCCGTCGTCGCGCTCCGGCTCGTGGGCGTTGCCCCCTCGAAGAAGACATAGGCCTCGGAGAACGGCTGCCGGGTGCTCGCATCCACCACCCGGCCGCGCACACTCGCCAGCCCCACGATGACGACCTCCACCGTCTCCACGGCCCCTGGCGAGGGGGAGATCAGCGCGGAGCCCTGCGCCCCCTCCTCCGTGTGCACCACCAGCTCCAGCGGCTCGGCGGCCACCTCGGGCAGCTCGAAGCGGTCCGCGGGGAACTCCCAGACGTTGAGGTCCACCGGGAAGTCGCCCAGCTGCCGTGGTTGGACCGTGAGCGTAAAGCCGCGCACCGGGGCCTGGCCCGCCCTGCGCACCACCCGGCCCTGAACCGAGGCCGCTGGCTGCAGCTTGAGGACCACGTCCCTCGCTCCAGGCCTCACTCCCGTGAGCGTGCCCTGGCGGTGGCCGTTGCGTGCCTTCACGCTCAGCCGCGTATCGGAGCCGTCGTCCACACCGGGGGGCAGGGACAGAACGAAGCGTCCCTGCTCATTGGTGGCGATCAGCCCTCCCCGGCCCAGCCCGCCCTCCGGAACCAGCGTGACGAACGCGCCGGGAGACGGCGCTCCGTCCGGCTCGAGGATGATGCCGTGAATGGCATCCTCGGCAGCGTCCTCGCCCTGCCAGACCAGCTCGACCTGGACCGTTTTTCCCTCCTCGACGCGCACCTGGTGTGACACATGAAGCCCCACGCCCCGGCTGTCGCTCTTCCCCAGAAACAGCTCATGGAGCCCCGGAGGCAGGCGCAGCCGGAACGTCCCCGTCTGCTCCACGCTGGCATGGCCGAAGTCCGGCAGCCCCCCCGTCGCGGACTCCCGGGAGACGGCCGTCACCTCCAGCGGCTCGGCAGGCAGTGAGCCACGGGCAGCACGCACCCGTCCCTCCACCGTGCCCAGCTCCTCCAGGGTGAAGTCCACCCGCGCGGTGACCCCTTCGACGATCTGCACCGGCAGGCTCATTCCCGCCTGGGCGCCCTCCCGCCGGGCAACGAGATAGAGACGGCCCAGCTCGAGTGACTCCAGCCGGTAGCGGCCCTCCGCGTCCGTGCGGGACTCGGCGGCCGCATTGCCCAGCTCGAGGCTCCAGACGCTGCCCCCCGACACGTGGGCCCCCGCCACGGGCTGGCCCTTGCTGTCGCGGACCTCGCCCTCCACCGAGCCCGTGCCCGTCAACGCCAGCTCCAGCGTGAAGCGCTCGCCCGCGCCCACCGTCAGCCCGCGCCGGGTGAGCGTCGAGAAGCCCGGGGCACTCACCACCACGTCATAGCTGCCCGGGGCCAGGGCTCCCACCGAGAAGCGCCCCTCCTCATCCGTCACCGTGCGGCCCGAGTCTCCGCTGCGGCCATAGGGGCTGACATCGACACGGGCCCCCGCCACCGCGGCCTGCGTCGCCTGAGCCACCACGCGCCCCTCCATGTCCGCGGCCTGCCCGAGCCGCAGCCGCACATCCCTCACCGTCTTCCCCGCGCTGACGGACAGCGGCCGCTCCAGCGAGCCCGCCTCGCTGCCCCGCCGGGCCGACACCCAGTACTCCCCCGCTTCCACCTCGACGGAGAAGCCTCCGCCCTGCCCCGTGGTGACGGACTGGGGCACCACTCCGCCGAACTGCACCTCGGCTCCCGCGGCGGGCCGGCCCTGTGCATCCACCACGAAGCCCTCGACGGTTCCCGCGGGCAACAGGGCCACCGTGAGCGGCCCCGGCGCGGGCACCCTCACGCTCCTGCGCACGGCCCGCGAGTGCCCTGGCGCGCGGGCCTCGAGCTGGTACTCCCCGGAGGCCAGCCCCTCCACCCGGAAGCTGCCCCGCTCATCGCTTGCGGCGTACACGCGCTCCTCGGCGGGAGCCTCGGCGTCCTGCCAGGGATCCAACTTGCGGCCGTGCGCCGTGAGCACGAGTTCCACCAGGGGCAGCGGCTCCTGGGTGCTCTGCACCACCGTGCGGCCCACGAGCACCTGCCCCGGCTCCAGCGTGAGCCGCACCACCGTGTGCTCCTGCCCCACGGGGCGCACCACCTCGCGCATCAGCGGAGCAGAGCCCTGCGCCCGCACCGCCAGCAGGTAGCGCCCGGGCCTGGAAGGCAGCCGCGCCCGCCCCTGCTCATCCGTGGAGCCCGCGCTGGCCAGCCGCCAGGACACCTCGCCGAGGTTCGGATCCCGCTCGCCGCGCCAGTACAAGCGCGCGCTGGCGCCGGCCACGGGCTGCTCGCCTCTCAGCACCTCCACCTCCAGCACCCCATCCTCTTCGGAGGGCACCTGGACCAGGGTAGGCGTGCTGCCCGCGTCAGCGGTGCCACGTACCCCGACGTCCTCGGGAGCCTCCACCTGCGGAGCGGCACTGGCCCTCCGCGTCGAGGCCTGGCCCTGCCGGCGGTCCGCACCGGCAGAAGTCTCTTGCCCCGTGGAGCGCACGAGGAAGAAGAGCCCGAGGCCCAGGCCCACCAGCACGGTTGCGACGATGAGAAGCTTGCGCATGTCGGCTCACGCCAACATTACCCGCCCCTGCCGCGCCACGGGGCTCAGAAGAGGCGAAGCTGGCTGTCCGGCACCTGCTCGGAGGGCTCGTCCGGGGGCAGCATCTGGAAACCATGGCTCTTGGCCCACTCCGCGCTCGGCCCCTGCCAGCGAAACCGCTCCAGCGAGATATCCAGGTGCTCATCCACCTCGATGCCCTCGGCCTCCAGCTTCTCGCGCTGGTGCAGCCCCGAGGTGGTGATGTGCCCCTTGTTCTTCTTGCGGCCAATGACGCGCTGCCAGGGCACCTCCATCGAGCGCGGACCCAGCGCTCCCAGCGCATAGCCCACGATTTTCGCATCACAGCCATCCCCCACGATGGCGGCGATGTCTCCATAGGAGGCCACCTTCCCTCGGGGAATCTGTCCCACGACCTTGTAGATGGCCTCGAAGTAGTCGCGCTCGTCACGGGCAGGCATGTCAGCTCCTGTTGGCCAGAGGCTCGCTCCGGCCGGAAAAGGGTGGTAATGGGTTGGGTGATTACCACACTACCAGATGGGTTGGGTGTCAACCCAGAAGCCCGCCCTTTGCCAACAGGCCAGGGCCCGCCCGCACGTCCGGTGCGTGGAGAGGCGCTACTTCGCGGTCACGCGCGGGGGCGCTACGTCCTCGATGGAGACCTGCAGCACGATCTCCTCGCGAGGAGCCGCGCGGCCTATCACCTGCTCAGCCAGGTAGTAGGTGTCTCGCTGCAGCGGGTGAAACCCGGGACGAAAGTAGTGCACGAACAGCGCGATCGCCCGGGGCCCCAGCCGGGCGGGCCCGAACAGCAGCCCCTTGAGCTCCGTCCAGGTCCGCTTGCGCCACAGCACGCCTTCCTGGCGCAGCAGCATCACCATGCCCGCGCCGATGAAGCCCACCACCACCAGCGCGCCCAGCACCGCGCCCAGCATGCGCAGCAGGTAGGAGCGGTGGGTGGACTTCAGCAGATCGAACGCCAGCGTCTTGTGCTCGATCTCCTCGGCCGCGTGCCACTCCCACACCTCGGCCATGGCCGGATCCGCGCCCTTCATCATCCGCCCGGCCAGGACGATCTCCGCCAGCACCGAGGTCAAATGCTCGAAGCCCGCGATGGTGGCCACGCTCACCCGGGTGCCCAGCCGCTTCTCGAACCACACGCTGAACACGCTCTCGCAGCGGGCCAGAAAGCCGTCGATCTGATAGCCCTGCTCGCGCAGGTTCTGCAGGTACTTGGCGTGCACGAAGGAGTGCGTCGCCTCCTGCCCCATGAAGCCACGCACCTGCCGCTCGAAAGCCGGGTTCGTCTGGCGCAGTTGCGGCAGCCGGGCGCGCATCACCCGCCCCATGAAGTCCTCGAAGGACACCACGAACAGGTTAATCGCGTTGAAGAAGTGCGTCTGAACCACGTTACCGGCCAGCCAGTGCCGGGGAATCGAGTTGGGGAACGAGAACGACGTCCGCCGCGGCCGCACGTTGTCTGGCTCGAGCGGGCGACGCTCGAACCGGGCCATGGGCTGCACGAAGACAGAGGACGTTGGCGGTGGCTGCCCCAAGGCGTGCCTCTACCGGTGGAGATGAACGCGTGCGACGGATCCGGATGCTACCAGCCCGTCTTTATCACGGCGTCCCGCTTCCTTCAGTAGTCCGCTCTACCGAACACATTGGATCACCTCAGGCATGACCCAATGTCCTGCGGTGGATGGCTCACTCGATCTCGATGCCGTACTTGCCCGGGGCCAGGATGCCGTTGGGGTCCAGGGCCTTCTTGAGGCTGCGCAGCACGTCGGGCACGCCCTTGAGCAGCGCCATTGCGTCGCCCTGCACATCCACCGGGGCGCGAGCGACCGGGATGCCCACCTCCGCATAACCCTTGAGCAGCGCCTGGAAGCAACGCCCGGCGCGCTGACGCTCCTCGGGATCCTGGCGGTTGTAGATCATGATGTGCAGCGCCCGGCTCATGCGCGGGCCGCACACGTACTCGACGATGAGCTCGAAGCCATGCTCGCCGAGGATGCGCCGCGACAGCGCCTGGTGCTCGTTGGCGATCTTCCCCACCATGGGCGTGGCGGGCAGGAACCAGGTGGCGCCACCGCCCTCCCTCCACTTCAGCAGGCCCAGCTCGTCCCGGGTGGGCCGGCCGCTGAAGGTGTCGATGTGGATCTTCAGGATCCGGCTCTGCTCCGCCTCGGCATGCGAGATGTACCGGGCCTTGCCGGACTTGAGGAAGAGCCCCTTCACGCGCTCGATCAGCGGCTGAACGGCCTCCTCCGTCGGGCCATAGAAGGCGCCGGAGACGAGCCACGCGCCCAGCCCGTGCTTGGCCTGCAGCTCCTTGCGCGCCTCGGGGGTCAGCGCCGTCCGCCCGCCGGCATAGTGCTCCTCGGTGCCGAACGCGTACACGTCCGACGTCACCTTGATGAGCGTGGGCACCACGTTGTTGAGCTTGAGCGGGCGGGCCAGCTCGATGATCTCCGCAAGGTCCTCATCGTTGGGGAACGTGAAGAAGAAGGAGCGGACCACCGGCGGGCGCGGCATCAGCCACACGCCCATGCGCGTGACGATGCCCAGGTTGGACTGCACGAAGAGCCCATCGAGGAACGGGCCGTAGCCGTACTTGGACAGGTGCTGCGTCTTCGAGCCCGGCAGCGCGCCATCCGAGGTCTTCAGCAGCTCGCCATTGGGCAGAACCACCTCGTAGCCGCAGCTCATGCCGAAGTGATCGAAGTACGGCGTGTAGCCCGCGCCCTTGTCGAGCGTATTGCCCAGAATGCCGCCATCCGGCGGGCCCGAGGTGGTGTCCATCATCAGCTTGTGGCCGCGCCGGCCCAGCTCCTCGTACATCTGCGCGTAGGTGACACCGGGCTCCACCACGGCGTAGGCCAGCGTCTCGTCGATCTCGACGATGCGGTTCATGCGCTTGCCCAGGTCCACCACCACCTGCCCCGGCCGCACGGCCGACTTGAGACCCAGCCCCCGGTTATCCCCGGTGCTCGTGGGCCACAGCGCCACCTTGTGCTGATTGGCGGCGCGGACGATGGCCTGCACCTCCTCGGCCGAGCCTGGATAGACGACCCCCGAGGGACGCCGGTCCCCACCGGGGAGCAGGTTTTCACCATAGCGCGTCAGGGTCTCGGGGGCCGTGTCCACGGCCTCGGCCCCCAGCTGCTGCCGCAACGAAGAGAAGAACAGTTCAGTGGGAGAGGTCATGGCGAAAATCCTGCCTCATGTTCATCCCAGGAATCGAGGGCCTAAAGGGTATTGTCCCGGGACTCCATGGCCCCCTTGCTCCACAGCGCGCGAGCGTTCTGCACCCGGCACCCGGCGGCGGTGGGCGCCCTGGGCACATTTCTGCTCAGCCTGCTGCTGCGGGTGCTGTACCTCAACGGGGCGATGGACCGGGACTGGCCCTTCTCCATCTTCTTCTATGGAGACACCCGCTTCTTCCACGGCTACGCGCTGGACTGGGCCCGGGACAAACCCGCCGAGGCGACGCTTCCGTACCACCCGCCGCTGTTCCCCGCCTTCCTCGGGGCGCTGTACCAGCTGCTGGGTGAGCCTAAGGGCAGCGCTTTTCCCTACAAGCTCAGCCTCGCGGTGCTGAACTCGGCCACCGTGGCCTTCACGGGGTGGTGGTGGCGCCGGGTGCTCGGCACGGGCTGGAGCCTGCTCGCCGCCGGGCTCTTCTCCTCCAGCTTCGGCTGGCTGGTGCTCTCCACGACGTACAGCAACGAGGTGCTCTACGCTCTGTTCCTGTCCGCCACCTGCTGGCTCATCCTCCAGTCCCGGGCGGGGCTGGCCTGGTGGGCCGCGGTGCTGCTCGGCATCGTCATGGGGCTGGGCTCGCTCACCCGGGCCGAGCACCTCTACCTCTGGCCCTTCCTGCTGGCCTACGTGGTTTTCCACCGCGACCGCCAGGTGCCGTGGAAGTCTCAGCTCCCCCGCTGGGCGGTGGCGGTGGCCGTCTGCCTCGCCGTGCTCGCCCCGTGGAGCGTCCGCAACGCGCGCATCCTCCAAGAGATCAACGCCCGGAATCCCTCGCTCGAGCCGCTGCCCGAGCTGACGCTCGTCACCGTCTACGGCCCCATCAACTTCGCCATGGCGAACAACGCCGGAGCCACGGGCGGCTTCACTCCGGACCTCGTCAACCAGCTGGGCATGAACGGCAACCTCGACGTGGCCAACCCCGCCCAGCGCCACCTGCTGCTGCACGGTTATGCCGAGGGCCTCAAGTGGATGAGCGAGCACCCCGGCGACGCGGCCCGGCTGTGGCTGACGAAGCTGGGCCGCTGGCTGGAAGGGCTCAGCCTGGGGTTCGGCGTCTCCAACTGGCCCTCGGGACTGCGCGGCGCCCGCCCTCCCGTGGACGTCTTCCTCCCCGAGAGCACCTGGCTCGCGTGGCCCTTCACCCTGCTGCTGCTGGCCGGCGCGGTGCTCTCCCTGCGCGAGCCCTACCGCGCCTTCAGCCTCTTCACCCTCGTGGTGCTGCACCGCGCCCTCATCACCCTGGCCTTCTTCGGCTACGCGCGCGGGCTGCTCGTCGTCTTCCCCGCCCTGCTCCCGCTGCTCCTGCTGCCCATCCTGGCCCTGGCCTCACGCCGCGCCGCGTTGAGCCGCAAGCTCCCCGCCTTCGCGCTCGCCGCCGTGCTCCTCCTGTGGGCCGAGGCCGCCCTTCGCGCCTCAGGGGAACCCCGCAACTTCAACGCCAGTGGCAGCACCGATCAGGTGCGCGGAAAGCTCATCCAGGACGATTGGGTACAGATCTGGCCTAAAACTTAACCAAGACTGAAAGCATCGAAAAACCCGCACTCTCTGTCCTTGTATATCCTAGGGTTCTAGTTTAGAGAGGCTGCCCCGATTCACGGTTATTGGCGGCCTTTCTACTTCGATTTTCCTCCAGGCGCTGCCGACCCCCTTGGGACCACCCCCATCCCCGGTCCCAATACCCGCGGTCCCCCACCCAGGAGAGCCGTATGCGCCTCGCAGCGAAGTTAACCGCCTGTCTCGCCTTGTGTTTGTCCACGGCGAGCCTGGCGATTGTCCCCCCTGAGCAGAGCTCGCTGTCCTCCAGGGCTTTCTTCAAGCCCGAGCTCTACATCCCCGTCACCAACGAGCCCCTCTCGGACCTGCAGCAGAAGCAGCAGCTGTCGGCGCGCAGCACCAGTGCGTGGGATGACTTCTTTGCTCGCAACGGCAAGGACTTCAACGTGTACCTGGATCCGCGCACCGGCGCGGCCACCTCGATCCAGGGCGCCATCCCGATGATTCCGGGCACCGGCGTGGGCAACAACGTCACCCTGTCCAGCCTGCGCCAGTCCCTGGGCCGCAACGTCACCCAGGTGGACGGCTCGCTGGTGGGCGACCTGATCACCAAGTTCATCTCCGACAACTCCAACGCTCTGGGCGTGGATCCGATGCAGCTGGGCCAGGCCCGGGTGACGCAGGTCACCGAGTTCCTGTGGATGGTCCACATCCCGCAGCAGGTGGACGGAGTGACGGTGCGTCACGCCCGCGTGGCCGCCGTCATCAACCACGGCAACCTGATCCTCCTGGGCACCGAGGCGTGGGCCCGGCCCACGGTGGACACCAAGCCGTCCATCGCCCCCGAGCAGGCGCTGGCCTTCGGCGGTGACTACCTGGGCATGTACCAGACGCCCACCAACCTGTGGAAGCAGCCCTCGCTGGAGATCGCCCCGCTGGCGCGCGCGGACTCCCAGAATGGCCAGACCTTCACCGGCACCGTGGGCAACGGCTACGAGCACCGCCTGGTGTGGAGCTATGGCTTCCAGCGCGACGGGGAGCACGAGCGCTGGGAGGTGACGGTCGACGCGCACACCGGTGAGGTGCTCGCGTTCGAGGACAAGAACCACTACCTGGATGCGCAGATCAAGGGCGGCATCTACCCCTCCACCAACACGGAGATCTGCCCGAACAACGAGACGTGCGGCACCATGCAGGCCAACTCGCCGATGCCCTGGGCCAACACGGGCCTGGCCTCGCCGAACAACTTCACGGACGGCGCCGGCGTGGTGAATTACACCACGGGCACCGTCACCACCACGCTGGCCGGTAAGTACGTGCGCATCAGCGACTCGTGCGGCGCCGTCAGCGCCGCGTCCGCCACCGGCGACATCAACCTGGGCGGCGTCAACGGCAACCACGACTGCACCGGCGGCACCGGCGGCGGCACGGGCAACACCGCCGCGGCGCGCTCCTCCTTCTACGAGCTGAACAAGCTGGCCGAGCAGGCCCGCGGCTGGCTGCCGACGAACACCTGGCTCCAGGGCCAGTTGCTGTCCAACGTCAACATCAACAGCACCTGCAACGCCTTCTGGAACGGCTCCTCGGTGAACTTCTACCGCAGCGGCGGTGGCTGCCGGAACACGGGTGAGATCGGCGCCGTGTTCGACCACGAGTGGGGCCACGGCATGGACGACTTCGATGCCAACGGCTCGCTGTCCAACTCCTCCGAGGGCTACGCGGACATCGCGGCCATCTACCGTCTGCAGACCTCGTGCGTGGGCCACGGCTTCTTCCAGTCTCCGGACAAGGGCTGCGGCATGACGGCGGACGGCACGGGCGTGAACGTGAACGAGTCTCAGGTTGCCGGCTCTCCGCACTGCGCCACCAACTGCTCGGGCGTGCGTGACGCGGACTGGGCCAAGCACTCGGACAACACGCCGGACACGCCGCAGAACCACGTGTGCCCGCGCTGCAGCTCCAGCACCGGCCCCTGCGGCCGCCAGGTGCACTGCGCCGCCGCCCCCGCGCGCCAGGCCGCGTGGGACCTCGTGGCCCGCGATCTGCGCGCCGCGCCGTACAACTACGACTCGAACACCGCCTTCATCGTCGCCAACAAGGTCTTCTACCAGGGCAGCGGCAACATCGGCACGTGGCACGCCTGTGACTGCACCGCGGGCACCTCGAACGGCTGCGGCGCCACCAACGGCTACATGTCCTGGCTGGCCGCGGACGACGACAACGGCAACCTGAGCGACGGCACGCCGCACATGACGGCCATCTACGCGGCCTTCAACCGCCACAACATCGCCTGCGGCACCCCGGCCCCCGTGAAGGCCGGCTGCGCCACCGGCCCCAGCGCGGCCCCCGCTGCCACGCTGACCCCGGGTGACAGCCAGGTGAACCTGAGCTGGACGGGCGTGACGAACGCCAGCGCCTACTGGGTGATGAAGACCGAGGGCTTCGCCGGCTGCGACTTCGGCAAGGCGAAGGTCGCCACCGTGACGGGCACCAGCTACGTGGACAACGAGGTCGCCAACGGCCGCCAGTACTGCTACTCGATCGTGCCGGCCGGCTCGAGCGCCGCCTGCTACGGCCCGGGCAGCGCCTGCCAGTGCGTGACGCCTTCCTGCGCCTCGCCCACCACGCCGGCCCTGGCCTCCCCGGCCTCGGACGCCGTGGGCATTGAGCTGGCCGCGGTGCTGGACTGGAGCGACGTGACGGGCGCCACCTATGAGGTGCAGGTGGCCACCGACTCGGCCTTCACCAACGTGGTGGCCTCGGGCTCGGGCCTGAGCGCCAGCGCGTGGACGGTGGCCCCGGCGCTGAACGTGAACACCACCTACTACTGGCGTGTCCGCTCGACCAACGGCTGCGGCGGCTCCAGCGCCTGGTCCACCGCGCGCACCTTCACCACGCGCGGCTGCACCACGCTGGCGGCGCCCACGCTGTCCTCGCCGGCCAACGGCGCCACGGGCGTTGCCTCCGCCACCCCGCTGGACTTCAGCGACGTGGCGGGCGCCACGGCCTACGAGGTGCAGGTGGCCACCGACGCGGCCTTCACCAACATCGTCCGCTCCAACACCGCGCTGGCCTCCAGCGCTTGGACGGTGAGCCCGGCGCTGAGCGCCAACACCACATACTACTGGCGGGCCCGCGCGAAGGACTCGTGCGGCGTGAGCGCCTACAGCGCCTCGGCCAGCTTCACCACGGCGAACGTCTGCACCCCGCAGGTGGCCGCCTACAACGCCACCCTCAAGGTGCCGAGCTGCACCGCCGCGTGCGGCTGTGACACCGGCGCCACCGCCGTCAAGGGCCGCGGCACGATGAGCGGCGGCAACGAGCTCAACCGTCCCAACACGCTGGGCAGCACCTGCGCCGACGGCAACTCCGGCACCTACGGCACGGACGAGAGCCTGGAGCAGATCACCATCAAGACGGTGGATCAGGGCAACCTGGCCCCGGGCAAGGCCGTGACGGTCGACATCCGCGCGTTCTGCTACAGCTCGTCGGACAAGCTGGACCTGTACTACTCGAAGAACCCCACCGCGGCGACGCCGACGTGGACGGCGCTGGTGACGGGCCTGAGCTGCCCGGGCACGCGCGGGTACTACACGTTCACCCGCACGTTCAACCCGGACGCCACGGCGACCGGCCAGCAGGCGGTGCGCGGCAACTTCCGCTTCAGCACCACGGCGGGCAGCTGCACGGCGGGCGGCTACGACGATCGTGACGACCTGGTCTTCACGGTCTCCACGGCGGTGGCGCAGAAGGCGCCGGGCAAGACGACGACGACGCAGGGCCGCAACACGGCCGAGCGCTAGTCCGCGCTTCCAGCCTGCCCCCTGAGCCCACGGGCCGGGGAGCAGGAGCCGCCCCGAAGCGGAAATGAAAAGGGCTCCCGGGTCACACACCGGGAGCCCTTCTTCACTGCGGGCCTACAGGTTGCCGTTCTTGGTAAGCACCCACAACGTAGCGGCCACCGTGTCCGGGCAGTCGAACATGCGCTGGGCATCACTCACGGAGGCCCAGGTGGAGCCACCCTTGTAGATCTTTCCGCTCTCGATGGTGGCGACGGTGCTGCCACCTACCTCGACGTAATACTTGCCGCTGCGGTTGATGGCCTT
>DASVVJ010000693.1:0-2301 GCA_036389955.1 Myxococcaceae bacterium
GAGGCCGCACCTTCACGATGACGTCGGCGGCCTTCCACAGGGCGTCCACGGACTCGGCGAGCGAGGCGCCCGCCGCGACGTAGGCGTCATCCGAGATGCCCGAGTCAGTGCCCGCGCCTTTCTCGACCTGGACCTCGAAGCCGAGTTCGCGCAGCTTGCGGATGGACTCCGGCGTCGCGGCGACACGCCGCTCACCCGGGAGGATCTCTCGTGGGACTCCGATACGAATTGCCGGCCTCCTTGCCGAAGGTGCGCGGAAGATAGCCGTAAAAGCCGGCAACCCCTATCGGAGAACTACCCACCGGGTATCGATGAACCCGATCGCTCCGGGAGCGGGCACTCTGGCGAGCCGAGGCCGTGTTGCCGGAGGTGCGTCATCCGAACGCGCTGCGTCAATTCAGGGCGTCACGGCGGCGGCGAACACGCGCTTGCCCTCCTGGATCTTCAAGATGACGGCGGGCTTCACCGGGTTGCGATTCGCGTCCAGGCTGATGGTGCCCGAGACGCTGGGGAAGTCCTTCGTCTTCGCCAGCGCATCCCGGATGGCCGGGCCCGTGAGGCTCTCGGCCCGCTCCATCGCCGCCAGCGCCACCCGGGCCGCGTCATACCCCAGCGCCGCGGAGACATCCGGCGCGTGGCCATAGCGCGCCTGGTACGCGGTGACGAAGCGCTGCAGCTCCGGTGACGGGTTGTCCACCGCGTAGTGCGTCGAGTAGTAGCTGCCCTCCAGCGCGTTGCCAGCCAACTGGAGCAAGCGCTCGGACTCCCAGCCATCCCCGCCCAGGATGGGCAACTGCAGGCCGACCTCCCGCGCTTGCCGGGCGATGATGCCCACCTCGCCATAGAAGCCGGGCACATACAGCGCCTGGGGCTTCATCTTCTTCACCGCGAGCAGCGGCGCCCGGAAGTCCGTGTCGCCCTTCGAATAGCCCTCGATCGAGACAATCGTCCCGTCCAGCCGGGTGAAGGCCTGCTGGAAGGCCTGGCTTAGCCCCAGCGAATACGCGTTGCGCCCATCCTGAAGAATGGAGACGCGCTCCAGCTTCAGGCTCTCGCGGGCGAAGCGCGCCATGGCCTGGCCCTGGAACGGATCGATGAAGCAGGTGCGGAAGATGTAGTCGCCCTTGCGAGTCACATCCGGATGGGTGGCCGACGGCGTCACCATGGGCACGCCGGCCGCCTGCGCCACATCCGCGATGGCCAGCGAGGCGGAGGAGGAGACCTCGCCCAGGATGAGCAGCACCCGATCCTTGTTGACCAGGCGCTGCGCGGCGCTCACCGAGTCCTCCAGGCGTCCCTGGCTGTCATAGGTGCGCAGCTCCACCTTGCGCCCCTTCACCCCACCGGCGGCGTTCACCTGCTCCACCGCGAACTGAATGCCGTCGCGCACCGGAGTGCCGAACGAGGCCTCGGGGCCCGTGAGGCTGCCCACCGTGCCGATCAGGATCGGCCCACGCTGAGCCGGAGCCGGGCTCTCTTTCGTGGCCACCGGGGCCGCGGGAGGAGCCGTTTCCCTGCGTTCACACCCGAGAGCACTCAGGGTGAAGACCAGGAGGAGAGGGAGGAGACGAGGCATGCGGGCGTTGACCATTGTACGACAGTGCCAGGGCGTGGGTGTGGGTTCTCATTGACGGGGGCCCCCTGGCCAGGTGATTCCGGCCGCCGATGCCAGAAAGTCCCCCGACGGCCGCTGGCTCGCCTGACAGCGCGCTGCTCTTTCGCACGTTCGCGGCAGCAATGCCCCAGATTGTGTGGACCTCTGTCCACGCGGCGGAGCCGGACTACTTCAACCCTGTCTGGTACTCCTTCACCGGCCTCCCCGAGAGCCTGTTGGGCGCCGCGGCCTGGAGCGCGGTGCTGCATCCGGACGAGATCCCCGAGGCCATGGCCACATGGCAAGCAGCGGGCATCTCCCAAGCGCCCGTCGAGCTCGAGCTTCGGCTCCGCCGAGCGGACGGTGCCTATCGCTGGCACCGCGTCCGGTCCGTGCCGATGAAGCAGCCGGAAGGGTCGGGGCGCTTCTGGCTGGGCATCGCCACCGACATCCACGAGCAGAAGCTGGTGCGCAGCCGCCTCGAAGAGAGCGAGCAGCGGTTGTCCCTCGCGTTGGAGGGCTCGCACCTGGGGACGTGGGACTGGGACATCGCGACGGACACGTTGCGCTTCGATCCGCGCTGCAAGCAGATCTTCGCGATTCCCTCGGATGCGGCTCCTGGCTCGTTCTACAAGGACTTCCCGCTGGCGGTGCATCCGGAGGACCGCGAGCTGGTCACCGCGCGCGTCAACACCAGCCTCCGTGAC
>DASVVJ010000694.1:0-1797 GCA_036389955.1 Myxococcaceae bacterium
CAGGTGCTTGATGTCCATGTGAATGAACCCGAGGTCGTAGTCCTTGAACGTGCCGCTTTCGCGCTTGTGCTGCTGGGCGGGCGGCAGGCGGTTCAGCCCTTCGGCCTTGAGGATGCGGTACACGGCGTCGCGGTTCAGGTGCGGCAGGAAGTGCGTGACCACGAAGGTGAGGTCATCGAGCGGAAAGCCGGTGGCCTCCCGCAGGGCACAGACAATGGCCCGCTCCTCCCCGGTGGCCTTCCAGGGCAGCTTGTGAGGCCGGGCCGAGCGGTCCTGACAGGCCTCGGGCCCGCGCTTGCGCCACTTGCGGATGGTCTCGGCAGAGACGCCAAAGCGCCGGGCCAGCACGCCCGAAGGCTCCAAGGAACTGGCAATCTCCCGACGGACGGCCGGAGTGGTGCGGGCGTTGGGGTGAATGGAGGGCCTCAGGACCTCCTCGTCGGGCCGGACACGGCCAGGCCGTCAAAGCTCCACGCCCAGTCCTCGATCGCGCAACGCACCTGATCCCAACAATGTTCCACTACCAAACAACTAGTACTACAGTTGCAATTTCTGGATAAATATACTGAAGTCCCTCCGTTGCCGGGGAGGTGTGGGCCATGGCGGTGGCGGAGTGGACGGGGGCTCTGGTCGATTGGCGGACCGAGCTTGAGGCGCTGAAGAGGCACGTGGCGCCGGCCTTTGGGCGGGCTGAGACGCGCCGGGCGGCGGAGGCCTTCATTGATGGGCTGCTGTCGCCGGCTGAGCGCAAGACGGGCTGGATGCTGGCGGAGCAGGCGGGACTGGAGCGGCCTTACCGCATCCAGTCTCTTCTGGGGCGCAGCGTGTGGCGGGCCGACGCGCTGCGCGACCGTGTTAGGGATTACCTGGCCCAGGCGCTCGGCGACCCCGCGGGCGTGCTGGTGATCGACGAGACGGGTTTTCTGAAGAAAGGGCGGCACTCCGTGGGCGTGGCGCGCCAGTATTCCGGGACGGCGGGCCGGGTGGAGAACTGCCAGGTGGGGGTGTTCGCCGCCTACGCCAGCCGGTGGGGGCACGCGCTGATCGACCGCCAGCTTTACCTGCCGAAGGAGTGGGCGGAGAATGAGGCGCGCCGAGACGGTGCGTCCATCCCGACTGAGGTGGCGTTCGCCACCAAGCCAGCCTTGGCACGCGAGATGATCGTCCGGGCCTTGGACGCGGGGCTGCCCTGCGCCTGGGTGCTGGCGGATGCGGTCTACGGGTCGGACTTCCAGCTCCGGCGGCGGTTGGAGGAGCGTGGTCAGCCCTATGTGCTTGCCGTGCGCTCGAACCAGGCGGTGCGCTTTCTGGACGGCTGGATCCCCGTCCAGACCGACCCCGCGGCCATGGCGGCCGCGATGCCAGAGGAAGACTGGCACACCCTGAGTGCTGGCGAGGGCGCCAAGGGACCACGTCTGTATCACTGGGCCCGGGCGCCTTTGAGCTGGGGCACGGCCGAGGGCTTCGAGCGCTGGCTGCTGGTCCGCAAGAGCCGGCACGATCCAGAGGCAATGGCCTACTACTTCGCCTACGCCCCCCAGGGCACCTCGCTTGCTGAACTTGCAGGGGCGGCCGGGCTGCGCTGGAGCATCGAGCAGGCCTTCCAGAGAGCCAAGGACGACCTCGGGCTCGATCACTGCGAAGCGCGCTCTTGGCACGGCTGGCACCGTCACATGACCCTGGTCATGGCCGCGGCCGCTTATCTCGCCAAGCTCGGCGCCGACCGTAGGCGCTTAGCCTTCGGCAAAGAGGACAAAACGAGTCCGCAGGCCCAGGCCGCATAGCCGCCCCTCCCGC
>DASVVJ010000695.1:0-6717 GCA_036389955.1 Myxococcaceae bacterium
CATCATCTACACGCCCACGGTGGCGCAGGCGGTGGAGCAGTTCAGCCGCATCTACCGCTACCCTCGCGGGCTGGTGGTGAACCCCGAGAACATCGATCAGATCGACTCGCTGCTGGAGAACACGCCGTTTCCGGACGTGCAGCTCATCGTCGCCACGGACAACGAGGGCATCCTCGGCATCGGCGACCAGGGCTTCGGCGGCCTGGCCATCTGCATCGGCAAGCTGTCGCTGTACACGGCGGCGGCGGGCATCGACCCGGCCGTCACACTGCCAGTGGAGCTGGACGTGGGCACCAGCCGCAAGGACCTGCTCGAGGACCCGCTCTACCTGGGCGTGCGGCGGCCGCGCATGGAGGGCAAGGAGTACGACGACTTCATCCACCGCTTCGTCACGGCGCTGCAGCGCCGCTTCCCGAACGTGCTGCTGCAGTGGGAGGACTTCAGCAAGCAGAAGGCGTTCGACGTGCTGGACCGGTACCGGGACATGGTGCCCTCGCTCAATGACGACATTCAGGGCACGGGCGCGGTGGTGCTCGCGGGGCTGCTGGCCGCCTCGCGGTGCAGCCAGCGCGACCTGGCACAGCAGACGTTCCTCGTCCACGGCGCGGGCGCGGGTGGCGTGGGCGTGGCGCGGCAGATCGTCCGGGGGCTGCAGTTGCAGGGGCTCTCGCTGGAGCAGGCCCGGCAGCGCATCTTCCTGATCGACTCCAAGGGGCTGATCCTCAAGGACCGGCGCGGGCTGGAGCCGTACAAGCTGGAGTTCGCCCACGAGCCCTCGCGCGTGGCCGGGTGGAAGCTGCAGGGCACCATTCCCAGCCTGCTGGAGACGGTGCGGGAGGCGAAGGTGACAGTGCTGCTGGGCCTGTCGGGCCAGCGCGGCGCCTTCACCGAGGAGGTGGTTCGCGCGGTGACGGTGAACACGCCCTACCCTGTGGTGTTCGCGCTCTCCAACCCCACGGCCAACAGCGAGGCGCTGCCCGAGGACGTGTACCGCTGGACGGACGGCAAGGGCCTGGTGGCCACGGGCAGCCCGTTCGACGACGTGCTGTGGAACGGGGTGGCGCACCCGGTGGGCCAGGGCAACAACGCCTTCATCTTCCCGGGGCTGGGGCTGGGCGTGCTCACCAGCCGGGCGCGGCGGGTGACGGACGGCATGCTGACGGCGGCGGCGCTGGCACTGGCCGAGTTCGTGGACAAGGGCCGGCTGGCCCAGGGCGGCCTGTACCCGCGGATGGACAAGATCCGCGTGGCCAGCAAACAGGTCGCCGTGGCGGTCATCCGCCAGGCGCAGAAGGAAGGCGTGGCCGCGGAGACGCTGCCGGAGGACCTGGAGGGCCACCTCGAGGCGCGCATGTGGCGCCCCGAGTTCCTGCCCATCCGCAAGGCCCGAAGCGGCTGAGCACTCCGGGCTCCCTAGCGCCGCAGGTGACTCTCAGCTCACCCCGACGCCCGGATAGGGAATCGACGAGGGCTGCGGGGTGATGACGCGTGGCTCGTGGTGAGGGTGTCCCGGTAGCCCGGGTGTTCCCGCAGGCCCCTCGGAGGGACGCATCGGCGGAGCGCTCGGCGCGCGCTCCTCGTCCGAGTGGGCGGTGCGGCCTGGGTGCGGGGTCTCCGGCAAGGGAATATTCAGCACATCTTTCTGGCTCATGGCTCCCTCCAGCTGGTCTCACCTCAAGAATGGGGAGCCCTGGGGAGGGCTGGCATTCTTGCCCGCAGTGCGTTCCGCCCTCGCGCGCCGGGTAACCAGGCGCACCGTGGAGCCCGTGGGCATGGGAATAGGGCGGAACCCGTGGCGCCATCGCTCCCTGGCCGACATAACTCCCGTGAGTCATCCGTTCCCCTGAAACCCACTGGGAACCGAGCGAGGAGTGATGGGAATCAAGCTGTTGCTGGCAGGTCGATATCAAGGCGGGGAGCACTTCTTCTCGCCCCCCGAGGAGCCGGAGCTCTGGCTGCGCCGCGTGGAACACTGGTTCCAGGAGGTGGCGGGCGAGCTGCTGGAGCACTCCCGCCTGGTCGAGGGCCCCGAGGGCTCGCCCCTGCTGCTGCTGCGCCTGCATCCCGCCGCGGGAGACGTCGCCGTGCTGGCCGCGGGGCAGGCCCGGTTGGTGGTGCGGGCGGATACCGCCTCGGTGGGCCCCGGTTACCACCGCTTCGTGTGTGACCTGCTCAAGCGCATGGGCGAGGTGCTCCACATCACCTGGGCGGAGCCAAACCCCACCGAGGACGTGGGAGACCCCACCGGCTACTTCCACACCGGAGACGCGGGGCCGCTGGAGGCCCGGATGCTCGCCTGGCTGAGGGATGTCGCCGGGCAGGTGCTGGACATGCGCCAGCGGGGGCGCTCGGGCCTGGCACTGTCCATGCGCTTCGGCCATGTCTTCGAGCACCCGGGCGCGCTGCTCACGCCGCTGGGCCCGCGCGATGAGGCGTGGCTGCGCACGGTGCGCGAGGAGCCTTCGCGTGGCAAGGACGTGTTCCCCTGGTGGGAGCCGGGCGTGAACGCCACGTCGCGCCTGGGCCGCGCGCTCAGCCGCCTGTGGACGGACGTGGTGTGGCGCCCGCCGCTGCTCGAGGAGGAGCGCCGGCTGCTGCGCAACGTGGCGCAGCTGCTGGAGCAGGCCTGGCGCGAGGCGCCGGAGCTGAACTACCCGTGGCGCGAGTGGCAGGAGGTGCTCGGCTACCTGGGCAAGGGAGGCACGTTGGCGGAAGAGGTGAGCCAGCGCGCCAATCAGGCCGCCGAGGGCCCGCGCATCGGCTACCGCCGGGGCTCGGTGCAGGTGGTGCTGCCCGAGGGCTGGGAGATCCGCATCCCGGGCTCACTGGCCGAGGAGCGCCTGGGAGATGGAAGCTGGGTGGCGAGAGATCATCGCCGCACCGTGCGCTTCGTGCCGCTGGAGGACGCGGAGGACATTGCCCCCGTCAGCCCCGAGCGGCGCATCCTGGAGCTGGAGCACCATGGCGCCCGCGTCAGTGGCCGGGCCTCGCTGCAGATGGCGCCCGGAGAGTGCCGGCTCACGGCGCTGTGCCACTCGGGCACCCGGCGCGCGCTGTGCGTGGTGAGCTTCGACGACCCGGAAGAGCAGGACTGGGCCGTGGGCACCTGGCACTCGCTGGACCGCGCCGCCGCCGCGGCGTGAAGTGAAGCCCGCGCGCTGGCCCTCGAGGAGCCAGCGCGCGTACCCGCTGTGGGGCGTCTGTTACTTCTTCTTGTCCGGGGTGGTGCCCTGGGTGCCGGCGGCGCCGCCCTGGTTCTTGTCCATGTCGCCCGTGCCGCCCATGCCGGTGTTCATGTGGCCGCCGTGGTTCATGGAGCCGGTGGTGCCGGTGGAGCCGGTGGTGCCACCAGCGCCGCCCACGCCCATGCCCACCGCCGGGCTGTTACGGCCCAGCAGCGAGTAGGCCTGCTGGCGGTGAGCCGTCACGGACCGGGAGGTGTCCTGGAGCAGCGTGGCCACCTCGCCCTCGGTGAAGCTCTGCTGAGCCGCCATCACCTTGCCCAGGGCCGCGTCGTGGTCGCCCACCATGTGCGCCAGGAAGCAGGAGTCGAAGGCCATGCCCGTGAGCGACTGGAGCTTGTCCGCGGCGGCCTTCTCGGCAGCCATGGCCTTGCGCTCCACCTCGTTCAGCGGCTTGGGCGTGTTGGCCAGCTTGTGGCCCTTCGACTGGGCATACGCCATCACCTTCTGGTCCATCGCGGTGTGGTCCTTGACCAGCATCTCACCGTAGGACTTCACGTCCTGGCTCTGGCCGTTCTTCTGCGCCACCTGGCCCAGCTGGATCTCCATCTGGTTGATGTGGTGCAGCCGCTCGAGGAAGGCCTTCTCGTCGGCGGGCACCGCGAAGCCCATGTGCTCCATCATGCCGCCCTTGGCCATCGGCTTACCGGCCTTGGCGTTGGCGTCCTTCATCGTCTGGCCCTGGGTGCCGCCCTGCATGCTGCCCTGGGTACCGCCCTGCATGTTGCCCTGCGTCCCGCCGCTCTGGGCAAGTGCGGTGCCCCCGAGGACCAGCGAGCCGGCAAGGAGGAATCCCTGAATCGTGCGCTTCATGTGCTGCTCTCCCTTCGTGAGTGATCGCGGTGCTGAGCCCCCTCCGGGTACCCCTGCGCCGCGATCGGTAGGAAACGGGTGCGCACCTTGGCCAACCGGCGGCCGGATCACACCCGGCTCGTCACGGGGAAGTGCGCAGTCACACGTTTCGGGCAGGAACCTTCCGGGACTGGACATTGTCTCTGTCCGGCACCCGGGAGATGCCTTGTCCCAAAGTCTAACGGCGGCCGCGGCGGAGCACTTCGATCTCCGTCGCGATGGTGTCCCCGGCGATGAGGTCGAACGAGGCGCGCACCTGGCTGCCCTCGCTGATGCGCGTCACCGGGATGCGCCGGTTGCCGCGCTTGGCCTGCGTGTCCTCTGTCACGCGCAGCACGTAGGTCTCGCCCGTCTCCCGGTCGATGACCTCCACGGCCTTCTTGGAGACGTTGCTGACACGGCCCTCGAAGATGGCGCTCGCCACGGCCATCTGCTCCATGTCCGCGGCGCCCGAGCCGCCGGTGCCCGTTCCCCCCTGGTCTCCGCCCTGGCGCACCTCGCGCGCGTTGTCGAGCTCGCCGCGCAGCCGGTTCACCTCGGCCTGCAGACGGGCGATCTCGGCCCGGGCCGCGTCCGGGGTGAGCACCGCCGTGCCGCCCGTGCCCGTTCCTGCCCCGCCGACACCCGTGGTGCCCGCGCCACCAACACCGGTCCCCGTTGCGCCGCCGCCCGTTCCCGTAGCGCCAGCACCCGTGCCCGCTCCCGTAGCGCCAGCACCCGTACCCGCTCCCGTGGTGCCGACACCCATGCCACCGCCCGTGCCAGCGCCCGTACCCGTGCCGCCCGCTCCACTGGCGCCCGTGCCGGTGCCACTCGCGCCGGTGCCCGTGCCCGTACCCGAGCCGCTAGCGCCCGTACCCGTGCCCGTTCCGCCTGCACCACTGACGCCCGTGCCCGTGTCGCCCGTACCCGTGCCGGCTCCGCCCGTGCCCGTGCCGCTGGCGCCCGTGCCCGTGCCCGCTCCGCCCGTGCCCGCTCCGCCCGTGCCCGCTCCACCCGTGCCCGAGTTGACGATCCCCGTGCCGGAATTGACGTTGCCCGTGCCCGAGTTGACGATGCCCGTGCCCGAGTTGAGGGGAGCGGTGCCCGCACCGCCCGCGCCGCCCGTGCCCGCGCCGTGATCACCCGTTCCGAACAGCGTCTGGCCTCCACCCGTCGCCGCGCCGCTGGCCTGATCCCCCGTTCCCATGAAGCTCTGGCCGGTGCCCGTCGCGCCTCCCGCCGTCTGCCCCGTGCCCGCCGCGCTGCCCGCCTGCCCCGAGCCTCCCGTGCCGCCCGTCTGCGCTCCCGGGCCCGCCACATTGCCCTGGGACTGGCCCGTCACGACCGAGAAGCCTCCCGTCGTCGCCGGACCAGACAGCGCTCCGCCTCCGCTCGGTCCTGTTCCTTGATCTCCCGTGGTCGTCGCGGCGCCGGCGGTCCCTCCCGCGGCACCTGCTGACGCGCCGGCTCCAGCGCCAGCTCCAGCGCCTGAGCCTGCTCCCCCGCCCGCCTGCTGAGCATGGCCGGCAAAGGACAGACCGAAGGTGAATGCAAGTGCTGCAGCCAGGATGACGTTTCGCATGGACTCGGCTCCTCTTCTCCCGCCGAGGAAGTTGGGTGCCAGACAGCATGGGACCAAGGGGATCCGCCCTCCCGCCGCTCCTGGCCCGCCCGGTGGCTCGGTCTCCTTGCGAGCCATGTCCAGGCTCTGTCCCAGGTGTCCACGCGATCACATCCGGCGCATTTGCCCCGCTAGTCATCCTTGAAGGTGAGCGGATGTGCCCTCACCTTCAGGCAGCGTTTCACAACCAAGGGGATGGACGGGCGTTATGGGAATCGAAGTGTGGCCGGGTAAGCCTTACCCGCGTGGGGCGACGTATGACGGCACGGGCGTGAACTTCGCGGTCTACTCGCAGGTGGCGACACGGATTGAGGTGTGTCTGTTCGATCCGGCGGATCCTTCGCGGGAGATCGAGCGCTTTGACTTGCCCGAAGTGACCGAGTTCGTCTGGCACGGCTTCGTGCCGGGCATGGAGCCAGGCACCCTGTACGGCCTGCGCGTCCACGGGCCGTACGAGCCCGCGCAGGGCCACCGCTGCAACCCGCACAAGCTGCTGGTAGACCCGTACGCCAAGGCGCTCCACGGCGAGGTGGACTGGAAGCAGCCCGTGTTCGGCTACACGCTGGGCCACAAGGACCAGGACCTGGCCCGCGACGAGCAGGACAGCGCCCGGGGCGTGCCCAAGGGCGTGGTGGTGAGCGACTTCTTCGACTGGGGCAATGACCGGCGCCCGGATGTGCCCTGGCGTAAAACGGTCATCTACGAGGCACACGTGCGCGGCCTCACCATGCGCCACCCTGGCGTGCCCGAGCACCAGCGCGGCACCTACGCGGGCCTGTCTCACCCGGCCGTCATCGAGCACCTGCTCAAGCTGGGCGTCACCGCGGTGGAGCTGCTGCCGGTGCACGAGTCCGCCGACGACTCGTTCCTCAACGACAAGGGCCTGTCCAACTACTGGGGCTACAGCACCCTCAACTACTTCGCTCCCGAGCAGCGCTACGCCAGCCGCCGCACTCCGGGCTCGCAGGTAGCCGAGTTCAAGTCCATGGTGAAGGCCCTGCACGCGGCCGGCATCGAGGT
>DASVVJ010000696.1:0-7660 GCA_036389955.1 Myxococcaceae bacterium
CGGCACTGGGGCGCGTGGAACCCTCACCCCGGCCCTCTCCCAGCGGGAGAGGGAGGGTGGGGCGCCGCTTCTGCATCCTCACGCAGGCCAGCTGCACCTCGGGGGTGAGCACCCGCTTGGCCGCGTGCATCCGCAGGTAGCCCCGCGCCCGGTAGAAGGGCTCCGCGTTGAGGCTCGCGTCCAGGTTCACCGTCCGCGCTCCCGCCCGCCACGCCATCGCCTCCAGCGTCGCCAGCAGCGTGGAGCCCACCCCGTGGCCCGCCTCACCGGGCTCCACGTAGAGCGCCTCCAACTCGCCCAGCTCCGCCTCCAACTGCCCGAAGGCCACCAGGCGCGCGCCCCGCTCGGCCACCAGCACCGTGCGTGGCACGTCCGCCCGCAGGTAGCCGTCCGGCCGCAGCAGATCCACCCACGTCCTCACCTCCAGCGGCGAGTAGGCCCCCGGGCAGAACGCCGCCACCGCGGCGGTGTGAATCCGCCACAGCTCGCGCCGATCCGCCTCGGTCGCCAGACGCAGGCTCAGGCCGGGCACTTCCACGGGCTCAGGCCACCTTCATGCCCTTGGGGATGACCACCACCCCGCCCGCCGTCACGTGGAAGCGCTGCTTGTCCTCCTCCAGGTTGTACCCAATCGTCGTCCCCGGAGGGATCTCCACGTTCTTGTCGATGATCGCCCGGCGGATGCGGCAGCGCCGCCCAATCGTCACGTTCTCGAACAGCAGCGAGTCCTCCACCTCCGAGAACGAGTTGACGCGCACCTTGGGCGAGAGGATGGACCGGTTCACGTGGCTGCCCGACAGGATGCAGCCCTCGGACACCAGCGAGTCGGTGGCGTTACCCACCCGCTTGCTCGTCTGGTCGGCGAACACGAACTTGGCCGGCGGCAGGTTGTTGGGCTGCGTGTAGATGGGCCACTTGTCGTTGTAGAGGTTGAAGATGGGGTCCACCTCCACCAGGTCCATGTTGGACTGGTAGTACACGTCGATGTTCCCCACGTCGCGCCAGTAGCCGCGCTCCTTCTCCTCCTGGCCCGGCACCATGTTCTTCTCGAAGTCGTACACGTACACCGGCGAGCTCTTGTACAGTTCGCTGATGATCGACTTGCCGAAGTCGTGCGCGCTGGCCTCGTTCGCCGCGTCGCGCACCACTTCCTTCACCAGCACGTCGGTGCTGAACAGGTAGTTGCCCATCGACGCCAGGCACATCTTCGGGTTGCCCGGCATGGGCGGCGGATTCTTCGGCTTCTCCAGGAACTGCAGCATCCGCCCGTCCGGCCCCACGTCGATGATGCCGAAGTCGCGTCCCTCCTCGATCGGCACCGGAATGGCCGCCACCGTGCAGGCCGCCTTCTTCTCCCGGTGGAAGTCGAGCATCTGCCGCACGTCCATGCGGTACACGTTGTCCGCGCCGAAGACGAAGATGTAGTCGGGCTCCTCGTCGGTGACGATGTTGAGGTTCTGGTAGATGGCGTCCGCGCTGCCCTTGTACCAGTCCATGCCGGTTCGCATCTGCGCGGGCACCGACTCGACGTAGTGCCCCAGGAAGGCCGTCATCCTCCAGGTGCGCGAAAGGTGGTTGTTGAGCGAGTCGCTCTTGTATTGGGTGAGTACCTTCATCTGGTACACGCCCGAGTTCGCGAAGTTGGAGAGGACGAAGTCGATGATCCGGTAGCGCCCGCCGAAGGGCACCGCCGGCTTCGCCCGCTCCCGGGTCAGCGGCTCCAGCCGCGTTCCCGCCCCACCCGCCAGAATCATTGCCAGCAGTTTTGCCATATGGCGCGGCACCTTAGCCGCGAGTCTCCGCCCGACAAGGCTGGCGCAGCGGCCTTGTCGCCGTTCGTTGAGTGTCCAACCGCGCGGCTTTCCTACCCTGGAGGCTGAAGGACGCTTGCCCCCCCCTTAGGTTCAATCCCCGGCCGCCAGGGGGCCCGGAGTCCCGGGGCTCCTACTCATTGGGTGTGGCGGGCTGTACCTACATGGCTTCTACCGTGGCAGCGTGATATTCCTGTTTCCGATGGCTGCCGACGAAACTCGGGTCACCAAGATTTCCACGTTGAACGTCCGGAGCGCGGTCAACCGGGACTGCTGCCTGGTGCAGATCCACGGTCCCGAGCTGGGCAAGAAGTACGTGCTCGAGGACGTGGACCTCACCATCGGACGCGACGAGAACAACACCATCGTCGTGGACCTGGACAACGTGTCCCGGCGTCATGCGCGCATCAGCAGCAAGCAGGGGCGCATGTTCGTCGAGGACCTGGGCTCCACCAACGGCACCTACCTGAATGATCAGGAGGTGCTCAGCCCCCAGCCGCTGCGCAGCGGAGACCTGGTCAAGGTGGGCGGGTCCATCTTCAAGTTCCTGGACGGCGACAACATCGAGACGCAGTACCACGAGACCATCTACACGCTGACCATCGCGGACGGTCTCACCGGGGTGAGCAACAAGCGCTACTTCCTCGAGTACCTCGAGCGGGAGATGGGGCGCTCGCACCGCTACCACCGGCCGTTGTCGCTGATGATGTTCGACATCGACCACTTCAAGAAGATCAACGACGTGCACGGGCACCTGGCGGGTGACCACGTGCTGCGCGAGCTGGCGCAGTCGATCAAGCGCCTGGTGCGGCGCGAGCAGTGCTTCGCGCGCTACGGCGGCGAGGAGTTCGCGCTGGTGATGCCCGAGGACGGGCTGGATAAGGCGCGGATGTTCGCCGAGAAGATCCGGAAGATGATCGAGGAGAAGCAGTTCGTCTTCGAGGACAAGGAGATCCCGGTCACCATCTCCATCGGCCTGGCGGACATGACGCGCGACATGACCGAGCCCACTCAGTTCATCAAGGTGGCGGACGCCAACCTGTACCGGGCCAAGAAGGGCGGCCGTAACCAGGTGGTCAGCTAGCGCGTGGCCAAGGACTCGCCATCGAGGCTGGCGCGCGCGCTGTTCATCTTCCTGGGGTTGGTGATGCTGGGGGCCGCGTGGGCCTGGCAGCACCTGCCCAAGCGGGGCCCAGAGCGCATCGCGGTGACGCCGGAGCTGACCGGCGTGTACCTGGACGGCTACTCCTATACCTGGATCCTCAAGACGCCCAACGGTGCCGCCCTGGTAGATACGGGCATGGACCCCCAGGGCAAGCAGCTGCTCGCGGAGCTGGCTTCGATGGGCGTGCGCCCGGAGCAGGTGCACACGGTGCTCATCACCCACGGACACGTGGACCACTGGGGCGGCGCGCACCTGTTCCCCCAGGCCCGGGTGGTGGTGGGCCCGGGCGAGGCCGCGGTGATCCGGGGCGAGTACGTGCAGAAGAGCCTCGTGGGCCGGCTCACCCGCTCGATGGCCAAGCCTCCCGTGCCCGCCAAACTGGAAGAGGTGAAGGACGGGGACGAGCTGAGCGCGGATGGCCAGACGCTGCGCGTCATTCACGTGCCCGGGCACACGCCGGGCAGCGCCATGTACCTGTGGGGTGATGTGCTTTTCTCTGGGGACTCTCTGATCGCCAGCAAGAAGGGGCTGGGGCCCTCTCCGTTCATCTTCGCCGAGGACAACGCGCAGAACCTGGCCTCGGTGGCGAAGCTGCGCGAGGTGCCTTTCTCCCGCGTGGCGGACGGGCACACCGGGCTCACCGTGGACGCGCGGCAGCAGGTGCTCGGGCTGATCAAATAATGCGTGTAACCGGATGCGGGCCGCGCGCGTACAGCGCACGCTGGAGCACACCTGGGGTTTTGTAGGCCCTTGTATTCCTTGGGAAAATCGTCACGAGGGTGGGAACTCGGGACGGGCTCCATCGATAATTTCTCTGATTCCGAATTGCTCGAATTCCGCTGGAGTCTCGCATGGCCCCCCCCCGCGTAGGATCTTCTGGTAGTGACGCCGCCGCCGCTGCCGCCGCTCAACGTGCGGCGGAGATTGCCGCAGAGCGCGCGCGCGCAGCAGCAGCGGCCGCCGCAGCCAAGGCCGCCGCTGAGGCCGCAGCCAAGGCCGAGGCCGCCGCCAAGGCCAAGGCCGCCGCGGAGGCCAAGCAGAAGGAGGCCGCCTCCGCCCAGGTGACGGCGCGACGGGATGGGCAGACGGCGGATCAGGCTCAGAACGTCAACAAGACCGCTCAGGACAAGAAGACCGCTGCTCAGCAGGAACTGGACGCGGCCCAGAGCGCATACGACTCGAAGAGCCAGCAGGTCGACCAGCGCGGCCCGCGCCCGGGCGATGTGGAGCGCCTGGGTGAGCTCAAGCAGCAGGTGAACGCCGCGCAGGTCAAGTTCGACCAGGCCAAGGCCGAGGCCGACAAGACCCAGAAGGCCGCCCAGGATGCCCGCACGGTCGCCGACGCCTCCAAGAAGGACGCGGTCGCCAAGGGCAACGCCGCCATCGAGGCGCAGCAGGCGGCCAACACCGCCGCCAAGAATGCCGGCCAGCCCGAGCCCTTCCGCCAGGCCAACGAGGTCCGCGACATCTTCGACGCGGGCAGCCTGAGCGCCGCGGATCAGAGGAAGCTGCTGGGCGGAGAGACGGCCGCCGTCACCCCGCAGGAGGCCGCGCGCGCCGATGCCCAGCGCGTCTCCGAGGCCGCCAGCCGCAGCCCGCAGGAGGGCGCCGCGGAGCTGGAGCGCCAGATGAAGGCGAACAATGATCCGGCCTACCGCGAGGCGCTGCAGACCCAGACCGCCGAGTCGCGCGAGCAGATCGTCTCCTCGCTGAACGACTCGTCGCTGAGCGCCGAGGACGCCAACGCCATCGTGAAGAGCATGGCGGGCAGCGCGGAGATGGCGGGTCCCCAGGCCACCGAGGACCTTGCGCGCCAGCTCAACGAGGTGGGCACCGGCGGCGGCATCCTCGACGCCGCGCAGAACATGATGGCGCGCCAGCGCGTGCTGGATGGGCTCAAGGCCAACGCGAGTGATCCCAAGACGGTGGCGCTGGGCGCGGAGATGGCCAGCCAGCTGCGCGAGGCCAACCGCTACGAAGCTGCTGACGCCATCACCAACCTGAGCCCCGAGTTCAAGGAGAAGGCCGCCCAGAGCGCCGGGGACGAGGCGCTGCGCGCCGAGGTGGACCTGCAGACGGTGGCCGAGGACCGCACCAACGTCGAGGACGTGACGCGGCAGACGGATACCGACACGCGCAAGCAGGCCGAAGAGGTGCTGGAGCTGGCGGCGAAGGATCCCAAGAGCCTGCCGCCCGGCGTCTCCGTGGAGCCCGGCTCGACGCCGGACCAGGCCACCATCGTCGTGAAGGACGAGCAGGGCAAGGTGCTCGAGCGCACCACCGCCCAGCGCGAGGGTGACAAGGTCACCCTGGACAGCACCCAGTACACGCCGGATGGCAACGCCCAGCGCAGCATCGTGTCCAGCGAGGGCGCCGAAGGCCCCACCACCGTCACCCAGGCCCGCTGGAAGGAGGCCGCCTCGGCCACCCCCGGGACTCCGCCCTCCATCGACGAGCTGAAGAACAGCCGCGATCCGAACGTGTCCCTGTCGGAGACGACGGTGCGCAAGGACGGCGACAAGCTGATTCAGAGCTCCTACACCCAGGACGCTCAGAGCGGCATCACCCAGACCGAGAAGACCTACGGCCGCCAGGACGACAAGGACGGCATCACCGACCGGCTGGATGAGCGCTTCGACGATGGGCCCATCGACACGGTGGAGATCAAGTCCACCAACATTCCTCCCGAGGGCGCCAAGGGCCCGGACGGCGAGCCGGCCAAGGCCACCGTCACCTCGGGCACCTCGTACTCGCAGGGCGACGTGCGCCTGACGGGCACCACCAGCAAGGCGGTGGACTCGCCGGCCGATGGCAAGCCGCCGAGCGCCGAGGACCTGGGCGAGACCGCGGAGCGGGCCGACGACGCCGACAGCTCGCCCAAGAGCTGGCAGCTCGAGGTGAGCAAGCCCAACGAGCTGGCCACCCAGACCTTCGTCGAGGGCCAGACGGACCTGTCCGTCGTCACCCGTAAGAAGGTGGAGGGCAACACCGTCACCGAGACGACCGAGGGCAAGGTGCCCAACCCGGACGGGGAGGGCGACCCGGTCAGCATCAGCGGCAACTCCTCGCGCACCTACAACGAGCAGGGGCAGATCACCGCCGCGAGTTCGGATCAGACGGATGCCACCGGCACGCGCCGCACCTCCGAGTACGAGCGCACCGAGAAGCGCAACGCCCAGGGCGAGCTGGAGGTGACCGAGAACACCACCTCCACCGAGAAGCCCAAGGACGGTGAAGAGCGCAAGCTGGAGCAGCAGCAGGTGGCGGTGCAGACCGACCAGGGCCCGCAGCTGGTGAGCGCCTCGCAGACGATGACGGGCCCCGAGGGCACGGCTAAGGCGTCCATCACCCCCGAGGGCCAGGAGCTCACCGTCAACGGCCAGAAGATGGAGACGCTGGAGCAGCTGCAGGGGCTGCCGGCGGACCAGGCTTCGCTGGGCGCCACCACGATGGACGGGCTGTCGCAGCAGGTGCGTGACTTCAACGAGCTGGCCACGGGCATCCACACCGCGCACCAGGAGCAGGCGGCGGCCAACGACCGGGGCGAGCAGAAGGCGGCGGTGAGCGCCAACAACTACGGCCTGGCCCGGCTGAAGCAGGCGCTGACCACCAACAACGCGGTGGCCACCGGCGCGCCGGATCCGACGGGGGGCCCGGCCACCAGCCGCACCCCGGTTCCCGAGTGGAAGAAGTCGCCCACCATCAGCCTGTCGCCCACCGAGCGGCTGGCCGGCGGCACCACCGGCGGCATCCAGCTGCTGACGGGCGCGGCGGGGCTCTACACGTCGGGCCGCTCGCTCATCAACAACATCAGCCAGGGCAACTACCTGAACGCCGCGAAGGACGCGCTGGGGCTGGTGGGCAGCGGCATCGCCACCTACGGCGGCGCCAACGCCCTCATCACGGCGGTGAGGGGCACCGGCGGCGGGCTGACGCTGGGCGGCGCGGTGGGCACGGCGGGCGGGCGCATCAACCCGTCGGTGGCGGGCCAGGTGGCCGGCAAGTTCGCCGCGGGTCTGGGCGTGGTGGTTGGCGGCATCGAGGTGTACCAGGGCATCCAGAACGGCAACGGCTGGCAGATCGCCAGCGGCGCGGTCACGGCGGGCGCGGCCATTGGCGGCTACCTGGCGGTGGGCGCGGCGGCGGGCGCCTGGGGTGGCCCGGCGGGCGCGGCGGTGGGTCTGGCCATCGGCCTGGCGGCGTTCGGCGTGACGAAGCTGTTCGACTGGTTCGATGACAGCGAGCACGACATCGCCAAGCAGGAGATCTGAGCGAAGCGAGGGTAGACTGCGCGGCCCATGGCAAACCCCACGACGATTCGACACGGCCCTCTGACGATTCCCCTGCCCGAGGGCTGGTTCGACGCCAGCCAGGTGGTGGCCATGGGCCCGGAGGAGGCGGGCTTCCGTTCCAGCCTGGTGGTGTCCGTGGAGCCCACGCGGCAGGGAGAGACGGTGGAGCAGTTCGCCGCGCGGATGCTGCCGGGAGTGCGCAAGGTGGCCCCTGGCTTCATCCTGATCTCCGAGCAGCTGGCCAGCTTCGGCGGCAAGGACGGCGTGCTGCGCGAGTACACCTTCGAAGTGGAAGGGACCGTCGTCGCGCAGCTGCAGTTCTACCTGGTGAAGAACGCGGTGGGGTTGACCTTCACGTACACCCAGCTGGCCGCGAGGCTGAAGGACACGCG
>DASVVJ010000697.1:0-8267 GCA_036389955.1 Myxococcaceae bacterium
CGGTCTTCCCTCTGTATTGGCTCACTATAAGCTGAGCCAAGACGAGATTTTTCGAGAGATAGAAGAAGCATTGAGGCAGATTGTTCCGTCCGTTCGCCATATTCGTATCGACCGTGCACGTGTCCGTGTCAGGCCAAGCCAAGAAGACGTCGTAATTACTAATAATGCGGCTCTTTTTGAGAAGCCTTTGTGGGGGAACCAGTTGTTGTTGGACATGAAAGGCGCGAAGGGAGTGTCTGCTAATGCAGCAGGAGAAGGCACGTTGATGGCGTTGGGCCTTCTCGCTGTGGTTCTTGGTCCTGCACAGCCACGACTTATATTGCTTGATGATATTGAGTTGGCCCTTCATCCTGTTGCGCAAGGAAAGCTGATCGAAGTATTGCGTAAGATTCAAGAGCGAAAGCCCGAGCTACAAATCGTAGCCACCAGTCACTCACCCTTCATCCTGAACTACCTGGATCCAAATGAGGTTCGGATGACTTTCCTCGCGGAAAACGGCTTTGCCCGTTGTGAGAAACTTACGGCTCATCCAGAGTTCGAGAAGTGGAAGGGCTTAATGAGCCCTGGCGAGTTCTGGAGTACGGTGGGTGAGAGTTGGCTGGACAAGGCAGGCGAAACCAGTGCCAGCAAGTGAGCCAGCATACGAGTTGATCGTTGTCTGCGAAGCCCAGGCTGATCAAGGAACCGCTTGTGGGCTTGCCGACCGGATTCTGGTCGAAAAGATCGATTGGCTTGAGCCGGAGATGCTGGACTCCCAGCGAAGATGGAGAGGACTCTCCGCCACCCACGGCTCTTTTCTGAAGTGGGCTGCTGTACGTGAAGAGTCAGAACGCGCGGGGCTCCGGAATATCTTCGGTCACTTTCAGGGCAGACCCGGCGAACCCGATGCGCACATGGCCCGGCGAGCACTCTTGCTTCTAGTTCAACTGGACCTGCGCCCCGATGCTGTGTTGCTTGTGCGTGACAGCGATGGAGATTCGCGGCGCCGCATAGGACTCGAACAGGCAAGAAACGACAGAGCTTGGCCCTTTGAGGTCGTTATCGGAGTGGCGGAGCCTAAGCGCGAATGCTGGGTGCTAGCGGGTTTTGATGCGAAGGGACCTGACGAGGTGGAACGGCTACGGAAGGTGTCTGAGCGCCTGTCCTTCCACCCCATCAAGGATGCTTACCGGTTGATAGCGCGAGAGCATGGGGCAAAAACCGATGCGAAGGTCGCTCTAGAAGAACTCACGCTCGGGGACTTGGAGCGCGAACGGGAGTGCCTGAGAGAAACACCGCTCTCTACGTTGGAGGAACGCGGTGAGCGTACAGGCCTCGCTGCCTATATCCAGGAGGTCCGCCAGCGGCTCGTGCCGATTCTTGGTGGGCGTGCTCCAGGGATGTAGTTCGGGCCTGGGTTCTCCAGCACCCTCACCCCAGCCCTCTCCCGAAGGGAGAGGGAGCGGAGGCGCCGATCCCGCGCTATGGTGTCCGGGTACAGGGGCCCTTGCTCCGACGCGCCATGAACTTCGTCTTCATCTCCCCCCACTTCCCGCCGCAGTACTTCCACTTCATCACCGCGCTGCGTGAGCGCGGGGTGAACGTGCTCGGCATCGGGGACGCTCCTTACGACAGCCTCCGGCAGGAGCTGCGCGAGTCGCTGCGCGAGTACTTCTTCACCCCCAACCTCAACGACTACGACGCGCTGCTGCGCGCCACCGGCTACCTCACCTGGCGCCATGGCCGCATCAGCCTCATCGAGTCGCTCAACGAGTCCTGGCTGGAGCGCGAGGCCCACCTGCGCCGCGACTTCAACGTCCCCGGCCTCACGCCCGAGGACATTCAGCGCCTGCGCACCAAGTCCGGCATGGCCTCCGTGTTCCGCCAGGCCGGCGTGCCTCACCCGGAGCTCGAGCTCGTCCAGAGCGCCGCCCAGGTGAAGGCCTTCGCCCAGCGCGTGGGCTACCCGCTCGTCTTCAAGCCGGACGTGGGCGTGGGCGCCGCCCACACCTTCAAGGTCACCAGTGACGCGGACGTGGACAAGGCGCTCGCTCAGCCGCTGCCCACGCCCTACGTGGCGCAAGCCTTCGTTCAGGGCACCATCGTCACCTACGACGGACTGGTGGACCACGACGGCCGCATCATCCTCACCCTCAGCCACCAGTACAGCGATGGCGTGATGGAGGTGGTGACCGAGAAGCGCGACATCTCCTTCTGGAGCCTCAAGGACCTTCCCCCCGGGCTGGATGTGATGGGCCGCAAGGCCGTGGCCGCCCTGGGCCTGCGCGGCCGCTGGTTCCACCTGGAGTTCTTCCGCCTGCCCAACGACACCTTCATGGCGCTCGAGGTCAACCTGCGGCCTCCCGGCGGCTTCATGACGGACATGATGAACTACGCCTGCGACATCGACGTGTACCGGCTCTGGGCCCGCGTCGTCACCGGCGACCCCGTGAAGGACTTCCGCTACACGCCCAAGTACCACGTGTGCCACGTGGCCCGGCGCGAAGGCCGCCCCTACCTCCACAGCCACGAAGAGGTGGTACGCAAGCTGGGGCCCACCCTGCTGCAGCACCAGGACAACCTGCCGCCCGTCTACCAGGCCGCCATGGGCACCGAGATGTACCTCACCCGCCACGTGGACCTGGAGCTCATGCTCCAGGACGTGCGCTTCATTCAGGCTCTCCGCTAGACGCTCCGCCGGGCTTCTCGCTCCACGTCAGCAGGTAGGTGGCGCGGTCCTCGTGGCTCTCCTGCTGCTTCACCCGGGGCTCCACCGCGCCGCACGCGCTCAGCATCGCCTCGAACAGGGACTCCACGTACACGGACGGCTGCTGGCTCGAGTTGAGCGTCAGCACGAACTCCGTGGGCCCGCGCTCTTCCACCGTGCCCGCGGTGTAGTTGTCCGTGGCGGACAGCATGCTCGGCAGCCGCTGCACCATGCGCCGCGGCCCCAGCAGCCGCATCACCCGCACCGTGGCGCGCCCCATCAGCGTCCGCCCGTAGCCCTCCACGTGCTGCCGCGCCAGCCGGCGGAAGGCCTCGTCCATGGGAACTCCCGGGAACAGCTCCTCGATGATGACGCGCAGGCACTTCAGCCACGTCACCACCGGGAAGGTGGAGGGCGGATGGTCCACGTCCAGCCCTAAATCTCCCAGCCGCTCGCGCAGCCGCGACGGCACGTGCCCGCCCAGCCCGTGCTGGATCAGCCCCTCGATGACTTCCGAGTAGATGAGCCGGTCCTCCAGCTTCACCGGGGGGCGGCTCTTCACGGCTCACCCCAGCAACCAGCGCAGCGCGAACGGTAAGCGCCGCTGCCAGTCCCGCTCATGGTGCTGGCCGCCCGGCTCCAGCACGAGAATGACTTCATGGTCGTGGTACCCCAGGTGCTTGAGGTGCCCGTAGAACTCGCGGGTGGCCTCGCCGTAGTTGAGCGCCACGCCTCCGCCTTCCAGGTACTCGGTGCTGCCCGCGTCCAGGTAGATGCGCGTCCAGCGCTGGGTGTGGGCCCGCCATTGAGAGAACAGCTGGCTCTGGCTCCACATCACCGTGGGCGACAGCCCGCCAATGCGGCCGAACACCTCCGGGTACTTCCACCCCAGGTACAGCGAGATGAGGCCGCCCAGCGACGAGCCCATCGTCCCCGTCCACTGCGGCTCCGTGCGGGTGCGGTAGGTGCGGTCCACCCAGGGCTTGAGGTGCTTCACCATGAAGCGCGAGTACGCCTCGCCGCGCGCCTGCACGCCGCTGCGCGGCTCGTCCCACGGCGAGTACTCCTGCACGCGCCCCACCCCTGAGTCCACCGCCACCACGAGCCACGGCTCCACCCGCCCCTCGGCCACCAGATTCTCCAGGGCGCGGTTGGTGCACCAGGTGTCATAGACCTGGGACTCGGGGTGGGCGAACACGTTCTGCCCGTCGTGCATGTAGAGCACCGGGTAGCGGTGCGCCCCGTGCTCGTCGTACCCGTCCGGCGTGTAGATGCGCACGGTGCGGGAGAAGCCCTCGGAGGGAGAGTGGAAGTCTCGGATGATGTGCACGTGGCCCATGGAGCAGACACCGGTCTGCCCGGCCGTTTACCCGGTCCAGCGGTGCGGCCTCACCATAGATGGCCCGGCCTCAGCGGCCAATCGGTGAAAACAGGGTTTTGTCAGGTATTGCAGGTTTTGCCAGTCTGCCACTTCCTGGACACGCGCCACCGGGGATAGAAGAGTGGAAGTGGGGAGCAGGAGCGAAGCGATGGACCTCGAGCACCTTCAATTGGCGGCCCTGCTCACCGTGGCGACGCTGGAGCTGAGGCAGGCGCGCGCCGGGTTGGACGGCACCGAGGAGGCCCAGCAGCGGCTGGCGGCCGCGGCGGCCCGGGCCGTGGCGGCGCGCGAGGTGACGGCGGAGCTGCTGGCCCTGAAGACGCCCAGCCTGCTGGCGCCCCGGGTGTAAGGGCCTCTTCGCCCGCCCGGCGTCCTTCCTGCGGGGAGCAGTGCGCTTCCATGTCTGCCCGTCCTGGATCCGCGGACAGGGGTTGTTTCTCCAGGTGAACCCCACGCGGGGGTGCACCTTGCCCTGGCGCCGGTGAGCCTCGCCAGGGCCGTGCGCAATGATCAGATTCGCTGGCGACCCGAGGTGGGCGGAGGAAGACCGGTGGTTCAGGCTCCACCGCAGGCAACCCTCCCTGGGGGGCGAGTCCCATGAGCCAGCATGGCCCACCGTCTGAGCCTGTCCGGAGCGAGCCGGCGCTGCCTGCCCGCCAGCGCGATGACGCGCGCGAGCGGCTGCGCAGTGTGCTCACCGCGCTCCCCATTGTCCTCTGGTCCTACGACGCGCACGGCGTGCTGACGTTGTCCGAGGGGCAGGGGCTGCAGGCGCTGGGCATGAAGCCGGGGGACTTCGTGGGCCGCTCGTTGTTCGAGCTCTACGCGGACTTTCCGGCCATTCTTCAGGCCGTCGAGCGCGGGCTGCGCGGCGAGACGTTCTCGGTCGAGTTGGAGTTCATGGGGACGTGGTTCGACGCGCACTTTCTGCCCGAGCGCGGGCCGGACGGCGCGTTGGAGGCCGTGTCCGGGCTGGCGCTGAACATCACCCAGCGGCGGCGCACCGAGGAGGAGCTGCGCCAGTCCGAGACGCGCTACCGCCTGGCCACGTTGGCCACCAGCGACACCGTGTGGGACTGGGACCTGCGCACCCACCTGGTGCACTGGAGCGACAACATCCACCGCGTCACCGGCCGGGCTCCCGGAGAGGTGGATCCGGCCATCGACTGGTGGGCCGCGCACGTGCACCCCGAGGACCGCGACCGCGTGGTGAGCAGCCTCCACTCCGTCATCGACGGGACCGAGGCCCATTGGACGGAGGAGTACCGGTTCCAGCGGGTGGACGGCTCGTACATCATCGTCAATGACCGGGGCTATGTGGTGCGCGACGCGCGGGGCAAGGCGGTGCGCATGGTGGGCGCGCTGCAGGACATCACCGAGCGCAAGGTGGCCGAGCAGGAGGCGCGGCGGCGGGCCGAATTCGAGCAGCACCTCATCGGCATCGTCAGCCACGACCTGCGCAACCCCATCAACGCCATCACCATGGCCGCGGGGCTGGTGCTCAAGCACAACAACCTGAACGAAGCGCAGTGCCGCTCCATGCACCGCATCATCGCCAGCGCTGACCGGGCCCACCGGATGCTGAGGGACTTGCTGGACTTCACCCAGGCGCGGCTCAAGGGCGCGCTGCCGGTGGAGCCCCGGGCCATGGACCTGCACGAGCTCACCCGGCACGTGGTGGAGGAGGTGCAGGTGACGCACCCGGACCGCCAGCTCGTGCTGGAGCAGGGCGGGGATGGCTAGGGGGAGTGGGACGGGGACCGGCTGGCGCAGCTCATCACCAACCTGGTGAACAACGCGCTGAGCTACAGCGAGCCGCACTGCGCGGTGCGGGTGCGCACCCGGGGCAAGCGGGACACGGTGGCGCTGTCGGTGCACAACGTCGGCGCGCCCATTCCCGCCGAGCTGCTGCCGCGCATCTTCGAGCCGCTCAAGCGCGGTGAGCCGAAGGATGGCCGGGGCACTCACTCCATCGGGCTGGGGCTCTTCATCGTCAAGCACATCGTCGAGGCCCACGGCGGCAGCCTCTGCGTGCATTCCAGCGCGACCCATGGCACCACGTTCACGGTGCGCCTGCCCCGCCATCCGCCCCGGGCGGTTGCTCCGGCGCACCCGTGAGCGGCGGGGCCGCGGGGGCCGGTTCACGCACCAGCGCTCGCACCCAGGGCGCCATCGCCAGCACCAACACCAGCGGCACCACGCCCGAGACGACGAGCGCCGCGCGGGCGGTGGAGTGCTCCAGCAGCACCGCGGTGAGCGCGCTGCCGGCGCCAATGCCCAGCGACCAGCAGGCGCCATACACCGCGAAGCCCTCGGCCTGACGGTCCGATGGTACGGCCTGCTGGAGCAGGTATGTGAGCACTCCCACCAGCGGAGCGAGGAAAAGGCCCGCGGCGGCTAGCCACACCGCCGTGCTCGTCAGCCCCCGCGTCAGCCCCAGCGGCAACAGCAGCGCGCCCCACAGGCCCAGAAAGAGCAGCGAGCGCCACACGGCGGCCGAGGTTGTATCGGCCCGCGAGGCGCCCGCGGCGACCAGCCCGCCCACGGCGCTGGTGACGGACATCAGCGCCGCCAGCGCGCCCCACAGCTCCGCGCGCGAGCCGAGCTGCACCAGCACGGGCGGCAGCGCTGTGTCCACCGCGCCCCAGCTCACCCCGGTGGCCACTGCGGCCACGTAGATGAACAGGGGGAGCCCCTTCAGGAACGGCCCCAGGGCCAGGCCCGTGCCGCGTGAGGCGGAAGCCGGCGGCGGCTCGCGCGAGGGCAGCCGGCGGTTGGCCAGAATGGCCACCCCCGCGCTCACGGCGATGAGGCCCAGGGTGAGGCTGGGGTGGGCCAGCGCCAGCAGCCCCACCAGGGGCGGGCCGCCGATCCACGCCACCTCGATGAGCACCGCGTCGATGGCGAAGGCGGGAGCAATGCGCTCCGGCTTGAGGAAGGTGGGCAGCAGCGCACGGTAGGCTCCCGGCACTCCGGCGGGGATGACGCCCAGCAACAGCGACAGCCCCAGCAGCACCGGCAGCGGCGCGCGCACCGCGCAGGCCACTGCCACCGCCGCGCACAGCAGCACCAGCAACAGCAACGGTGTGCGCATGGCCTCCGGCAGGCGGCGCCGGTCCATCGCCCGTCCCCGGAAGGGCGCGGACAGGGCGGCTCCCACCGAGTGCGCGCTCGTCATCCACGCCCCCGCGGAGAACGAGCCCAGCGCCCACTCTCCCGCCAGCAGCAGCGCGAACGGCATCATCGTTCCGCACATCCGCGTGAAGGTGACGGCCAACACCCACCGGCGCCAGAGAGGGTCTCCCCACAGCTCCCGCTGTGCGCTCAGTCCGCGTAACGCCTGCTGCCCAGACACCCGCCACCTCCTGGCGCGCCACCGGGGCGCGGGCTCGTTCTACCCTCAAACGCTCACCCCAGCCGCCCACGAGCTTGGGAAGTGGCCGCCCGCATGGGTCTGCTGGGACCCCACTCCATGGGTGTTGAGAGGCATACCTACCAAGTCCTCTGCGACCCCTGAGTCATGTCAGCCCCCTTGCGTAGAGTGCTTGGTGTGGACGGGGGGAAACCCCTGGGGTTTTCCCGGTGAAGGCCCCACTTCCGAGCCGCTGTTGATCAAAGCAGAGGCTCGGAGGGCTCTCGTCTTTTCAGCCACTTAGCCTTGGCATGCACCCTGCTACTGCGTTGTAGCAGCAGGGGCGTGAAACACATCCAGGTGGGAGTTCCCGATGCCGACTGTTCGCTTCGCAGGTGCTGGCGCTTTCGTTCCTTCCCGGACCATCAGCAACGAGCGGATGGCCAGGGCGTTCCCCGGTTGGACGGCCGAACGCATTTTCGAGAAGACGGGCATCATCGAACGCCGCTACCTCTGGGACATTGACGCACAGGGTAAGGCGATTCCCCCGCCGCTGGATGACAAGCCGGTCTACCCAGCCAGTAACACGGACATGTGCGAGATCGCCCTGAAGCGGGCGCTGGAGAACGCGGGAGTGAAGGCGCAGGAGCTGGACGCCATCTTCCTCGTCACCTGCACGCCGGACGAGCTGAACTTCAACCACGACGCGATGGAGCTGCACCACCGGCTCTCGTGCCGCACGGACACCTTCGCGCTGGTCATCGACGACGGCTGCGGCGGCACCCCGTACATCATCGACATGGTGAGCAAGATGATGGAGGGCGGGCGCTTCAAGACGGTGGCGGTGG
>DASVVJ010000698.1:0-4803 GCA_036389955.1 Myxococcaceae bacterium
GGACCATCGATTTCAGATCAACCTGCGCGGGGTCATCGACCTCCTGTCCCACCACCTCTACAGCTCGCCGGGTGTCTACGTCCGGGAGCTGCTGCAGAACGCCACGGACGCCATCCGGGCCCGCCAGCAGCTGGAGCCGGACCACCCGGGCAGCGTGCGGGTGGAGCTGATTGAAAAGCAGGACGGGGGGCTGCCCACCCTGCTCTTCAGCGACGACGGGGTGGGGCTGACGGAGGAGGAGCTGCACCGCTTTCTGGCCACCATTGGCGAGAGCTCCAAGCGTGAGGTGCTGGCCGAGCGGCGCAACGACTTCATCGGCCAGTTCGGCATCGGCCTGCTGTCGTGCTTCATGGTGTGCGACGAGCTGCTGGTGGTGACGCGCTCGGTGAAGGGCGACGGGAAGACAGTGGAGTGGCGGGGCCGGCATGACGGCACCTACTCCGTGCGGGCCTCCGAGCACCCGCTCGAGCGCCCGGGGACTCAGGTGTTCCTGGTGGCTCGGGCGGACGCGGCCGAGTTCTTCACCACCGAGCGGGTGCGGCAGCTGGCCAAGCACTACGGGGGGCTGCTGCCCTTCCCCATTCACCTGACGGCGGGTGAGAGCACCGAGCGCATCAACGCGGAGGCGGCGCCCTGGCGGCGCAAGTACGCGAGCGGCTCGGAGCGGCGCAAGGCGCTGCTGGAGTATGGGCGCGAGGTGTTCGGCACGGACTTCATCGACAGCATCCCGCTGAAGTCCACCGCGGGAGACGTGGAGGGCGTGGCCTTCGTGCTGCCCTTCAGCCCGCACTACAACGCCAAGCAGAAGCACCGCGTGTACCTGAAGAACATGCTGCTGTCGGAGAGCGCGGAGAACCTGCTGCCGGACTGGGCCTTCTTCGTCAAATGCGTGGTGAACGCCAACGGGCTCAGGCCCACCGCCAGCCGCGAGTCCTTCTACGAGAACGAGACGCTGGCCAAGGCCCGGGCCGCGCTGGGCCAGGGGCTGCGGCGCTACCTGATGGACCTGGCGAAGGAGGATCCGCGCGCGCTGCAGCGGCTCATCTCCCTGCATGGCCTGTCGGTGAAGGCGCTGGCGCTGGACGACGACGAGTTCTACCGGATGGTCATCGGCTGGCTCACCTTCGAGACGACGATGGGGGTGATGACGCTGACGGACTACCGGCGCACGCACGGCACGGTGCGCTACGTGTCCACGCTGGATGACTTCCGCCAGGTGGCGCGGGTGGCGGCGGCCCAGGGGCTGTGCGTGGTGAACGCCGCGTACACCTACGACACGGACCTGCTCGAGAAGCTGCCGCGGGTGTTCGCCGACGCGCAGGTGGAACCCTTCTCGGCCTCGGAGCTGCCGCAGAGCTTCGAGGAGCTGAGCCTGGACGAGCGCGAGGCGGTGTTCCGGCTGCTCAAGGTGGCCGAGGGGGCGCTGGCGCCGCTGCGCTGCGACGTGACGGTGAAGAAGTTCCGCCCCAAGGAGGTGCCCACGCTCTACAGCTCGGACGCGGAAGGAGCGTTCCGGCGGGACGCGGAGCGGGCGCGCGAGGACAGCGACGACCTGTACGCCTCAGTGCTGGACAGCGTGATGGAGGCGGCGCCTGGCAGCGACCGGCCGCTGCTCACGTTCAACTACCAGAACCCGGTGGTGAAGAAGCTGGCGGGGGTGGCGGACCGCGAGCTGATGAAGCTGTCGGTGGAGATGCTGTACGTGCAGGCGCTGCTGCTGGGCCACCGGCCACTGAACGCCCAGGAGATGAAGCTGCTCAACCAGGGGCTGCTGGGACTGATCGCCGGGAGGCTGGAGGGAGAGGACACGGGCGGCGGGGGAGGCGTGCATTGACGGCCCAGGATTGGCGCGAGCAGGTGGAGGAATTGCTGGGCCGCGCCTCGCGGATGAAGCACGGCGAGGCCAAGGTGATGGCGCTGGAGGAGGCGGCGCGGCTGGCGGACACGCACGGGGACGTGGAGCTGGCCTTCGAGGTGAGGGCCGAGCTCATCGACGCGGGGACCTTCGGAGGGTTTCCGGACAAGGCGCTGGTGGCGTTCGCCTGGTGCCGCGGGCAGGCGAAGAAGGATCCGGAGCGGTTCGACTCCAGCCTGCTGCTGTGGAAGCAGAAGTGGGTGGTGGGGCGGCTGGATGACTTCCCCCACGTGACGCTGAAGCAGATCCAGGACGCGCTGGACGACCTGGAGCAGACGTACGCGAAGGTGGATGCGGGCAAGCGCTCGGTGATGAAGCTGCGCTTCCAGACGGCACGGGACATGGGCGCGCAGGCGGAGGCCGAGCAGTACTGGGCGCAGTGGGTGGAAGCGCCGAGGGATCACCTCACGGACTGCCAAGCGTGTGATCTGGACGACGAGCTCGACTACTTCCTCGAGCGGGGAGAGCACAACCGGGTGGTGGAAAAAGCCCGGCCGATCCTGGATGGGCGCTTGCGGTGCGCGGAGATCCCTCACCTCACCTACGGCAGTGTGCTGTACCCGCTGTTGAAGCTGGGGCGGCTGGAGGAGGCGCGGAACATCCACCTGCACGGCTACCCGATGGTGTCGCGCAACCGGGACTTCCTGGCCACGGTGGGTGAACACCTCGAGTTCCTGGCGCTGACGGACAACGTGGCGCGAGGCCTCACGCTGTTCGAGAAGCACCTGGACTGGGCGCTGAGCCACGCGAGCTACCGGGACCGGTTCACCTTCCACGCGGCGGCGTGCTTCCTGCTGTCCCGCCTGGTGACCCAGGGCCGGGAGACGGTGAGCCTGCGGCTGCCCAGGGACTTCCCGCTGCACCAGAGCCAGGGGACGTACGAGACCCAGGTACTGCACGGCTGGCTGGAAGGCCAGGTGAAGGAGATTGGAGCGCGGTTCGACGCGCGCAATGGCACCGACCGCTTCGCGAAGCTGCTCCAGCGCACCCACGCCCTGGTGAACGACGTGCACCCGTTCCCCATCGACGTGGAAGAGCGGTAGCCCCCTCCCTGGAGGGCTGGGTCTCCGCGTACCAGTCGACGCTCGGCGCCACTCCGTCGAGTGGCGCACGCTTCGAATGGCCCTGGCTATTCAGGGATTCCGGCCTTCCCCGTCACACTGGCCTCAGCAGACCTCGAGCACTGCCGAGGCTGCGCGACCTGGGGGGCCGCGAATGATGAAGCCACAGCCGTGGACGGATGAGCTGTTGAACGCGCTGCGCAAGCAGGGGGACCCGCTGGCGGACGAGACGGTGGGCCAGCTCTTCGAAGAGGGCAAGGTTCCTGCAGCCAACGCGTTGATGAAGCAGCTCATCGTGAACGAGCAGATGTCCGTGGAGCTGCTGGCGCCGCCGCTCCGGGACTACTTCCACCAGAGCGGCCAGCTCCCGCCGTGGGCGGACCTGCGTCTGGTGCGCCAGGGCGAGGAACTCTTCGGTCGCCATGGCCCGCACATCACCGCGGCGCTGTTCTGCGCGTCGCTGCCTTCCTGCTACGCGGCGGTGTCCATTGCCCAGGTGCTGGGCCTCACGGCGCGGCTGGAAACGGACCCCTACCGGCGCATCGTGGAGACGACGCAGCTGATCGTCGATGTGATGGCGCCAGGAGGGCTGGCCGAGGGAGGCCGGGGGCTGAGGAGCGTGCAGAAGGTGCGGCTGATGCACGCGGCCGTGCGCCACCTCATCCGCCAGCGGGGAACGTGGGACTCCTCCTGGGGCCAGCCGATCAACCAGGAGGACCTGGTGGCCACGCTGCTCACCTTCTCCACCACCGTGTTGCGGTCGCTGGAGCGCATGGGCTGCGAACTCACGGACGAAGAGCGGCGGGCGTACTACCACGCGTGGCGCGTGGTGGGGCACGTGATGGGCATCGACGAGCGTCTACTGCCCGAGACGCCGGAGGAAGGCGCTCGCCTCCAGCAGGTCATCGAACGGCGGCTGCACGGCGCCAGTGCCGAGGGCAAGGCGCTGACGCGGGCCCTGCTGCAACTGATGGAGCACGTCATCCCGGGCAACATCTTCGACGGGATGCCGGCCACGCTGATGCGCTACCTGCTGGGCGACGAGACAGCGGATCTGGTGAGCGTGCCCTCGGCGAGCTGGACGCAGCTGATGGTGGGCCCGCTGCGGCTGCTGGGCTGGGTGAGTGACGGAATGGTGGATCTGCAGGGCCCCCTGGGGGCGAAGCTTGCGGGGCTGTTCGGCCGCCGGTTGATTGAAGGGCTCCTCTGGGTAAACCGGGGCCCGGAGCGGGTCCCCTTCCGCCTGCCCACGGAGCTGCGCACCTCCTGGAACGTGCGCGGCTGGGAACGGCCCTGAGCCCCCTCACCCACCCATGAAAGGCGGCGCCTCGCGCAGCGACGGCTCGGCATCGAGGCTGCGCAGCAGGGCCGCCAGGTGGCGCCGCGTCCGTGACAGCGGGTGATCCGGGAACTCCGCGTCGTACTGCTCGTCCTCGGAGAGGTTGCGGCGGATGCGGCTGCGATCCGAGGCGTCATACGGATCCTGCGCCCACTCCTCCTCCACCCAGCGCTGGGGATCCCGGTCCTGCGGCATCAGCGTCGAGAGGATGAGCGTGTCTCTCAGGGCCGTGATGCCCTCCTCCGGGCACTGGACCTTGAGGACGTAGCTGAAGCGGGCGAACGGCAGCACCAGCGAGCCGTTGTACGACATGCCCTCGGGCTGCTGCGGGAACTTGCAGATCGCACGGACCCCGCGCAGGCCCGCCAGCGACACGACGTCCACCTCCACGATGCCGCCTCCGGCCTCCACCGTCCGCTTCCGGTAGAAGGCTCTCAGCTCCGGCAAGGCCTCGAGCCGCACGGGAAGGTCCGGCGGCCCGGAGATGA
>DASVVJ010000699.1:0-5098 GCA_036389955.1 Myxococcaceae bacterium
ATGGTCCGCATTCGCAAGAGCTCGGAGGTGTTCCGCCTGCGCACCGGTGGTGACATTCAGCAGCGCGTGCGCTTCGAGAACACCGGCCCGGACCAGGTCCCCGGCCTCATCGTGATGACCATTCAGGGCGACCAGTTCGCCCGCCTGGGCGAGTACGAGAAGGCGGTGGTGCTCTTCAACGGCGCGGACGAGGAGCAGCGCGTCACGGTGGGCAGCCTCAAGGACTCGCGCCTGGAGCTGCACCCGGTGCTCAAGTCGTCCACGGACCCGGTGGTCCGCGGTGCGGCGTTCGACGCGGCCACCGGCAGCTTCACCGTGCCGGGCCGCACCACGGCGGTGTTCGTGCAGAACCAGCTCCCGTCCAAGCCGGTGCCCATCGGGGACAGGCCGGCAGACAAGGGCGGGTGCGCGGCGGGTGGCGGCGCGGCGTTCAGCGCGCTGGCCCTGCTGGGCCTGGGCGGGCTGCTGCGCTCGCGCCGTCGTCAGCCGTAGTCTCCCGCGGGCCGTGGGGGCTCACTGGATCTCCAGTGAGCCTCCCGGCGCGCTTCAGGGCATGGACCCCTGCACCACGAAGAGGGTGACGCTGCCCGCGGGCACCGTGGTGGCCACGCGCGACTCCATCACCCTCAGGTCCGCCCTGCGCGAGAGGGTATTCGCCGAGGTGAGCTGCCACACCTGAACGGGCCCGGTGGCCGTGAAGCCCTGCAGGTCCACGTTGAGGTTGGCGCTGTTCGAGGGCTGCTTGTTCACCACCATGAGGGTGAGTGCCCCATCCGTCGAGCGCAGCGCGGCGTACGCCGACACGGTGTCCGGCTCCGGCGCGAGGGCCGGCACGCTCATGTCTCCGAAGGTGGAGCGCTGGCCGTCATAGTTGCGGTACAGCTTGAAGGCCTTGTAGGTGGGGGAGGAGGCGGCGGGCGTACCCCAGCGCACCGCCATGTCCAGCCCCTCGCGGCCGAAGATGCCCAGCAGGTCCGCCTGGGCCGTGGCGCCGTTGATGTGGTTCTCCGCGCCCCAGTTGTACTCGGTGATGCCGATGCGCGTGCCCGGGTAATACGTGTTCACCCACTGCCGCATCCGGGGGATGAGCTGCACCCGGTCGTTGATCCACGTCTCGTCCGTGTAGCTCGGATCCCACAGCGAGCGGGTGGAGCGGTTGCGCTTCAGCTGCATGGTGGTGGAGGTGTCGTCGCTATACTCGCCGCCCTGCGGGTAGTAGTGCACGGTGAACACGTCCAGGGTCCTCCGGCCGGTGCGCGAGGCCTCCTGCCGCAGCTGATCCAGCAGCCAGGGCAGGTAGTCCCACTGCCCGTGCGCCGCGCGGTCCGGGAAGGTGGAGACCGGGGGATAGCCGTTGTTGCGCGCGTACTGCTGGTCGTACCCGCTGAAGAAGTAGCCGCTCCAGCCCCACTCCTCCGGGCCCACCAGCTGCGCGCCCGGATCCACCGCCTTCACCGCGGCCCCGTAGGCGAACATGCGGTTGCGCACCTCCTCCATCGTCGCGCCGGTGGTGCGCACGTCCCGGTGGGTCTGGTGCCAGATGCTCGGCTCGTTATCGAGCAGGTAGTAGCGCGTGCCGCCCTGCGCCGCGGGGCCCCACTTGTTCACCAGGTGCCGCACCCACGCCTGCTGGAAGGCGGGGTCTACCGGCACATTGGCGTCATTCGCGTTGTTGCCCACGATGGGCCGGCCCGTGAGCGCCACGCCGTTGCCCGCGTCGGGGAACCACTGCCAGTCCCGGTCCAGTTGGGGCCCGTACTTGAGGATGGAGTAGCTCGACAGCTTCGTGCGCAGCAGCCCCAGCTTGGCCACCCAGCCCAGTGTGGGCACGGTGATCATCGGCTGCGCGCCCGCGCTGCGGCTCGCGGCGATGAAGGCATCCGCCGCGCCACCCGGCGTGCCATCACCCTCCGGTACGCTCTGGAAGTACCAGTCCGCGCCCCGGTTGGAGGCATTGAGCTGCCAGTTGTACCGGCTGGTGTGATTTCCACCGCTGCGGTTGAGCGGAATGTTCAGGTCCGCCAACTGCGCCGCGGTGGCGAAAGACACGCCATAAATTTCCGGCGAGATGCGACGCTGAGACATCTTTGTATCAACGCGGATGTTGACGGAGAGACCCGAGGGCGGACGGGAATTTGCATCCGAGGCCTCAGCGGCCGAGCAGAGCCACAGGACACACGCACCAAGCCACGGCAGCGCACGTGCTTTCATAAACACACTCCTTGAAACATGTATGTGAAGGGGAGGGCGGTCCCGCGGTGACCGTTGTCTCAAGAGATGAGCATTTTCTGGAAGCTTGGGAAGTCGTGGGTCCGGGTGCGCTCGTGAGAAAGACTCGGCTGTCACGACAGCTTTCGCGTAACAGCGGTATGATCAGCGCGTGCGTGCTCAATTCATCAAACGCGTGTTGGAATTTCAGTGTCTCGCGGACCGCTGCGAGGACACGTGTTGTGTTGGGCTTCGCGTGCCGATCACTGAGCAACATCTGCCGCGCATGCGCGAGGTGGTTGCGGGTGGACCGGATGCGGAGCGGGTGGCCACATTCGTGCGGCTCGACCCCGAGGCACCACCCGCGGAGCGTGCCGTCATAGAAATGCGCTCGGACGGAAGCTGTCCCTTCCTCGACACGGCGCGACTGTGCTCACTTCATGGAGTCCATGGCCCTCGGGTGCTGCCTGATCCGTGCGTGACATTTCCGCGCATCGTCTGGAAGTGGAGCGAGCATGTGGAGGTGGCCGCCTCGCTGGCCTGTCCGGAGATGGCGCGGCGGTTGCTGCTCGAGGAGAGCGCGGTGGAGTGGGTGGAAGGGCCGCTGGGGGAGGTGCCTCGCCTGGAGGCCGCCAGGCCGCTGCCGGGGGCGCGGGAGGATGTCTACCGCATCCACGCGGAGGCCCTTCGCGGCGCGGCGCTGAGGCTGTGGTCCCGGCGCGAGTTTCCGCTCGCCACGCGGCTCTCGCTGCTGGGGCAATGGGCGTTCCGGCTGGACTCCGTCTTCCGGAGCGCGGAGCCGTTCGCGGGAAGCGCGGAGCAGGCCGCTGAAGGAATCACGGCGCTTCTTCAGGCCTTCGAGGCGCCCGAGGCGCTGGCGGCCATGCACCAGGACTTCTCCGCGCTGGAGGTTCCCGGCGCTGCGGGGCTCGGGCTGCTCGCCTCGATGCTGAAGGCGCGGCGCGCGGTGGCGCGAGGTGAGCGCTTCCGCCCGTTCGTCGGCAAGGTGCTGGCTTCGCTCTGGGGCTCGGAGGATGCCGCGGGGGCGCCGGACGAAGCGTGGCAGGAATACGTGACGCGGTGGCAGCGGCTGGAGGCGCTGCACGGCGCGCGCGTGGAGCAGTACTTCCTGAACTACGGCGTGAACCAGTGGCTGCGCTCGCCGTTCACCGAGGCGCCGGGCCTGCTGCCGTACGTGTTCCGGCTAGCGCTGCGCATGGCGATGCTGCGGCTGACGCTGGTGGGGCACCCGGACGTGGCGGCGCTGTGCGCGCAGGGGCAGGGCGGCGCACAGGTGCCCGAGGACGCTCAGGCCGTGCTGGACCGGGCCGCGGTGGAATGCTTCTACCTGGTGTCCCGGCACGTGGAGCAGGCGCCGGACGTGCTGGAGCTGGTGGCCAACCTGGCGGGCGCGGGCGGCGCGGAGACGCTCGGCAAGACGTTCGTGTTCGCCAAGCTCTGCTGAGCGCCGCCCGGCGTACCGGGCCTACTTGCCGCCGTCCTTCGGGGGCTCGGGGGCCGGGGGTGGGTCATCGGCGTTGGGGAGGTTCATGTCGGCCAGCTCGCGTTCCTGGCGCAGGAAGTCCCCGGACATGGTGATGAAGTCCGAGCCCTTCACGCCGGTGAGCGTGATGGCTGCCTCGCGGGCGCGCGAGGCCAGCGCCGACTCGCCCAGGTGGCTGTGAATTCGCATGAGCGCCACGTGGATCTCCGGATCGAACGGGTTGGTGCCCAGCGCCTCCATGTAGGCCGCCTTGGACTTCTGGTACTCCTTGCGGAACAGCAGGATGCGGCCCAGGTGCACGTTCGTGGTGGGCGAGCCCGGGTGCAGGCGCAGCGAGCCGCGTAGCACCTGCTCGGCCTCTTCCAGCCGCTTGAGCTCCAGAAGCGTCAGCGCGTACTTGTTGGACACCGACTCGTACTTGTCCCCGACGATCTGGTGCGCCTTGGCGTACTCCTCGGAGGCGGCCTTGATGCGGTTGCGCTGGCGCAGCACCTCGCCCAGGTGCGCGAACTTGCGCGCCGGCACCTCCTGCACCTCCATGAAGTCTCCGAAGGAGATCTCCCGGCCCTTCTTCGCCGGATCCTTCTCCTGGGCATCCTCGGCCAGCACGACCTTCTCGGGAGGCAGCAGCTCCTTGGGGAAGGGCTGCTTCTTGATGTGCCCCAGCCACGCCTTCTCGAACAGCGCGAAGGGCATGCTGGTGGCCGTCTCCACCGCCTTCTTGTCCGACAGGCCGTTGCGCATCTCCTGGACGATGGTGCGCAGCCCCTTGGTGCCCTTGGTCTGCTGGATGTAGTCGATGGCGTAGTACACCTCGGCGAAGGCCAGGGCGGCGTCCTCCGCCGTGGGCAGCATGGCGATGGACGGGCTCATCTTCTCGAAGGGCACCAGCGTGTCAGCCTTCACCCGCTTGCCCAGCAGCGCCTGGGTGGAGGGGGTGATCGACAGCCCGCCCGGGCCGCGCCACCGGGTCTCCAGGTACTTGGCCAGCCCCTCGTGCAGCCAGATGGGCACCGTGTTGCTGCTCATCTGGCTCACCACCAGGTGCACGTACTCGTGCGCCAGCGTGTCCTGCCAGTCGTAGCCGCGCGCCACCGCCTTGGGGCTGGTGACGATGATCTTGTTGAACTTGCAGATGGCGATGGTGCCCGTGGTCCGGATCTGCTCGTAGGACAGCGTGCTCGTGCGGGACAGGTCCTTCGCGTTGTTCACCACCTCGACGCGGATCTTCCCCTGGGGCACCCACCCCAAGTCCTCCACCATCGCCCGGTAGATGGACTCGAGCGTCTCCAGCGCGTACGGCACGAGGATCTCGTCCTTGCCCGGAGGGTAGAAGAAGATGAAGTGGTCGCTCTCGACGCGCACGTGGCCCCGGAGGATGGACTG
>DASVVJ010000700.1:0-6988 GCA_036389955.1 Myxococcaceae bacterium
CGCCGGACGCGCTGGCCCGGCGCCTGGGCATGGACCGGGCCACGGTGCTGGGCGCGCTGGGCGCGTACACCCAGGCGGGCCGCGCCATCTGGGACCTGAACAAGGGCGTTTACCGGGCGCGCGAGCTGAGCCGCGAGCCGCTGCCCATGGAGAAGCTACGCTTCTCCAACGAGCGGGAGGAGAAGGCCACGCGCTTTCTGGAGGCGCGGGCGGTGGTGGTGCAGGGGCGGCCCTCCAATGTGGACGGCTCGCTGGAGCTGCGGGGGACGGTGAAGGACGGCAGCAAGGTGCACACGCCGGCTTTGCGGCTCGACGGAGACCAGCGTATGGTTTTCGGCGAGTGCACCTGCAACTTCTTCCAGCAGAACAAGTTGTTCAAGGGGCCGTGTGAGCACCTGCTCGCGTTGCGGCTCCAGCACTCGAAGTCGTATCGGACATGAGAGGAGGGAGGGTTCGCGCACGCGGCGGTCAGAGGGCAGTACCTTGCAACCTGGGCGGTGTTTCGCCGTCCTTGCCCCTTGGCCTGTGGTGCATCACTGGCCCGCTCTTGACTGTGCCGTACATCCCTACCCCAGGGGTATGCCGGTGTGGATTCCGTAAATCCATACCCCCCGGGGTAGGGCGTACGGCTTGAGTCGAGACGAGCCAGTCCTGAGAGCAGTACGAAGGTGCTCTCGGACCGCCGCGTGGACGGACCCTCTCCTCTCTTCGTGAGAGCGTCATGGCCCAACCCCCTCCGCGTAACCGGCAGGACCTGTACGACCGCATCCAGCAGAGCTCCAAGGAGGAGGTCATCTTCGAGGAGATGGTGCGGCTGGGCTTCTGGCCCGCGCGCACCGGCATTCCGGGGGACCCTCGCGACGAGGCGCACCGGAAGAACGAGCTGCAGAAGCAGATCCGCGCGCTGACGGGCGAGCTGAGCCGGCTGGGCAACCTGGAGCGGCTCAAGCGGGAGATTCGCAAGAAGCGCTTGGCGGACAGCAAGCGCAAGCAGCAGGAGACGAAAGACCGCCGCGAGCGCGAGCGGCTGGCGCGCGCCGAGGCGTGGCAGGCGCGCAGGGCGAAGGAGATTCTCTTCCTGGGCCGCGGGGTGTCCGGAGGCCTGAACCAGCGCACGCCGGATGGGGCGAAGCTGGAGCGCCAGGGGCTGCCAAAGCTGGAGACGCCGGAGGTGCTGGCGCAGGCGTTGGGGCTCACGGTGGGGCAGCTGCGCGGGCTGTGCTACGCGCGCACGGTGTACACGCGGACGAACTACGTGCGCTTCGCGCTGCCGAAGAAGACGGGCGGTCTGCGGGTCATCTCCGCGCCGCTGCCGAGGCTGAAGGCGGCGCAGCACTGGGTGTTGCAGAAAGTGCTGGAGAAGCTGCCGGTGCACGAGGCGGCGCACGGGTTCCGGGCGGGGCGCTCCATCGTCAGCAACGCGCGGCCGCACGTGGGCTCGGCGGTGGTGGTGAACCTGGACTTGAAGGAGTTCTTCCCCACGGTGATGTACCCGCGGGTGAAGGGCTTCTTCGTGAAGCTGGGCTACAGCGAGGCGACGGCGACGGCGCTGGCGCTGCTGTGCACCGAGCCGGATGTGGACGAGGTGGAGCTGGACGGGCAGCGCTACTTCGTGGCGCAGGGGGCCCGGCGGCTGCCGCAGGGCGCGCCCACCTCTCCGGCGCTGACGAACCTGCTGTGCCGGCGGCTCGACCGGCGGCTGCAGGGCGCGGCTCGCAAGCTGGGCTTCACGTACACGCGCTATGCGGATGACCTGACGTTCTCCGCGCCCAGGGCAGGCGGCGACGCGGACGTGGGGAAGCTGCTGCGGCTGGTGCGCTTCGTCGTGGAGAAGGAGGGCTTCAAGCCACACCCGGAGAAGACGCGGGTGCTGCGGCGCGGTGGGCAGCAGGAGGTGACGGGCGTCGTCGTCAACGACAAGCCGGGCGTGGACCGAGAGACGCTCAAGCGCTTCCGGGCCCTGCTGCACCAGGTGGAGAAGAGCGGGCCCGAGGGCAAGCAGTGGAACGGCTCCACGGACGTGATTGCCTCCGCGATGGGCTTCGCCAATTACGTGGCGATGGTGGACCCCGCCAAGGGCAAGGTGTTTCAGGACAAGGCCCGCGCGCTGGAGCAGAAGTACGGACGGAAGCTGACCCAGGTGCGCAAGGGCGGGGGCGGGACGCCTCCGAAGCCCGGTGCGGCCACCACGCCCACGGCCTCGCCTCCTCCTTCCACGGAAGCCCCCACGCCCCCCGAGCCTTCGGGTCCGGGCGAGCCTCCGAAGAAGAAGTGGTGGAAGCTCTACTGAGACGGGCGTACCGCGTGTCACCCTGCTGAGTAGACTCCTGCGGATCCTTCGTAGGGAGGTGGAGTGTGGACGGCGGTACGGCGCTCATCATCCTGGGGCTCATCGGGCTCGTGGCCGTCATCGGGCTGGCGCTGCGAGGCACCGAGGCCCAGCGGCTGCGGCGGGCCTGGTTCCGCAACACGCCCCTGCCCCGGATGCAGGCCGAGGAGTCGCTCGCGCGGCACCTGATGGCGCTCAAGGAGCGGTTCCCCGGCCGTGAGGAGGCCTGGTACCTGAAGAAGATCCTCTCGGACCTTCAGCGCGACCGGCGCTGACGCCCAAGGCGTCACCGAGTGGGGGCCACGCCCCCCGTCACCCGCTTCACCATCCGGCCCGCGGCCAGGGTCTCTCCCGGCTGTACTCCGTTGATGAGCGCCAGCTCCGCCAGGGGAATGCTGGACGGGTAGCGTGCCTGGAACTGCTCCAGCGTCATCGCCTGGTCCAGCGTCACCAGCTCGAGCCGCGCGGGCTGTACGGCCAGCGCCGCTGCGTCCGTCAGCTCCCGGAAACTGGAGAAGGTGGCGCGGAAAGCCGGGTCATATTGAGGAAGCTGGGGGGCCACCGTGTAGCCCACGAGCTGCAGGGTGCCACCGCGCCAGGACAGGAACGTGGTCAGCCCTCGGATGGCGCCTTGCTCCGTCTGGGCCTCGAAGTAGCTGGTGGCCGGAGGCAGCCCCGCGCCCGTCATGTTCAGCGGGACGATGCCCTGCTGTGCGAAGAACTGCTTCATCGCCTGCTCTGGCGAAAGGCCGCCCACCGTGCCCAGCCCCACCAGCGCGTCCTGCTGCGGGCTCACCCCGAGCACCGCCTGGGTCTGGTTCGCCGTCTTCCATCCCTGGGGAAACTCCATCTGAAAGCGCAGGTCCGGGTGCAGAAACTGGTTGCCGCGGAAGAAGCCCAGGCGCGGGTTCTCTCCGTACGGCAGCCCCTGGAGCATCCGCAGGTACTCGGCCTGCGCCACCTTGCGGCCCTCCAACGGGGTGCCGACTCGCGCCAGGCGCTCTTGTGTCTTCTCCATCCGGTCCTCCGGGTTGGGGTGGGTGGAGAGCCACGTGGGCAGCCGGCCCGCGCCGCTCGCCTCACCCACCTTGCCCAGGGTGGCGAAGACATCGGCCATCTCCCGCGGGTCGTAGCCCTGTTCGATCATGTACCGGAAGCCCAGGTCATCCGCCTGGTTCTCCGCGTCTCGCCCATACTTGAGGAACAGCAGCTGGAGCCCCGCCGCCGCGAGCTGGCCGTACTTCGCCAGGTCCGGCTCGATGATGGCGCCCACGCCCAGGCCGAGCTGCGCCAGCTGTGCCTTGGAGATCTGCTTCACCGAGTGCTTCGCGGTGATGTGGCCCACCTCGTGGCCAATCACCGCGGCCAGCTCCGCCTCCGAGTTCATGTGCGCCATCAGGCCGCGGGTGACGAAGACGGGGCCGCCCGGAAGGGCGAAGGCATTCACCGCCGGATCATCCACCACCTGAAAGGTCCACGGCAGCTCCGGCCGCTCCGAGCTGCGGGCCATGGGCATGCCGATGTTGGACACGTACTGCTGGAGCTGGGGGTTGGCCACCAGCCCGATGGACTGCTGAACGTCCTTGGACGCCTGCTGGCCGATGGCGACTTCGTCTCCCTTGGAGACGAGTGAGAGCTCTCGCTTACCGGTGACGGGGTTACGCGCGCATGCGCAGAGCGCCAGGAGCAGCGACACACACAGGAGTCGACGATTCATAGGCCCCTCGGATAGGGAGCCTCCCCCGTGGGTGGCCACTCTGGCGGTGAGCTTCGCGTCACTGGCGGACAGAGGGCGGGCATCCGGCTCCAAGGTTCGTTAGCTTCTGCCCGTCAGGGGCCGCCGGAGTGGGCCCGTGCGGGAGGCCGTCGCACATGGAGAATCTCGACTCGCGGCTGGAGCGCCTGGAGCGTGGATACCGGCGCATGCAGGCAGTGACCCTGGCCGCGCTGGTGCTGGCGGCCCTGGCGGTAGGCGCCGCATTCCTCGCAGGCGCGGGTACGGGGGACTCGCTGGTGGTCTCGCGGCTGACGCTGGCGGATGCGCAGGGGCGGCCGCGCGCCACGTTGTCCACGGGCGAGGATGGCCACTCAGGGCTGGTGCTCAATGATGAAGCGGGCCGGCCCCGGGCGCTGCTGGGCGTGTCGAAGGACGGCTCGCCCCGGCTGCGCTTCTCCACCGCCGAGGGCAACATGCTGGCCGACCTCACCGTCTACTCGGATGAAGCGCCGCGCCTGGCGTTCGCGAAGAATGGTGGCACGGAGTTCTTCTTCGTGGGCATGGCCCCGGATGGCTCGTCCCGGCTCGAGTTGCTGGATGAGGACGGCCGGCCGCGTGCCATTCTCAACGCGGACGAGCACGGCTCACCGGGGCTGCTCCTGGTGGACCGGCTGGGGCAGCCCCGGGCCACGCTGAGAGTGTCGCCCTCCAACAGCGCCAGCCTGGTTCTGGAGGGACGGGACGGAGAGGTGTTCCGCGCGCCCTCCAGCGTGCAGTGAAGGCCGGCATTTTCGAACAGGCCACCCCTGAGGTAGGATCAAGGTCTTCCTACCGGAGGCATATGGCGGCCTATCTCTCGCCGGATCCCCCAGTTCCTGGCACTTCTCATGCGGATGCTCTCCAAGGAGCCAGAAGCCCGGGGCACTGCAGGAGCAGTGGCCCAGGAACTGGAGCGCTTGTCCCGGTGTGCTCGCGGTGGCGTGGACAGGCCTTGGTTGGAGCGTTCTTCGCCGGTGAGCACCGGGCAGGCGAAACTTCCGAGTCTGACGCGCCGACTTGAGCCGAAGATGCTGGAGTCACTCTTCGTTGCCTGTACCGGCTTGGCCGCACTGGCGCTGGTGCTGCTGTTCGGATGGTTTCCAGAGGATCCGCCGAAGATGCTGAGCGGCGGTGAGAAGCCTGATGCAGGGATGGTGCGGATGGGGAGCGCTGCTCTGTGCTCGGGAGCACCTGCCAGCAATATTCCAGGGGTTGAGCAGGCAGTAGCGCGTGATGTGCCCGGGCGCCCTTTCGACGGGCAGAAGCGACCACCTTGTTCTTCTGACGAGCAACCCATCAAAGGCGGTTGCTGGATTCCGGTCGGAGGTAAAAAACCTCCATGCAAGGAAGGCTGGTACGAGCACGAGGAGCGCTGCTATGCCCCCTTCATTCTTCTCCACGCCCCACCACGCACCTCTGAGGAACCGGAGAAGTCACGGCGATAGCCGTTCTCTAAAGTGAGAAGGGGCCTGAAGCCCCCTGGATGTCACGGCGACAGCCGCCCCAGGCCGATGGGCGCGGCCAGGCACGTGTCGGGGATGCCGAAAGCCCGCACCAGTGCCACCGCGTCCGGCCGTATCTCGGTGCACAGCCGCGTCACTTCCTCGCGGATGGCCTTGGCCTTCGAGCTCTCGATGTGGTCGTTCTCCAGGAACCAGCCGGCCGAGTCCCACAGGCAGCCCAGGCCGTACAAGTCGCACAGCTTGCTGAGCACCGCCTTCACCGCCGGGTCGGCCACCGCCTCCACGCCTGCGATGAACTGCTCGAGCACCACACTCTCCACGTGCGCGTGCGCCAGCGCGATGAGGTGATCCTGGCACTCGTTGAACGCCTGGAACGAGTCCATCCCCGTGCTCATCCGCTTGCGCAGCCGCGCCGCCGCCGAGGCCAGCAGGTCCGACTCCCGGAAGCGCAGCGCGCGCAGCTGGAACGCTCCGTCCCGCAGGTGCTCGCTGTCCGTGCGCCGCACCTGGAAGGGGTTGCGGTCCGTGAGCGCTCCCGCGGCCCGGTCCACGATGAGCTTCATCACCGTGAACACCCGGTCGTCCTCGAACTGCTGCCGGTAGCCGGTGAGCAGGCTCTTGGCCACCAGCTGCATCAGCACCGTGTTGTCGCCCTCGAAGGTGGTGAACACGTCCGTGTCCGCCTTCAATGAGGCGAAGCGGTTGGCCACCAGGTAGCCCTGCCCGCCGCAGGCCTCGCGCGCTGTCTGCAGCGTCCGCGTGGTGTGCCAGGTGGCGTAGGCCTTGAGCCCCGCCGCCAGCGCCTCCACCTCCATCGCGTCCGCTTCCGTGTGCCCCACGTAGCGCTTCACCAGGTACTTGAGCGCGAAGTCCAGGCCGTACGTCGCCGCCAGTGGCCGCAGCAGCCGCAGCTGGTGCGTCTGGTAGTCCAGCAGCCGCACCTCGGGCGCCCCTGGCGGGCCGAACTGCCGGCGCTCGTCTCCGTAGGAGATGGCAATGGCCAGCCCGCTCTTGGCCGCGCTCAGCCCCGCGCACGCCACGCTCACCCGGCCCGCCACCAGCGTGCCCAGCATGGTGAAGAAGCGCTTCGAGGCGCTGGTGATGCTGCTGGTGTACTCGCCTTCCGGGCTCACCTGTGCGAAGCGATCCAGCAGGTTCTCCCGAGGCACCCGCACCTGGTCGAACCACAGCCGCCCGTTGTCCACCCCGTTGAGCCCCAGCTTCAGCCCGCAGTCCTCCACCCGGATGCCCGGCAGCAGCCGGCCCTGCTCGTCCCGCAGCGGCACCAGCAGCGCGTGCACGCCGTGGCGCTCACCGTTCACCTCGAGTTGGGCGAACACCGTGGCCATCCGCGCGTGCTGAGCCGCGTTGCCAATCCACTCCTTGCGCGCCAGTTCCGAGGGCGTGTGCACCACGAACTCCTCGCGCTCCGCGTCGTAG
>DASVVJ010000701.1:0-3769 GCA_036389955.1 Myxococcaceae bacterium
GCTGGGCCTGTGGCTTGTCTTGAGCGCCTCAACACCACACTGCCTGGGGTGGCCCTCTCTCCGGGGCTCGCCTCGCACCTGCAGTGGCCTGGCCCTGGGGCTTCTCAATCGCGCTCACCCCTCGGGCTCCCTTCACCGCTCGCCAACACCCTTCAGCCTGCCTCCACACCTCTCGCAGGCCAACTCGTCGAAGTCCAACCTCCTCCTCAGCTACTCGGCGTAAGTCCACTCGCGCCGTCCTCTGCTTCATCCGCTCCGTTCGGGCCGCTACCTCCTTCCCCGCTCTCGCCTCCTCCTCTCCTGCTTGGGGGACCAGAAATGGCCGCAGTTTGGTGCCTGGAGCGAAGACGCCGTGGAACCTCGTGAGGTTTGCCCGAGGCACCAGGCACCAGGCACGCCACACGTCGTAACAGTTCCAGTCCGGTGAAGAGCAGGTGCGTCGTACCGTCCGGCAGCGGGCGCTTCATGCGGTAGACAATGCGGCCATCCTCCGCTCGTGACAAACGCTCCAGCGCCAGCGCACCGCGTGCCCCGGAGCGGCATCGCCGCTCCAGCCCCTGCCTGTCGTTCGCATGCAGGTGCGTATGGGCGTGCAGGGAGAATCCCTCCAGGAAGGCGCACCGAGGCTGCTTTCGGGGAGGAGGCCGAAGCTCCACCTCCGTCCAGCGCAGCCGCTGCTGCAGGCAATGCGCCTGGTACGCCTCCAGCGCATCCTCGGGCCCTTGCGCGGGCAGGGCCCCTCTTTTCTCCAACAGCCGCAGCACCTGGTGCCGCCCCCCCCTTCAGCCACTTCTCCACCTCTGCTTGCGTGGGCGGCGGCAACGGCTCGAAGCGCACGCCGCCCTCCCACGGCACGAAGACGCCGTCCGGTACCTGCGAGTGGAAATGAGGAGTTACCTGCCCCTGTTGGGCCGCATGTGCCCCCAGTGTGCCCCTCCAGCGGGGTTAAGAACGGGACGAGACGGGACGCAACGGGACGGAGCGGGGGAACGATCCGGTGTGAGATCAAGGCATGAGCCGGTAACGGCGCGGCCTGCTTGGTGTTTTGCTTCCGCCTTGATGCGGATTCGATTCCCGCCGCTTCCAAGGGGTAAAGGCCGACTCTGACCAGTCAGCGAGCTTCCACTGGGCTCGAGGTGGGCGCAGGCTTCTTGGCAGGCGCGTGCACTGGGCTGAAGCACCTGCCCTTGAAGAGAACGTATCCACTCACCGCACAGTCCTGTGCGTCCATCAGAGAACTCACATCGATCCAGCAGCCTCCATTGATGGGCACGTGCTTACGGCCCGGGCACCGGCCTTTTTCATCAGACCGGGCCTGCCCTGGACGTGGCTCGGGGAGAGGCTCCTGGGCCAGGGGCTGCTTCTCCATGGGAGCCGGAGTGGACGCCTGGGGCTCGGTGGGCGAGGTGTCCCCTACCGCCGCGGTGCCTGCATCTGGAGCCTGGGCGTCTGAAGTCCCAGACGTGCTCACGGCCACGGCGCCGGACGGTCGGGGCACCCGCTGCGAGCTCCACAGCAACACCGCGCAGGCTCCCGCTGCCGCAACGGCCAGCCAGCGCTTCCAGGCCTGTGGGCGCACAACGGCCCTGGGAGGCTCAGGGCGCTCAGATCCCTCCCCTGCCTCGCCCGCCGCGGCCTCCAGCACCTCGGCCACCTGCCTCGCCGTGCCACGGGCCTCCGGCTCGTCCGCCAGCAGACGCAGAATCACTTCCCTCAGCCGAGGCTCGGCCTGGGCGTGGTTCTCCAGCAGCGGCCGGATGTCGGGGCTCGTCACCCGCCAGCCGCCTTGCTCGTCCTTCGTCACCTTCAGCGGCGGTGGGTACTGGCCCGTGACCAGGCGATAAGCCGTCACTCCCAACGCATACAGGTCATCCCCCGGAGTCGGCGGGTAATAGCTGTCGGGCTCGTCTCGCGAGCGCAGGTGGAACAGCCCCGCTTGCGGAGACAGATACGCCAGCGTGACCGGAGGCAGCGACTGCCACGTCATCCGCTCCGCCCCCTCAAAGTGGCACGAGCTGAAGTCGATGAGCACCGCGCGCCTGTCCAACAACCGGACCAACACGTTGTCGCCCTTCACGTCCCGGTGCACCGCTCCCGCCGCATGCACCGCCTCCAGCGCCCTCGCCACCTGCGCCACCACCCGGCACACCTGCCGGGACGACGGGGCGTGCTGCTCGGCCCACGCATACAGCGGCGTGCCCTCCACCCACTCCATGGCGAAGAACGGGTACTCGGCACCTGCCGGCGGCGGCGGCCCGCCACGGTCCAGCAGGCGGGGAATGCTCGGGTGGCTCAGCCGCGAGAGCAGCTCCACCTCGCGCGCCATGCGCCAGTTCCACGGCAACAGCGACACCTTGAGCGCCACCGGCCCCGAGCCCCTCCAGCCCCTGCGCTCGGCTCGGTACACCGCGCCGGAAGCACCCTGGCCCTGCCAGGCTTTCACTCGCCATGCTCCTACCTGGGTGCCTGGTACAAGCGGGTGCACAGGGCTCCTCGGGGTTCGCCCCTGGGCGGCATTCTTCTGATACCGGTCTTCAAGGCCCGGCTGGAACGCCGGGAGCCGATAGACTACCGGGAGCCCCTGGACCAGCCGGTACCTTTACGGGAGATTTCGCGGGTGACGCAGGGTTTAGAGGAAACGTCACCATCACCGGAACCCTGGCCAGCCCCGGCGCGGCGCTCGTCCCCACAGGGGCGGTCATGTACTTTTCACTGGACGGTGTAGGCCACGGTGCCGCTGCAGCTGCCCGTGGAATAGCACCCCGCGCGGATTTCGTAGGTGCCGCCCTGGGTGGCCTTGTAGCTCAGGAACGAGAGTGTGCCACAGCTGTCATCATTGGAGGTCACCTGTGAGCCATTGACGCCATAGAGCCGCAGGTAGGTGTCTCCCGTGCCGGAGGCGCCGGGCACCGTGCAGGTGCCCACTTGCAGGGTCTGCCCGGCGTTGAGCACCACGCTGCGGTTGGTGGTGTTCTGCGTCGCGCTGGCGGTGTTGGTGGCGCTGTAGCTGAACGAGCCGCCCGCCCCGGGAACAGGGGTGACGTTCAGCTGCGCGGAGGCCGAGCGGCTCGCCTGGCTGCTGCTCTCGGTTGCCGTGACGGTGAGCGGGAAGGTGCTCGTGGCAACGGAGGAAGTCGTGCTCACGCTCAGCGTGGACGGCTGGCCCGCGGTCACCGTGGCCGGGCTGAACGTCGCGGTAGCGCCCGCCGGCACACCCGAGACAGCCAGCAGGAGCGTGCCCTGGCCCTGGGTGTTCACCGTGTAGGTTGCCGTAGCGCCCACCTGCACTGACTGGCTGGCGGGGCTGAGGCTCAGGGAGAAATCTCCGGGCACCAGCAGGGACACGTCATCGAAGGCCGTGGACGTGGCGCCACCCGTGCCCTCCTCGTGGTTGACGAAGGTGAGCGTGACGCTATGGCCCGCGTAGCCCGTCAGATCGTGGGCCAGCCGCTGCCAGCCCGCCCCGGCCGGAAGAGGGTCGCTCAGCGCCGTGGTGAGGCCGGTGGCGTGGTCGGTGATCCGAACCGCGGCGTAGTCCGCGGGCACATCCACGGCGTTGCTCAGGAACCAGTACCGCAGCAGCGCTCCTGCGGCGGGCACGGTGAACGTCTGCCGCAGCGTGCTGTCTCCGAAGGTCGCCAGGGTGGGCGAGCCAAGCACCGCCGCCGCGCTGCCGGAGTGCGCCCCCGGGCTCTGCGTGACGGTGCCGGTGCTCGTCCAGCCCGAGAGGGCTCCCGCCTCGAAACCACCGTTGATCAGGGGATCAGGC
>DASVVJ010000702.1:0-3144 GCA_036389955.1 Myxococcaceae bacterium
CGACGGACTCCTGGGCGGGCGACCTCGTGGGTGACAGCGCTTCCTTGGAGCTCATGCGCAGGCTTTACCCCAGCTTGATGACCTTGCCCTTGACGAAGATGGAGCCACTGTCGAGCACGTTCACGTAGGTGCCCTTGCTGCCCATGTGCGTGCTCTTGTTCGCCACCTTCACGCTCATGCCGCTGGACTCCAGGATGATGTCCTTGCCCTTGATGGTGATCAGCGGATCCTTCGGCGTGCCGTTGCTGCCCTTGCCGATCTTGATGCCATCGGTCTTCACCTCGATGCAGTAGGAGCCCACCTGGATCTGCACGGTCTCCTTCGCCTTCACCTTGACGTTTCTCTTCGCGTCAACCTGCAGGTCCTGCTTGGCGTCGACCTGGGTGCTCTCGTCGGACTTAAGGTGAATGGTCTGCTTCGAGTGGAGCTCGATCTTCTCGGTCGCCTTCTGCTCGATCAGCTTGGTGGCCACCTGCGCCACGTTGCGAACGTGCGAGCCCAGCTCGAGCTTCTTGCCCTTGACCTCGACCGTGGCCCACAGTGACGCGACGCCCACCGTGCTGGCGGCCTTCATCTCCGCGTAGACGCCGGCCTCGACGGACGCCTTGAAACCCCCGAAGCACTTGGCGCCGATACCCGCCTGCAGCGTGCTGTACAAACCGCTGGTGATGCCTGTGTCCTTGGCCGCGAACGTTTTGAACTCGTCCTCGGTGGACACCAGGATCTTCCCGGGGCTGTGCACATTCACGCCGCCGTGCCCGTAGATGTTCACGTCATTGGTGGAGGGGTCGTCGGACATCCCCACCGCGTCCTTGATCGCTCCCCCCAGGCTCTCAGCGGCGGGAATGGAGGATGTCGAAAGAAGGCTGTCCGGCTTGGTGAAGAAGACCGCCGAGTGGACCAGGCCCAGGCTCGTCGCCACCCTGTCCCAGTTCATGACGGACTTGGTGCGGCCGATAGCGAGCGGCTCCAGGGGGTTGGGGGTGCTTTGCTCCAACACTCCGTTCTCGTGGGAGAGCGGGTTGAAGGTCGGCGCCATGGGTTTTTCCAACGAGCCGATGAACACCCGTCCGCCCACCATCTTCAACGAGGCGGGGGTGCTCAACTCCATGACGTCCTTGGAGTACTGCTGCCACCGCTTGTAGCTCTGCATCAACGTGAAGCCCTCGGTCTGGAAGACCGTGTCCTTGCCCACGTCGACGAACAGGTTGTCCTGCGCATGGAGCGAGGCGCCGGTGTAGCCGAAGGGCGAGTTGCCCGTGAGCCGCTGGCCCAGCAGGAAGTGGGTGTTCGGCGTGGGCACGTAGATGCGGAACCGCTGCAGCGTGGACACCTGATCCGGCTGCGAGACGACGTCGGTCTCGACGCCCGTCAGCCGGTTCTCCAGGTTACGGATGTCCTCATGCTGGGATTCGTCCCATTCATCCTGAAGCCGATCGTAGTTGGTGGGCCGTGGCTGACGGGTCGTCATGGTTCAGGTTCTCCCGAGGGTGTGGGACGCTCAGGCGTCGTCCTCGAATTCGATGTGGATGCCAGCCCGGGTGCGGATGACGCTCTGGGTGGCGTTGTCCGCGACGACCGGAGTGAGCGTCTCGGCGTTGGGCACCGAGCCGATGATGACGGGGCGATCGGGGTCGCCATTGACGTGGGAGATGGCCACCTCGGTGCCGACGTGCAGGGGAAAGTGCATGCCGTAGCCAGCGCCGCTGGCGGTCTGCAGCATGCGGATCCACCGGGAGGCGCGGCCTCCGGCCTTGCCCGAGACGTCAAAGGGCAGCAGCACCTTGTACCGGCCCATCTCGTCAATGGGAGCGGCGGCGCCGTTCACCGTGCCGTCCACCACCGCGTTCACCACGCCGAGCACGCGCGGCTTGGGCGTGCGGCGCTCGGGGCGGAAGGGAACCTCGGCCCGGATGGCCACCCACCGGTTGGAGTAGCCCTGCGTGCCCTTGGAAGGCGCGCTCTCGTTGGAGACCGACTCCTGGTCCACCTCGTGCGTCACCTCGGTCACCAGGTAGCGCTGATCGAATTGGCCCAGCGGGTGGCCCAGCAGTTCGAAAACCTGCCCGCTGCGCAGCGCCCGCACCCGGCTGCTGCCCAGGTACACCTCGCGGCGGGCCGCGATCTCCTCGGCGCGCACCTTCGCCAGCCGCCGCCCGTCTCCCGCGTCCCGGAAGTGCTCGCCGTAGAGCACCTGCAACCCGCGCCCGCTCTTGTCCACCTTCTGCTGCGCGATCAGGGGCACGCTCGGCGTGCGCCAGTTGTAGTCGCGCAGCGTCACCTGCTGGGGCACCACCCGCGTGCTGCAGGAGACACCCCAGGCAGACTCGTCAGCGTCGGTGACACCATCGCGGGGAATGTAGGGGATCCGCTCGTGCCCGGCGGGGGCGCTGTAGCTGCCCGGCGCATCCGCGAAGATGACCTTCTCGCCGTCGGGCGTGTGCTCGAAATAGAAGCTGATGCCCTCGTGCTCCAGCAGACGGCAGCAGAGCTGGTAGTCCGTCTCCTGGTACTGCAGCACGTACTCGCGCTTGGGGTAGTTGCCCTCCAGGCGCAGCTCGAAGTGCGCGTCCTCCATGCCCGCGTCCTTCAGCACCGTGGTGACGATCTCCGGCACGGTGAGCTCCTGGAACACGCGCGAGCGGAACGTCTGCGTGGTGTACCAGAGCCGCGGCACCATCACGGCGCGGTAAAGCGGGGCCCGCGCATCGTCGCGCGCCACCAGTTCCAGCTCCCGGAGCACGCCCCACACCGGGTACTCCAGCCCATCCCCGAAGGCGATGCCCACGGTGCCGGCGAGCACGTCCTGAATGACGTCGGAGGCCAGCGGCACGTCTCCCTCGGCTGCCAGCCACAGCTCGAACTCGTACAGCGTGTTCAAGGCCTCGCGGCCCCGCATGCGCTGCAGCAACAGCTCCCCGGGCCCGAGCGCCGAGGAGAAGAACACCAAATGATTCTGGAGAGCTCTCTGGGGCATGGAGACTCCGGCCTTACGGCGCGATGAGGACCGTCATCTGGCTGGGAGCCACCTGGGTGCCCGGGGGCGCGTTGGCGTTCGAGCCGTTGTGCGCCGACATCTTCAGGTGGGTGACGATCTCATTGCCCTCCACCAGCACCTTGCCCGAGGACGTCTTGTAGGTGGCC
>DASVVJ010000703.1:0-11979 GCA_036389955.1 Myxococcaceae bacterium
CGCCTTGAGCTCCTCCAGGTGCGTGGTGACGAGCACCACCGCGCCCTTCTCCAGCAGCTCCTCCAGCACGGCGATGGCGATCGCCGCGCCCTCGCGCGGATCCGTGTCCGCGGCGATCTCGTCGATCAGCACCACCGAGTCCTTGCCCACCGTCGCGGCGATGTCCCGCAGGCTCACCACGTGCGCGCTGAAGGTGGACAGGCCCTGCGACAGGTCCTGCGCGTCGCCCACCGTCGAGTGCACCGAGCGGTAGAGCGGCATCCGCGAGCCCTCCGCCACCGGAATGGGCAGGCCGGCGCGCAGCATCAGCGAGCACAGGCCCACCGCCGTCAGTGTCACCGTCTTACCACCCGCGTTCGGGCCCGACACCACCAGCGCCCGGGCCTGGCCCGTCAGCACCACGTCATTGGGCACCACCTCGTTGCCCTTGAGCACCAGCAGCGGGTGGCGCAACAGCCGCAGCGTCAGCTCCTCCACTGCCTTGAAGGTGGGCGTGTGCGCGTCCAGATCCGCCGAGAGCAGCGCCGCCGCCTCCGCCTCATCCAGCTCCGCCACCGCCGCCAGCCCCGCCAGCACCCGGTCCGCCTCCTTGCCCAGCTGATCGGACAGGGCCTGAAGGATGCGCCGTTCCTCCTCGGCCACCTCCGACTGGGCGATGGCCAGGTCGTTGCCCATGTTCACCATCGCCTGCGGCTCGATGAACAGCGTCTGCCCCGTCTGGCTCGCGTTGTGGACGATGCCGGGCACCTCGCCCCGGAAGTTGGACACCACCGGCACCACGTACCGGCCGTTGCGCAGCGTGTAGTAGTTCTCGCGCAGCTTGGGGATGAAGCCCTCGTCATGGAGCAGCTCATCCAGCCGGCTCTTGATGCGGCGGTGCAGCCCGCTGGCGCGATCCCGCGCTTCCTTCAGTTCCGGGCTGGCCCGGTCGGAGATCGTCCCATCTGGCTCGAAACTGCGGTCGATGCGAGACGCGAGTGCCTCCAGCATCGGCAGACGGCGCGCCAGCGTCGCCATCATGGGGACTGCTTCCTCCCGCTCCTCCAGTGACTCGCGGGTGCGGGCCATCGCATAGAGCAGCTGGGCGGAGGCGATCAGATCCCTGGGCTCCAGCATGCCGCCCTTGGAGGCACGGTTGAGGGCGTCACGCAGATCGCTCACCCCGCCGAGGGGTAAGGAGAACTGCTCCTGGGACAGGGAGCGGGCCTCGTTGACGAGCGCGAGCGCATCGGAGACCTGATCCTCATTGTCCAGGAAGGGGCGGGCCAGGGCGCGCTCTTTTCCGGGAGCGGTCCGGCAGCGGTGGGCAAGCGCGCGGAGCATTTCCGCGAAGCCGAGGTCCTCGAGAGTTCGTTGGGCGATCTGCACGGACATGGGTTTATGCCTGGCTGTGGAGCCGTCAAGGGATCATTGAGGGGGCGAGCCCGCTCTGTTATCAGCCGCCCATGGTGTGGCTCATCCTGGCAGGCATGCTGGCGGGCGCCATGGACGCACCTCCCAGTGCTTCCCTGACGCAGGCCCTCGCCCGGGAAGAGGCGGGGGACACCGCGGGAGCGCTCGCGGAGGTGGAATCCCTTATTAACCGCTGGCCCACCTGGGAACTGTCCCGTTTGGAGGCTGCCCGGCTGATGCTCAAGCTCGGCGGAGAGCTGGAGCGGGCCGAGGCACATCTGGACGTTGCCTCCGCTCTGGCGCCAGAGAACCCCCGCGCCTACTACCTGAGGGGGCTGCTGCTCGAGGAGAAGGGGCGCCCCCTGCTCGCCGCACAGGCGTACGAGGTGGCACTCATCTACCGCCCCTCGTACGAAGAGGCCCGCTTCCGGCTGGCGGGGCTGTGGCTGGCACAGGGGGACCTGCTGAAAGCGGAGCTGCACTACCGGCTGCTCGCCAAGGCCCGCCCGGAGTGGGTGCAGGTGCGATTACTACTTGCCCAGGTGCTGGAGAAGCAGGAACGGCTGGAGGATGCCGAGCGGGAGCTGCTGGCGGCCCGGGAGCTGCAGCCAGGTAACGTGGTCGTGACACGCCGTCTGGCGGAGATTTACGAGCGGACGGGCAGGCAGCGGCTCGCCGAGAAGCTCCGCCAATCCCTGGAGCCTGCCTCCAAGCGCCGCATGCGCTCGCTCAAGCCTTCGCGTCGCTAGGAGGACGGCAGCGGCTCGGCACGATTGCGCGGAGATCTCCGGCGCATAGACTGCGCGGGCTTTGAAGACCGCCAACCTCGCCATCGTTTTCACCGACATTCAGGGGTTCACCGAGCGCACCAGCCGGCAGACCCATGAGGAGAATCAGCGCCTGCTCCAGGTGCACCATGATCTCCTCGCGCCGCTGTTCAAGGCGTTTGGTGGGCGGATCCTCAAGTCCATTGGAGACGCCTTCCTCGTCACCTTCGAGTCGCCCACCCAGGCGGTGCTCAGCGGCATCGCCATTCAGGATCGGCTCTGGCAGTACAACAGCGCGGCGCTCGAGAGCGAGCGGCTGAACGTGCGCGTGGCCATCAACGTGGGCGAGGTGCGCGTCGAGTCCAGTGACGTATTCGGCGAGCCGGTGAACATTGCCGCGCGGGTGGAGGGCATCGCCGAGGCGGGCGAGGTGTACTTCACCGAGGCGGTGTACCTGGCGATGAACAAGGCCGAGGTGCCCTCGCAGGAGGTGGGCGCGTTCGAGCTCAAGGGCATTCCCGGGAAGATCCGCGTCTTCCGCGTGCCCAAGGGGCCTTACCGGATGGAGGCGCCGGTGATGCCGCTGCCCACGCCCGCCGGAGTGGCGGTGCAGCCGGGGCCTCCGTTCGCCAACCTGGCGCTCGCGCGGGTGCCCACGGCGGGAGTCTCTGGGGCGGACATCGCCGCGACGGCGGCTGTGCTGGGGCAGCGCGCGGCGGTGCTGGGAGGCCAGGCGAAGAGCCTGGGAGGCCGGTTCATGGCCGGGGCCTCGCGTGTCATCCACGGGCTGCCGGAGAAGCTGCCCTCGGGGCTGCGCTCGCGGCTGCCTCCGGGGACGAAGGGCTCGCACCTGGTGCTCGGGTTGGGCGCGGTGGCGCTGCTGCTGGGCGTGGCGGTGGTGGCCCTGGGGAGCAGCCCCGCGGAGCGGGCCATCGCCGAGGTGGCGGACGCGGCTCCCTCCAAGCGGGAGGCCCTGGCGGACAAGGCGCGCAAGGTCATCTCCGAAGAGAAGGACACGGGCCGGCGCAGCTTCCTGCTCGGGCAGCTCGAGGAGGCGCGGGGCGACCTGGGCGATGCGGTGAGCCACTACAAGGCGGCAGCCAGGGCGGGCGAGGACGAGGCCGAGGAGCGGCTCATCGACATGCTGGAGCACCCCAAGTGCCAGGGGCGCTCGGCGGCTGCCTACGCGGTAGGAGAGCTGAAGCTGAAGAGCGCGCGGGGCGAGCTGGAGGATCTGGCGGACGAGGAGGGGCCGGAGGAGGGTGCCTCTTCGGGCTTCCTGGGGCTGGGCGGCTGCAACTCACGCAAGGCGGCACTCGAGGCGCTCAAGCGCCTGAACAACGACTGAGCCGCCTGCAACGGACGAGGCGCGGAGGACAACCGGGATGAAGGTGAAGACGGGACTGGATGTGTGGGTCGAGCAGGGCTTCTCCGCGCTGAAGGGCCGGCGGGTGGGGGCCATCGTGAATCCCACGAGCGTGGACTCGGGCTTCCGCCACCTCGCGGATCTGCTGGCGCGCACGCCCGGGGTGACGCTGGGGGCGCTCTTCGGTCCGGAGCACGGCATTCGCGGCGAGGCCCAGTACATGGTGGCCGTGGGCGAGGCGCGCGATCGCCGCACCGGCGTGCCCGTGCACAGCCTCTATGGCTCCACCTTCGAGTCCCTGTCTCCGAAGGTCGAGTGGCTGGCGGGGCTGGACGCGCTGGTGTTCGACATTCAGGACGTGGGCAGCCGCTACTACACCTACGTCTACACCATGGCGCTGGCCATGAAGGTGGCGGCCCAGGCCAAGGTGCCCTTCTTCGTGCTGGATCGGCCCAACCCGCTGGGGGGCGCCCTCATCGAGGGGAACCTGGTGGGAGAGCGCTTCCGCTCCTTCGTGGGGCTCTACCCGCTGCCCAACCGCCACGGCATGACGGCGGGCGAGCTGGCCCGCTTTTTCAACGCGCAGTTCGGCATTGGCTGCGAGCTGACGGTGGTGCCGTGCGAGGGGCTGCGCCGGGACATGAGCTGGGCGGACACGGGGCTGCCCTTCATTCCGCCCTCGCCCAACATGCCCACGCCGGACACGGCGCTCGTCTACCCGGGCATGTGCCTGGGCGAGGGGACCAACGTGTCCGAGGGCCGCGGCACCTGCCGCCCCTTCGAGCAGTTCGGCGCACCGTGGCTGGACTCAGAGGCGCTGGTGGCGCGGCTGGAGAAGGAGCGCCTGCCGGGCGTCACCTTCCGCCCGGTGGGCTTTACCCCTACCTTCGACAAGTTCAAGGGGGAGTCCTGTAACGGGGCTTTCATCCATGTCACGGATCGCCAGGCCTTCCTGCCGCTGCGCACGGGCATCGCCATCTTCCAGGCGGTGAAGGACGTGGGCGGCGGGAAGTTCGACTGGCGCGCGGACGCCTACGAGTTCGTGGAGGATGTGCCCGCGTTTGACCTGCTGTGTGGCACGGATCAGGTGCGCCGGGGCATCGAGCAGGGGTGGCCGCTGGATCGGTTGATGGAGGGCTTCTCGGCCCAGGCGGAAGCCTTCGAGAAGCAAAGGAGGCCCTTCCTGCTGTACGCTTGAGCTCAGGCCCTCCCGTGATTGGCGTTCTCTCCGACAGCCATGGCGATCTCGCCGCGTTCGACGCGGCGTATGAGTTGTTGCGGGCCAAGGGTGCCCGCCGCTTCCTGTTCGCCGGAGGCCGCTACACCGATCTGGACGCGTGGATGCTCGACCGGCGTGAGAAGTCCCGTGGGGGCCGTGAGTACTCGGACCTGGACTTCCTGGCGGACGTGACGCAGTGGCTGTCCTCCAAGGACGCGTTGCCGCGCCCACCGGCGTTCGGCGAGGTCCCCGCGGACGTCAGCTCGGAGGAGGATCGGCGGCTGGTGATGGAGCGCTTCGCGCGGGTGCCGGAGCGGGACAGCCTGCAGTACATGGATCCGAGCGTCTCCCGGAAGCTGCTGGACATGGTGGGGGATGCGCTGTGCTGCCTGGTGCACGACAAGAACGACCTCACCCGCGAGGATCTGCTCAACGCCACGCTCTTCATCCACGGCAAGGAAGCGGAGCCGAAGGTGGTGCAGATCGGCCCGCGCTACTTCCTCACGCCGGGGCGGCTGGCGGGCGCGGCCGAGCAGACGTGTGGGCTGTTGGAGAAGGCGGACGGCAACAACCTGCGCTTCACGGCCTTCCGGCTGGACGGGCAGGTGGTGCTCGAGCCCCAGGCCATTACGCTGGGGCGTGGAACCAAGCTGTCGGTGAAGTGAGGTGGCGGTGAAGGTCGCGCTTTTCGGAGGCTCGTTCAATCCACCCCACGTGGGACACCTGCTGGCGGCCCACTACGTGCGCGCCACCCAGGGCATGGACGAGGTGTGGTTGATGCCGGCCTACCAGCACCCCTTCGGCAAGGCGCTGGAGTCCTTCGAGCACCGCCTGCGCATGTGCGAGGCGATGTGCCGGGACGCCTCGGGCTGGCTGAAGGCGAGCCCGGTGGAGCAGGAGGTGGCGGCGCACGGGGGCACCGGGTACACGGTGGAGACCCTGACGTACTTGGTGGAGAAGCACCCGCGGACCGCCTTCTCGCTGATCCTGGGCTCGGACATTCTGAAGGATCTGCCGAACTGGAAGAGCTTCGATCGGATCCAGCAGCTGGTGAAGGTGCTGGTGCTCTACCGGGCGGGCTACCCGGCGCCGGACGCGATTGGGCCTCCGGTCGCCGAGGTGTCCTCCACGCAGATCCGCGAGATGATGGCGCGCGGCGAGGCGCCCACGGGCCTGGTGCCCAGCGTGGTGCTTGAGTACGCACGCCGGGCACACCTTTACGGCCTCTGAGGCTCAGTTGCCGATGTTGTCCTTGCAGGCCACAGCCTGGCCCGCCTGGGCGAACTGCGCGTACTGCAGGAACGCCACCTGCATCTGCAGTGAGGTGTCGGTGTTCATCAGGTTCTCGTACTGCCCACCGCTGTAGGACATGGGGAACTGGTTGTTGGTGAAGTAGTTCGCGTTGTCCGGCGAGTGGGTGGTGCACTGGCCCGGGAAGCCGAAGATGTTCGGGGTGGTGTTGGGCCCCGCGGTGAGCCCCGCCTGCGGCACGTAGCCATTGGCGTGGCACGCCATGCAGGACGAAAACTTGTTGTCCACCGGGCCCGCGAGCCGGCCGCCGCAGCCGAAGTGCTGCGGAATGCCAATCTGCTTGTTGAGCACGCTCTGGACGATGGGCTGCGAGCCCGCCTTGGGCACCGCCGGGAAGCTCCACGGATCATTGCCCCACTGCACGCCCACCGGCGCCAGGCGCTCCCAGAACGTCTTCCCCTTCAGCTTGCCGTTGTACGCGAAGGTGCCAAACACCCACCGCGTGGGCGAGCGCGAGTCCACCACCGCGATGTCCAACTGCACCACGCGCACCTCCTGCACCGTGCGCTGGCACAGGAACGTGGTGTCCTTCTCGATGTGCCGGTCCGCCTGCCACACCGGCGAGCCCTCCAGGTAGGGCACGTCCTTGGGCGTGGCGGTGGTGAAGAGGATCTTCGCCACCAGCGTGCCCTCGGCGAAGGGCAGGCCCGCGGGCTGGGGCACGCCGTTCATCATTGCCGTCAGCGGCTTGCCGTCGGCGCCCCAGCTGCGCCCAATCGCGTAGCCGCCCCACTCGTTGTACACGCCGAAGGCCCACGTCTCGAAGCCCTTGGGCGTGGACTTCGTGCCCGACAGCGGCAGCATGCTGAGGCCCTTGTTCACCACCTGATCCGTGCCGAGGAAGTCACTGAGCACCGCGGTGCGCTCGTTGGTGAGCCCGTGGACGAACTCGCGGCCACGCGTCGGGTCGAACGCCATCCACGGGACGTGGAACCAGCGCGTGCCGCCGTTCACGTTCACCTGCCAGCCGGCCTTGTTGTCCAGCTGCTCGTCCTGGCCCTGGCGGATGTAGTCGAGGATGTTCTGCATGTACGTGTTCCATGCAGGGCTCCACTGCGCGGCGACCGTGCCGGGCGTCTCGTCGAAGCTGACGCCGAGGTCCTTCGCCAGCCACTTGCAGACGGTGGGCGGGCAGGGCGCGGGAGCTGTCTTGGGGTAGTTGTAGCTGAGCTGGAACACAGGCCCCGTCCAGCTCTTGGAGGGCGCCGTGGTGGCGTTGGCGTAGGCCTGGCTCGCCGCGGTCTTCGCCGCCGGAGCGGGGGCCTGGGCCAGGCTCACGATGGGACTCATCAGCCCCAGCGTGAGCACAGCGGGGGACAAGAAAAGACGACGCAATGCACCGGTCATCCGTGTGCCGGGAAGAGACATGAGCAGCTCCGATGGGTGGAGCCACCCTCCATCAGCGCGTGGGCCGGTCGCCTGGACGGGGGCAGCTGGGGTGTGTCAGCTGCGAGACATACCCCAGGCCTCACGTTTTGCCGAGAGTGAAAATCAGAAGGCCAGGCCCACCAGGTGCAGATCCCTCAGGCGCTCGGGCAGATCGAAGCGGTAGGCGTACTGGTAGTAGAAGCCCAGCGGGACGAGCTGCCCCAGGGTGAGGTTGAGCTGCGCTGAGCCGCCCACGACCCGGTGGTTGAAGCGGAAGTCCGTGCGGGCGAAGGCGCCAAAGGCCTCCACCTCGAACTGGGAGATGAAGAGCGAGGGCAGCAGGTAGAGGGTGGACGCCCAGCCGTAGTCGATGATGACGCGGTAACGGTAGCGGGCATTGCCGATGAGGGCGTGCTGGGCGCGGATGGTGAGATCCTCGTAGCCGCGCAGGTACTCGGCGAAGGCAATGCCCACGTCGAGCTGGCGCGGGGTGGTGGGGCTGTCGGGATCCTGCGAGCGGTAGAACGTGTTGCCGACGGGGAAGCCGCCCACCTCGAGCAGGCCCGGCGTGGCTCCCGGCAGGAAGCGGCCCGCGATGGAGATCTCCAAATTGTCCTTCCCCAGTCCTGGCAGCCCGCCAAAGGCCGTCTCCAGCTCGGCGCGGATGTCTCCCACGGTGGCATCGGAGCCGAAGGCCTTGGGGTAGAGCGCTCCGGAGAGTGACAGGCCCAGCGCCCGCTGCGTGCCGCCGTAGGGGGTGCTCTCTCCAGCGAAGTAGGCCAGGGCCAGCTCCGGGCCGAACAGGGAGGTGAGCCGCGAGGGCCTCTCGTCGAGGTACTCGCGCCGCAGTCCAATGAAGCTCAGCGCCACGGGGGTGGTCCAGAAGCTCCGGGACACGGAGATGACACCCTGAATGTCCCGTTGGTCCTCCGTCTCCGCGTAGGCGGCGGCCGAGAGGATGTACCAGGGCGCCAGGGTGGCGTTGCCGTAGCTCAGCGAAACGCTGGGGTCGCCCACGCCCGAGTCATACGCGGCGTTGATCGCCCAGGAGTGGAAGCCGAGCCGGTCCTGTCCCGAGAGGGAGACCAGGCCGGTCCAGTGGAGCTCGTCCGTCTCCGAGTCCTGGTAGGCGAGGACGAAGGGCAGGCGCAGCTCGGGGATGTAGATGCGCTCGAGGGACTTGTAGCGCTCGTCGGAGAGGATCTCCAACTCGTTGCCGGGCATCGGCGGGGGCTCGGCGGGAGCCGCCCCGGCCAGCGGCGGGGAGGAGAGGGCCTGAGGCGCGTCAGCCGGAGCGGCAGCGTCTGGCGGGGGAGCAGCCGGAGCCTCGGGAGCCGCGGCCTCGGGAGTGGCGGGAGGCGTGCCGGATGGGAACTCGGCGAAGGCTCCGGGCGTGGCAGTCGGTGCCGCGGGAGCCTCGGGCGCGGGAGGAGCGGCGGGAGTCTCCGCCGGAGGAGGAGCGGCGGGAGCCTCGGGCGGGGGCGGTGCGGCAGCCGGCTCCGGAGCGGGTGCCAGGGCCAGCACCGGCGTGGCACCGGGCACGGCCGCCAGCGGGGCACGGTCGAGCGTAAAGTTCTGTCCCTCGCGGTTGAGGAAGACCAGGTGCCCATCCCCCGTGGGCTGTGCATCCATGGCCAGGTGCGGGGCATCCGTCACCCGCAGCAGTTCGCCGCTGGAGAGCCGCAGCACGTGCGCCTGCAACCGCCCGTCATGCTCGCGCATGAAGAGGATCTGATCGTCATCCACCCACCGGGGCGAGTAGTTGAAGAGCCCGTCCCGGGTGAGCCACCGCACGATCGTGTCCGGGCCGCGCAGCGCCAGGTCCCACCCGTTGGGCCCGCGCATCGAGAACACCACGCGCGTGCCATCCGGGGACACGGCGGGGGCTCCGAGCGAGAGGTGCCCCTCGAAGCGGGTGAGCGGCTCCACTTGGCCCGACTCCAGCTCCAGGCGCACCAGGTTGGCCGTGTCGCCCTTCACGTCAACGAAGACGTAGCCCTTGCCATCCGGGGTGACGCTGCCGCCCATGCCGTCCTGGATCTCCCAGGTGCGCAGCACCTCGCCGGTGCGCGCGTCCACCCGCCACAGCCGGGACAGGAAGGCGCCCTGGCTGTTCACGTCCGCGGCCACCAGGTAGAGCAGCGCGCCATCCGGGGTGAATGACAGGCCGCTCATCACCGAGGGGTTGCCGATGATCCACTCGCGCCCCGGCAGCAGCGGGGTGAGCGCGCGGGAGAAGCGCTCCGAGCCATCGTGCTCGCGCACCACCAACTGCGCCGTCTGTTCCCGGCCTATCCGTACCAGCGCCGTGGCGCCCTCCCGGGGCGAGGTGGCGATGCGCGCGAAGTAACCCACCTCCGGCATCAGCACGGTCTGCGAGGAGGGGCGCTCACGCCGGACCAGCCCCTTCTTCACTTCCTCGCTGTACTCGTCGAACAGCCCGCCAATCGTCTTCCCGTACACGCGCCGGAAGCGCAGCGTGACGCCGAAGGGCGGCGCCCAGGACTGGGCCTGCTCGTGAACGAGCTGCCAGAGCTTCTTCTCTCCGTACTTGCGCACCAGCCAGCCGATGAAGTGGCTGCCGGTGAGGTAGCTGCCGCCGAACGGGTCCATCTCCCGGTGCTCGGGGGACAGGTGGCCCGGGTTCATGTCTCCGTTGCGCGCCTGCGCCACCGACTCGAACCAGCCGCGCCACACGGGGCTGTGGGGGCGCCCCGTCTCCCGATCGAAGTGGCCCTCGTAATACGTGGCCAGCCCCTCCAGGAACCAGGACTCGGTGAAGATGTTGGGCTGGACGATGCCGCCGGTGGTGAAGTTGATGCCGCGCCACAGCCCTTCTTCCTGCTGCATCTGCACGTAGTGCACGGCCTCGTGGCACCCCACGTCCCCCAGCTCCGTCTGCCCCAGGTCCATGAGGTGGAACAGCTCCATGCTCATGTGCGTGGGCATCACCATCTGCTGCGGAAAGTTCGCCAGGTCCGGCTGCACGTACGCGTTGTTGAAGCCCGCGCTCGTCAGGTACAGCAGCACCTTGTCCCGCGGCCGCTTGCTGTGGGACAGCTCGCGCAGCCTGGCCACGCACTGCTCCACCCGTGCCGCGATGCGCAACGCCGTGGGCTTGAGGTGTTCCGGGTAATACAGCTCCGTGGAGCGCGTGGTCAGCTTGCGCATCTCGTCGCGGGCGAACGAGGCCTGGACCTCCTGGGAAAACCGGGGTGTGACGGAGGCGCACCCAAGGGAGAGCAGCAGCAGGCTGGCAAGCAGGGTCCGGAGCCCAGGCGAGCGACGAAGCGTGTGCATGTTGGCATCCTAGGGGCACAAATCGTGGCCAAGGAGGCGAATTTCACGGTAAGGGGACGGCGCGCATTCTTCTCTTCAGGATTCGACATGGCCCAAATTCCCCCTCAGGCCCACCCCGTACCTCCCCACGTCCACCAGGCCCAGGCTCAGCTGGCCGCTGCTCTCGAGAAGTCCGAGGGCAAGCCGGTGGATCTGATCCAAGCCCCGTGGGCGGAAGTCGAGAAGGCCGTCCTCAAGCTGATTGGTGGCCCGTTCCAGCCCAACCGCCCGGAGCACCAGGCGCTGGCGCTCGGGCTGGCCGGGGCCTTCGCCATGCGCATGGCCCTGGAGCACCAGGCCTTCTGGTTCCCCAACCGGGACTCGCCCGAGGGCGCCACGCTGGGCTTCCCGGACACCATCATCATGCTGTCGCCCTTTGGCGCGGCGATGGATTCGCTGGTGCAGGGCAAGCTGTCGCGGCTGGAGGATCTGTCCGGGGAGATCCGCCGCTCGCTGGCCCAGGTGCGCTTCGGCGGCAACCCGGCCGCGGCGCTCAGTGGTGGGCAGCAGCCTCGGCTGGGGCCCGACAACTACCGGGAGCTGTTCGATCCGGGCTTCCTGCAGTTCGTGGTGCTGGATGCGGCCAAGGCCAAGAACACCTTCGACGGCAAGCCGGACGCGCTCGCGCGGGACGTGAAGGACGCGCTGGGGCGCACCCAGCCGCCGCTGCCTCCCGAGGCGCGCGAGCAGTTCGAGGGGCAGATCGTCATGTCGCTGTCCCGGCTGGAGGCGGGCAAGAGCCTGATCGATCAGGTCGAGCGGGCGCCGCGCCTGGCGGAGCTGATGGCGCACATGGTGGCCACCATTGGCGGCACCGGCTGCGCGCCGGAGGAGTTCTGGGCGGAGATCGTTCTGCCGCTGCTGTTCATCGGCGCGCCGCAGAACTTCCCGCCGCTGGATGACGACGAGCTGCAGGCGCTCAACCAGGGCGCCGAGCCGCTGGCGCTCTTCGTGGACGTGGTGCCGCACGCGCACAGCGCTCCCGAGGAGGGGCTGCTGGGCGCGATTCCGATGACCGACGTGGGCCTGGCGCACCCCGGCTTCGCGAAGGTGGGCGCGCTGCGGCTGATTCAGATCAACCCGGCCACCCTCAAGCCGCTGCTGGAGAAGTTCGACCCGCCGAAAATGGCGGAGACGGTGAAGCGCTTCATGGACTACCTGGCCGAGAAGTCGGGCCGGCCGCTGCAGGAGACGGGGCAGGGCAAGGAGATGCTGCA
>DASVVJ010000704.1:0-3575 GCA_036389955.1 Myxococcaceae bacterium
CGGAATCACGTGCACCGAGACCAGCTCGCCCACGCGCTCGGCGCCACGCGCGCCGGCCTCGGTGGCTGCCTTCACCGCAGCGACGTCACCCCGGACGATGGCCGTCACGTAGCCGCCGCCGATCTTCTCGTAGCCGACGAACTCCACCTTGGCCGCCTTCACCATCGCGTCCGCCGCTTCGACCATGCCGACGAAGCCCTTCGTTTCAATCAGCCCGAGCGCATCCGCCATCTGTTCGTTCCTCTCCGCCTGTGCGGTGAAACCACGTCACGCCAGCCCCTCAGAGGGCCGGCCAGAAAATCACTTGTCCTTGAAGGACGCCGGCTCCTTGCCGGTCAGCCCCTTGAGCGCAGACACCGCCGCCTCCGCCGCCGCGTCGATCTCCGCCTCGGAACCGGCCATGTAGAGCCGGCCGAAGGCGCCGTACGGCGTCACGTCCACCAGCTTCACGTCGGCCGCCTTCTCCGCCTCGTTGGCCGCCAGCGCCGCGTACGCCGCGGGCTCGCACTCGAGGATGAAGAGCGACTGGCCCGGCTCGATCATCGAGCCGAACCGGATCTTGTCGAGGATCATCGCGTGCATCGGCTCGATGGCGCGGATGATGGTGTTGGAGACCAGCTTGGGCTTGATCCGGTCCTCCTCCTTGGCCTCGAGGAAGCGAAGGACCGAGTCACCCGCGCTGCGCACCTCGCCCTTGTCCTCGTGGTGCACCTCGAGCATGCCGTAGGCGCGCTCGACGACCAGGGTGGCCGGGTGGACCCGCGTGCTCTTCAGCGCGGTGTCGATCAGGCCGTGGATGGCCATGCCCGGGGCAATCTCCACGAACAGGGAGGCCACATAAGGCACCGGGAAGTAGCCGCGGCAGGTAGTGCAGATATGAGCGGCAAGCTGCGGCTGCAGTGAGTCGAGGAAGACGAACGCCCGGAGCGACGTGGCCAAATGCACCCTTCCCAGCAAGGTGGGTAGTGGAGCCAGCTATAGCCAACCGAACACTTCGTTGACAAGCACCGTCTGAAGTGGCGGTAAAGGTGGCATGCGCCGTCATTAGCGCCTGTTTTACCTCGTGTCCGGGTTGTCCCGGATTGCTCGTGTCCCTCGTGAGCCGCAGCCTGATCGGCGGCCGAGCATGCTCGCCCCGTTTCTGACAGGATGAAGGCATTGAGGTCCGGACGGTGGCCTTGCCAGGTCTTCGGCGGGCTGCGTAACGTGCGGAGTCATCCCTCGGAGTCACGGGAGTGTCGAAGTGGCCTTGACCACAGAAGCTTTTGGTTTGTCCGACGTGGGTCGGAAGCGCCAGCACAACGAAGATGCGATGCTGGTGGATCCCGGCCTCGGGCTGTACATCGTCGCCGACGGCATGGGCGGGCACGCGGCCGGTGAGGTGGCGAGCGCGCGGGCAACCGAGGTGGTCAAGCAACACATCACCGCCAACAAGCACCTGCTGAAGGATCTGGCCACCAACCCGTCGCAGGACAGCCGCTCGGCGGCGGCGGCGCTGGTGGAGGTGGCCATTCAGCGCGCCTGCTCGGACATCTACCGGATGGCGCTGTCGGACGCGTCCAAGCGCGGCATGGGCACCACGTTCGTGTGCCTGGCGCTCAGCGGCAACAAGGGCGTGATTGGCCACGTGGGTGACTCGCGCGTGTACCTGGTGCGCCACGGCCAGTGCCACCGGCTCACCGAGGACCACACGCTGGTGGCCGCGCAGCTCAAGGCGGGCACCATCACCAAGGAGCAGGCGGCCAGCTCGCAGTACCGCAACGTGATTACGCGTGCGGTGGGCATCCAGGACTCGGTGCAGGTGGACACGCTGATCGTCGACCTGATGCCGGGTGACGTGTTCATCCTCTGCTCGGACGGCCTGCACGGCTATCTCGAGGACGAGGAGATGCTGCCGATGGTGAGCACGGTGGCAGTGGGAGACCTGCCCAAGAAGCTCATCGAGGTCGCCAACGAGCGCGGCGGCAAGGACAACATCACCGCGGTGGTGGTGAAGGTTGCGGGCGACGGCGCGGTGGCCGGCGAGGAGACGAGCGAGGCGCAGTCGCGCATGGAAGCGCTGCGGAAGATCCCGCTCTTCCGTCACCTCACGTACAAGGAGCAGACGGCGGTGCTGTCCATCGCCACCACGCGCACGTTCCCCGCCGGGCGGGAGATCGTCATCGAGGGCCAGCCGGGCGAGGAGCTGTTCGTCGTCATCCGCGGCCGGGTGGTGATCGAGAAGAACGGCGTGGAGATCGCCGAGCTGCGCGCGGGCGGGCACTTTGGAGAGATGGGCCTGATCGACAACGCGCCGCGCTCGGCCACCGTGCGGGCCACCGAGCCCACGCGCACCATGGTGATCGCCCGGCCGGACCTGATGAGCCTGATGAAGCGCGAGTCCATCCTCGCGGTGAAGATGCTCTGGAGCTTCGTGCAGGTGCTGTCGGACCGGCTGCGTGCGACGAACTCGGAGCTGAGCGAGGCCCGCCAGGAGCTGGCGGTGGCGCAGGCCATCCAGCCCTTCGCGGAGGAGTAGCCGGGGCAGGGTGGGGGGGCCCTTCAAGGGCCCCGCGGATGCGGCGTGTTACTCGCGAGCGGCTTCCTTCGAGCCGACCACGGTCATGTTCATGCCGATCTGCACCGACACCGGCTTGCCGTCGACGGTGACGGTCGTCTTGCCGTTGATGTACCAGCCGAACGAGCCGGTGGAGAACGCCTTCACCTCGGCGAGCATCTCCTGGCCGTTGATGACGACCTTCAACGGCTCGGCCTTCTCTTGAAACTGCTTCAGCGACACGGGGCATGGGGACTTGGCCATGGATGCACCCTATAGGTGATCCACGGCACTGTCAGCCAGCGTCCGATCAGCCGATCTGCTTGAGCAGCCGCTGCACCTGCTCGAGCATGGCGGGATCCAGCGACGCACCTCGCGCCGCCAGCTTCTGCGCCAGCTCTTTCGCCCGGTCCTTGTCGCCCAGCTGCATGGACACCAGCGCCAGGTTGAGCTGAGGCTCGGGCTGCTCCGGAGCGCGGCGCACGGCCTCCTCCAGCGCTTCCTTCGCCTGCTTGGCCGAGTCGGGTCCTTCAGGCCGGACCATCAGCAGCAGGCCCAGGTTATTCGGCGGGCCCCAGTCCTGCGGGTCCAGCTTCATCGCCGAGCGCCACGCCGCGGTGGCCGCCTTCACGTCCGGCGGATCATGCAGCTCGTAGATCTGCGCCTCCACCGTGCGGCTGAGCGCCGTGGCCTGCCCGCGATCGGACAGCTTGCGGCACAGCGCGAGCGCCTCGCCGAAGTTGCGCTGTGCCATGCGGAAGCGCGCCAGGTTGCTCAGCGCCGACGGATGGTCCGGCTGCACCCGCACCAGCGCCTCGGCCGCCTGGGTCGCCCCCGGCAGATCCCCCTTGGCCGCCAGCACGTTGCTCAACTGCTTGAGCATGTGCGGCTCGTCGGGGATCACCTTCAGGCCCTGCCGGAGAACCTCCTCGGCCGTGTCCGGCTCGCCGCCCGCCTGCAGCGCGATGGCGAACACCAGGTACGTGGGCACGTGCCGCGGGTTGAGCCGCAGCGACTGCTCCAGGTGTTGGAAGGCCTC
>DASVVJ010000705.1:0-6138 GCA_036389955.1 Myxococcaceae bacterium
GGGTGAGCGTGCGGCCCAGGTCGGGGTTGTGGAACCGGCACTGGTACACGCCCACGGGAAGCGCCACGGCCTCGAACGGCGTGGTGCCCAGGTTGCGCCCGCCGCAGGACACCTCGGCCCAGGGCGTCACCGCGAAGCGCACCATCGCCTTGGGCGCCTCGGGCGGCGGCTTGGGCGTGGACTCCACCCGCGGCGGCCGGGTGGACGAGCTGGAAACAGAAATCGGCTTGGGCAGCGGCTCGAGCGAGAAGCGCTCCCGCTGCGCGGGGCCTGGCCCCACCTTCAGCTTGCGCGAGAGCGTGCGGTGCTGGGGAGCGCTCACGGTGACCTCCAGCTCCTGCTCGGCCTTCGCCGCCACCACCAGCGGCCCCTGGCCGCGCTCCTGTCCATCCACGCGGATCGTCGCCTGCGCGGGCTCGGTCTCCAGGGTGAGCTGCACCGGCGCGGGGGCTGGCGGCGGCGTCACCGGCTGCGGAGGCGGCTTCACGGCCACCGGCGGCTCCTGGGGCGGCGCCGGCACCTGCTCGAGCCGCAGGGGCTCCAGCGTCACCGTGCCCGTGGCGGGGACCGCCACCGTGGCGCGCAGCTCCTGATACCCCTCGCGGGTGAGCGTCACCGGGTAGCTGCCCGCGGCCACCGCCGGCAACTGCAGCGGCGTGACGCCCGGCAGCACCTTGCCCTCGAACAGAACCTTGGCGCCCGGAGGCACCGTCTCCAGCCGCACCGTCGCCAGCGCGGCGGGTGGCACGGGCTTCAGGAACATCCACAGGCCCAGCGCCACCGCCACCGCCGACACGGTCGCGGCGATGGCCGCGATCAACCGCCGGTTGCGCGCGAAGACCGATGGCACCACCGTCATCTCCGTGTGGGTGCCAATCCCCGAGATGGTCTGCGCCTTGTCGAAGAGCGTGTCCTGATCGTCCCCTCCCGCATCCTCGTGAATCCGAAGTTCCAGCTTGGGCTCTGGATCCGGGCGGCGGGACTCCACCGGCGGACGCGACACTGTGTGGCGCCGCTCCGGGCGTGGACGGTCTGCCTCTTCCTTGCGCGCCTCGATCGCTTTCAGCGCGCGTGAGGGACGGGGGACGGTGCGGTCCGTCACCTCCACCGGCTCGACGGCCGCGGCGGCGATCAGCTCTCCCCGGTCCGCCCGCGTCACCTCCCTCGAGGTGAGGCTCGGCACGGCGCCCGAGCGGCGATTGCCCTCCACCGTCGTGCGCTGGCCGCCCGCCACGGGGGAGAATTCGCTCGAGCGGCGCTGGCCCTCCACCGCCGTGCGCTGGCCCGTCATGGGGGGATCCTCGTCCACCTCCACCGTGCCAGCACGCGCCTCGCGGGCCAGCCGCTCCGCGTACAGCTCGCGCATGAAGACCGACAGATCCGCCTGGCTCGCCGCGTGCTTGTGGTCCGCCAGCCACTTCTCCAGCGCCACCTGCATCGTCAGCGCGTCGGGGTAGCGCGTCGCCGGATCCTTGGCGAGCGCTTTCATGACGATGTCGTCCAGCCCGGCTGGCACCCGCGAGTTGACCTGGGAGGGCGGCGTCACGTGGCACTCGGCCACCGCCGACAGCGTCTGCATGTCGGTGGAGCGCTTGAACAGCCGCGTGTGCGTCAGCATCTCGTACAGCACCACGCCCAGCGCGAACACGTCACTGCGGCAGTCCACGCGCTGGCCGGCCGCCTGCTCCGGCGACATGTACGAGTACTTGCCCTTGAGCACCCCGGAGCGCGTCACCGTGGCCTGGTCCGCCGCCTTGGCGATGCCGAAGTCCACCACCTTCACTTCCCCGTCGAACGACACCAGGATGTTCTGCGGCGACACGTCCCGGTGGACGATGTCCAGCGGCTTGCCCGAGGGGTCCGTCTTCTTGTGCGCGTAGTCCAGCCCCGCGCACGCGTCGACGATGATGCGGCACGCCAGCGGCACCGGCAGCGGGCGCCCATGCAGGATGGCCCGCTTGCACATGCGCCGCAGGTCCTCGCCGTGGATGTACTCCATGGCCAGGAAGAAGCTGTCGTCCTGGGCGCCCAGGTCGTGGATCTGCACGATGTTGGGGTGCGCCAGCCGCGCGGCGATCCGGGCCTCGTCCAGGAACATCCGGACGAACTCCAGGTTCTCGGCCAGGTGCGGGAGGATGCGCTTGACGACCACCAGTTCGCTGGACGCGTCAGGCCCCTTGCGGCGCGCAAGGTAGATCTGCGCCATCCCGCCCATGGCGAGCTTCTTCACGAGCTGGTAGTTGCCGTAGTTCTCGAGCGACACGGTGCGAGGGGTAACCCCTGCTTCCAAAGGCCCCGAGCGTAAGCTCCACCGCCAGGGGGGTCAAACCCCTGATTCGCTTTCAGGATTTGCCACGAATGGCCAGGGCTCACGAACCCTCACCCCGGCCCTCTCCCGGAGGGAGAGGGGGAGCAGGCGCTCAGCCGCCCCGGCGGGCCGGCCGCTTCTCCCGCGTCTCGCGCATCAGCGCTTCCAGCTCGTCCAGGTGCCGGCGCAGGACCGGCATCAGGATGGGATTGGCGTCCACCCGGTCGAACAGGTCCAACACCCGGTCGACCCGGCGCTCGATCTCTCCGGCACGCTCAGGCGAGATGCGGCGCAGTAGCATGTCCGCTCCGGCCTCCATCAGCACGCGGGCCACGGCATTCCTCGAGGTGAGGGGCTCATCTGGCCGGCGCTGGCCTTCGCCCCGGATGACGCGCAGGCCCGCCCCCGAGCGCACGGGGCGCGGATCAGACGACAACGGTTGCTTGGGCTGCTGGGAGCTCACCAGGCGCCTCCTCGGCTGCGACGGGAACGGGCTCAGGGTACTCAGCACGTGAGGTCCTCCAACTTTCTGGTCATCCACACAGGTCAATGCAGCCCTGTAGCACCTGGGGCCGACATGCCTGTGCGGAGCCGGAAAATCGGGCCCGCCCCGAGTCGCAGCGCCTACTTACAGGCGCGCCGGTAGGTGACTTCCACCCGAGCGCCTGGCGCCGGGCTCACTGAGAAGACGACCGTGTTGGTGGGGCCGTCGTAGCGCCAGCCCCCGGACAGCGGGGCCCCGTTCACCCGCACCACCAACGAGCCCGGATCAGGCAGCTCGCTCAGCGGGAAGCGGTCCTGCGGAGAGAACGCCCTGGTGGCCACGTTGCGCAGCAGCGGCGCGTAGTCCGGAGCGCACACCGAGAGCACCTCGCCTCCCGTGCGCGCCGTGGCCTCCGCGTAGCGCGTGCCCGCGCCGCCCGACGTGCCGCACGCCGCGCCCGTGGGGGCAATGGCGTAGATCGTCGTGCGCTGGGGCTGGAACTGGCCCTTCCTCGTCTGGAGGAAGCGCACGTAGGTGTCCACGCTGTCCGGCGAGTGGTCGTCCTCGTCGCCCATGAAGACGACCACCAGCGCGGCCTCGTCGCGCAGGAAGCCGGCGTTGCCGTCGTTGGACTGCGGCGTGCGCGGATCATCCGCGTTGCCCACCAGCGGCTCGGAGAGCGCCCGGCGCACGGCCTCGAAGCCCTGCTCCACCGCGGCGCACTGCCCCACCTGGGCGTTGGCCTGCAGCCGCGCCGCCAGGTTCGGCGTGCGGTGGGTGAAGATGCGCTCGCGGCTGCCATCCACCGGGAAGAAGCGGCCGGCCTCGCCACCTTGGGCGCCGCCGGGGCAATGGCTCGACTCAGGGGTGATGCCCGTGGTGGTCACCGCCACGTGCAGGTCCACCTGCTTGTCCAGCGCGGTACTCACGAAGGCGGGCAGCGCGTTGATGAAGCGCGGCTGCTCCTCCACCATGGAGGCGGTGTTATCCACCACGAAGAGCACGTCCACCTTCGTGCTGTCCTGCTGGATGAAGGTGTCCGTCTTGTCCACGCGCTTGGAGGACTCGCCGAGCAGTGGCACCAGCAGCGGGGCGGGCAGATCGCTCGAGTCCACGAACAGCGGAGACGTGTTCATGCCGGCCACCCGGGCGAAGTACTGCACCTCCGCCGAGAAGGCGTCGCCTGGCTGCAGGGTGAAGGGCACAGGCGTTGGCGCCGAGCGCAGCGTGAACTCCACGTCCGTGGTGCCGGCTCCGAGACGCACGCCGGAGACGGTGATCGGATCCCGGCACGCGTTGATGTAGTTCACCTGGCGCGGCTGCGGCGGGCAGTCCCTACGCCCCACGCCGAAGTCCACGAAGCGCGGTGTAGGCACCAGGCACGCGGCCTGCGAGTTGGCCTGCATGGGCACGAGGATCAGCGGGTTGGCCGGATCGGCCTGCTCGATCTGCAGCATGCCCTGGAAAGCGCCGCCCGTGGCCGGCGTATTCACCGCCACCAGCAGAGCAAACCAGTCGTTCGGGAACATCACCACGCCGTCCATGTCACCGCCCGGCAGCCGGAACACTCCGCCCGCGTCGTCCCTCAGCCGGATGTTCTTCACCGGGCACAGGTCCCGCCCGCGGTTCTCCAGCTTCACGCCCAGCACCGCGCCCTTGCCAGGCGGCACCGTGCCGAAGTCCAACGCCGCCGGAGTGATGGCGAGTTCGCAAGGCGCGTGGCGCTGCGCCAGGCCGCGGAAGTCCAGCCGTATCGAGCCCGCGTTGAACGCGTTCGTCTCCAGCATCAGCACGCCCGTGGCGGAGCCCTCGCGCATGGGTTCGAAGAAGACCTTGACGTTGACCTCCTCGCCCGGCGCCAGCGTGTGCGGCAGCGTCAGCGCCGAGCGGTTGAACTGCACCGGGCCCGAGGAATCCGGCTGGAAGTCCAGACTGGTGAGCCGCAGCGGCCCGCCGTTCTCCGAGCCGCAGTGCTTGATGTTGACGGTGATCGCCGTCTTCGAGCCAATCGGCTTCTGGCCGAAGTCATGGGCCACCGGAGAGATGCACAGCTCCGCCGCGCCGCCGTGGCCGAGCAGCGCCACCTGGGTGATGGGGTTGCGCTTGCTCTCCACGTGGTAGCGCACGGTGTCCCCCGCCGGGCCCATGTGGCCAGGGCTGTAGCGCAGCTCCCACTCGCGCACCTCGCCCGGCTGGAGCACCAGCGGAAAGCCCGTGGCCGTATGGCTGAACGACACGTCCAGCCCCACCAGCTCGAAGCGCGAAATCGTCATCGGCTCGGTGCTGAGGTTGCGGAGGCGCGACATCAACCTCTTGTCCCGGTCGATGGGCACCCCGCCAAAGTCCAGCTCCGGCGGCTCGGCCACCACCGCGCGATCCAGCGCCTCGGCAACCACGTGCACTGGCACGTCCGCGCAGCCGCGGCACGGCATCACCGCCAGCGCCACGCTCTTGCGCCCCACCTTCACCGGGTTGAACGTCAGCGGCACCTCACGCTTCTCCCCCGGCCCCAGCGTCACCGCGTTGATGGAGAACTCGTCCTTGTCCGCGCCCACCAGCTTGGGAAGCACCTCCACCGGCATGTCCGTGGGGTTCTCCACCGTGACGCTCAGGGTCTTGGAGGCCTCCGCCTCGATACGGCCGAAGTCCAGCCGGTGCGGCGACACGCGCGCCCAGGCATCCACGCCCGTGCCCTGCAGCGGCAGGCGCAGCAGGGGCTCGAGCTTCGCGTCGGAGCGGACCACCAGCGTGGCCGGCAGGGCTCCCGCCTCCATCGGAGCAAAGCGCACCTTGAGCTTGCACTCGCTGCCCGGCAGCAGGCTGTGCGGCCCCTCATGGGAGAAGGACGCCAGGTACGTACCGTCCGGCCCCTCGACCCAGATTTCGTCCACGGTGATGCGCGCGCGGCCCACGTTGCGCAGCGTCACCTCCGTCTCACGCCCATCGAAGATCGCCACGCGCTGGAAGTCGATTCCCGCTGGCGTGGCTGTCAGCCGGCCATCCGCCGTCGAAGCGCGCTCACGATCCGCGCAACCGGCGATCAGACCTACGACGAGGGCCCACAGGCCCCAGCGCCCACTCATGGCACCCATCCCCACCCCCATCACCCCGGCCCTGCCACCCGACCCTGCCATCCCAGAACAGCGACTGCCCCCGGCACTCCCCCACCCACGCTGGGAGTCCCCAGGGATCAGGTGGCGAAATTAGGCACCCGGCATGGGACGAGCAAGGACACCGCCGTGGCAGCGGGCGGACCGTGTTGTAGGAGTCAAGGGGACAGCAGTTCCTCTCGGGCTGCTGTCCACCAGGTGACCCTCAGCTTCCCCGATGCCGGGAGCGCTCCAGC
>DASVVJ010000706.1:0-2678 GCA_036389955.1 Myxococcaceae bacterium
AGGCGATGAACTGGTCCAGGAGCCCTTCCATCCCCTCAGGGTAACCGAGCGGCACGCGCTGGCAACCTACCAGCTCACCGCCCGCCGTCCTCGCCGGGTGGCTTGCCCGCGGCCTCCGTTTCGGCCTGCACCAGCGCCGCCAGCACCCACGGCCACCCCAGCAAGGCGTTGCCCGGAGACTTGAGGCAGGCGTTGGCCACCTCCAGCACCTCCATGGGCCGAGAACGCGCCGCCAGCGCCATGTGCTCGCGCAGGAAGGGGTACGGCAGGTAGCTCAGGTTGTGGTGGTTCACCGGAGACCAGCGCAGCGTGCGCAGCCCTGCCCACCGCTCCAGCGCGAAGGCCGCGGCCTGCACCACCGCCTCCGCCACGAAGATGAACAGCCGGAAGGCGGCCGCCAGGTACGCCACCAGCGCGCTGGCCGCCACGGCGCCTCCGAAGCGCCACTCTCCCCCGCTGCCCCAGACCAGCATGGGCACCAGGCTCAGCACGATGGCGCCCAGCTGCACCCGGTTGACCGACAGCCCCTGGCCCCGCGCGAGCGCCCCGATGCTGCCTCCGCAGATGCCTCCCACCATCCCCAGGCACCCGCCCATGATGACCCCCGCCGTGCCTCCCATCCGGGGGCCGAAGGCCTCGGCCACCACGGCGTGTAACCCCACCAGCATCGCCAGGCTGGCCAGCATGCCCATGAGGGTGCCGGCCGCCAGCCCCGTGGTGAGCGCCAGAAACAGCCCCATCACCGAGCACAGCACCGCGCTCAGCCCCCACGAGCCCTCCATGGGCAGCCCCAGCGCCTGCGCCGCCGCCCCCATCAGAAAGGTGCTCACCGGAGACACCACCAGCAGCAGCACCAGCATCCGCCGCGTGTAGAGGCCCGCCGCCCGGCTGCCCTCGCCCTGCTCTCGCCAGAGCTGGCCTATGCGCCCACCCGGCGCCCGGACGCCAGCCCCGTGCAGCCGGTAGTGCAGATCCACCGGCCGCCACAGCAGCAGCCACAGCAGCTCCCACACTCCCGGGATCCGCTCCGGGGCGTCGCGCTCCACCGCATGCGAGCCCTCAGGCTCCACCATGTCGCGCCCGGGCATTCAGGCGTCCAGCCGGCCTTTGCCCTGGCGAAGGACTTCGATCGAATCACCGATCAGTGACACCACCGTGGACGGCTCCATCAGCGTTACCCCCCCATCCAGGATCAGCTCCAGCCCGTGGCCCAGCTTGTCCTTGATGTCTTTTGCATCGATCAGCGGCTCACCCTCGTCATCGCTCGCCGAGGTGGTGATGAGCGGCCGCCCCAGCCCCGCCGCCAGCGCCCGCGCCAGCGGCGCCTCGGGAACGCGGATGCCCACCTGCTTCTGCTTGGACATCATCATCTCCGGCACCGTGCGCGTGGCCTCGAGAATGAACGTGAAGGCCCCGGGCGTCAGGCTCTTCATGGTGCGGTAGGCGAAGTTGCTCACGTGCGCGTACTTCGCCACGTCCGATAGATCCGGGCACAGGAACGACAGCGGCTTCTTCTTGTCCCGGCCCTTGAGCTGGTACAGCCGCTCGATCGCCTTCTTCGAGAACAGATCACACCCCAACCCGTAATAGGTGTCCGTGGGGTAGGCGATGACGCCACCGCGCGAGAGCACCTCCACGGCCCGGTTCACATGCCGGGGGTGGGGATGAGTGATGTCCACCTCGAGGATGGGGGCTGCCATGAACGAATCTCCTGAGCCACCCAGTTTACGCGGTATGCGGGCGTTCGTCCCCTCGGGTCTCGCCCACCTTCTCCAGTGAGCGCCGCGTGAGCACCGGGCCAATCAGCTCATGGGTGGTAATCATCGCCACGATGAGCACTTCTACCTGTGGCCCGAAGTCCGGGAAGGTGCGCGAGACGAGCGCCGCCAGCCCGAAAGTCACGCCTGCTTGTGAAATGAGCCCCATCCACAAGTAACGCCGCAGCCGGGGATCCTCCGGGGGTGCGAAGCGCCGGCACGCCTGGTGAATGGCCACCGCCCGCACCGCCACCAGCAGCAGCGCCGCTGGGCCCACCGTGACCAGGGTGTCCAGCTTCAGCCCCGCCCCGGCCGCCGCGAAGAAGACGGCGAACACCGGCAGCCCGGCGAACTGAATGGCGTGGTGGATGCGCCGGCTCTGGCGCTCATCCAGGTTGGCGATGAGCGCGCCGGCCGCCAGCGCCACCAGCAGCGGCGAGAGGTGCAGCCGCGTACCGCCCTCGGCCGCCGCGAAGCAAAGCCCCACCAGGAACAACGGCAGCTCGCGGTTCACCCGCCGCATGTACACCAGCATCGCCACCGCCAGCAGCGCGCCCACGCCTACCGAGCCGAACAGCTCCCAGCCCACGTCCCCCACCAGGCCCCGGACGTCGAAGCCCGCGCCGAAGCTGGCCTTCGTCACGCCCGCCGCTATCGCGAAGGCCACCATCACGAACAGGTCGCCGATGATGACCAGGGCCATGAGGAACTCGGTGAAGGTGCCGCGCGCCTGCGTCTCCTGGACGATGGCGATCGTCACCGTGGGCGAGAACGACACCACCACCGTGGAGATGAGCGCGCTGACGGCCAGCGCCTGCGGCACCGTCATGGGCGCCAGGAAGGGCAGCACCGGCTTGAGCGCGAACACCGCCGCGAAGCACACCACGAAGGTGAGGCCGCACACGGCCGCGCACAGAATGG
>DASVVJ010000707.1:0-8183 GCA_036389955.1 Myxococcaceae bacterium
AGACCCGGAGGCGCTGGCGGACGCTCAAGCGGAGCCTCGTGTGGAACTGGCCCGGGCCTACCGCCCGCCCTTCCGCGCGCCTGGGCCGCATCGCAATTGGAGGCGGGCAGGGCTCCGAGACGATGCCCGGCCCCGAATGACGTTCCACTTCCGCTACCGCTTCGGTTTCCTTCCAGCATTCCCTCGACTCGAAGGCAACCTGGTCAAGCACCACCTGTTCCCCCAGGCCCGCGAGTTCAGAGACTGGTTCAGGGCCAATGGCATTGACGTTCATGCATGGACGATGGCCATCCCAGAGCACACGCACCGGCGCATTCACGGCGGCACGGGCCGCGGCGGACTCTGGAATGAGGCATGGCGGCAGTTCATGGAAGCCCATCGAGGTGAGCCGCTGACCCAGGAACAACTGCTCGGCAAAGCCATGGAGCTGGCCTTCCGCTTCGACATCGCGGGGCCGCTGGTCCCTTACGGACGCGCGATCGTGCCGCCAGGTCCCCAGCTCGTCGCTCCCTGATGGCCAGATTGACCGGAGAGTAAGACGCGTGAAGTTCTACCGCATCGAAGAGGATAAGACGCCGCGCTACACGGGCAATCTGGACGTGGGCACCCGCTGGGGTCTGCCCGGGGTAGAACGCTGCCCGACTTGCGGGGTGAGTGGAGGCGTAGCGGGACTTCAGTATCCCTGCGTGGACCTGTCCAGTCTTCCAGAGCGTACGGAGTTTGAGGACCCCTGGCCGGTGCCGTTCGAAAAGTTCTCGCGGCTGCGCGAACGGGTACGCCCGCTAGTGCCCAAGGGCGCACTGCTGCGGCCAGGCACTCGACTGGGACCTCTCGAGGGCACAGGCTCCGGCCATTTCGGTCAGCTCTTCATGCAGAACCTGTGGTCGCTTTACGTTCGTCGCGAGGCGCTGGAGCAGCTTCAGGAAGCGGGAGTGCGGGGCCTTCAAGCTTGTCGCCTTGACGTACGCTTCCGCGTCAAGCGTCCCCCCGAACTGCTTGCCTTGCAGCTCGAACTCCATGGGCGGTTTCATCCGGACTGCCTGCCGCCTGATCGCAAGCCTCCGTGCCCTACTTGCGAGAGCGAGCCCTTCCAGCGCCCAGACCCCATCATCCTCGAGACTGCCTCGCTTCCTGGCGAGCTCGATGTGTTCTGTCTCAGGCAGAGTTGGATGGTCCTCATCGCCACGGAGCGCATGCGGGAGACGGTGCAGCGGCTGAATCTCGACGGAGTGACCTTCCGGGAGCTGGAGACCCGCTAACGGGCCAGCCCTCAGGACAGCCTCGTTAACGCGAGTAGGCTCCGACGAAGCTCCGGCGAAGCCCCTGGGCAGGTACGCACGCGCCGTCCGCTGCGCGCTGGCCGTGAGCCACCCCCGCCACTCGCAAGCCGTGACGCGGATGCAGCGCCATGGACGTGACGTAGAGCTGGCAGCTACCGGGAAGCCGGGCGTCCAGCTCCTGCGTCCACTGTGTCTCCCCTTCCCACGAGAGCGCCACCGCCGAGGTTGGCTTGCTCGCGCTCCCAGGCCTGACGGTCACGAGTCCCAGCGTGTCCGTCGCGAGCAGAAGCGGATTTTCCCCGAGAGCCTGCTGCTGGACACCCGTGGCCACCGCACTCAGCGGTTCGCCCTGCGCCGAGAGCCGCAGCAGCACCAGATCCGTTCCATCCGGCAGCGTGCTCTTCCCGAAGGAGAATCCCTTCCCACTCAACCGGACGCCGACCACACCCACCTCGCCATCGGGCAGCACCGCCGGAGCCGTCAGGATGTAGATGGGCAGCTCCGCCTTCCAGAGGACATCGAAGGACTCGGACTGCCGGCTCAGGCTCCAGTCATCCCAACCCAACAGTGTGCCCACGCCATCGTGCCGCAGCTCGCTCTCCGCGTTCGAGGCGCCATGCGTACGCGGACGCTCGTGAACGAGCTGCCCAGCCGGAGTACGCCGCTGGAGCGGAGGCCAATAGAGCCCCGCACACCCGAAGCAGGTACGCGCGAACCAGACGTCTTCTCCCTGAGTCGTGACGCCGAAGAGGACATTCGGGACGTGCACGGCGCGGGTGCACTTCCCCTGCTCATCGAGGAAAAGCAGCCGGTCGGCCTCTCCGGACTGCGCCACCACCTCCGAACAGCCAAAGTCGATGTTGGAGCCGGGAATGGTCCGCTCCTTCGCATTGACGACGAGGAAGCCAGCCCCATGTGGCATCACCGTGTACTCCCAGGGGAAATACCGGTCGTCATCAATGGGCGCCTTTCCTGGAACCGGGTGCCGCCACTGTGGCTGGCCTTGCGAGTCCCAGCCCAGCACCTCGATGGAGCCGAAGGTGCGCAGCTCGGGGTCTGTCGGAATCTCGAAGAGGGACAGCAGGGCCGTCACGCCTTGATCGTTGACGGTGACCGTCGCATCCCAGGGATTCCCAGGGCTTGAGAGCTCGTGCGTCCACAGATGTCTTCCACCTGGCACGCTCTCGGGCACCTCGGGGGTACTCGGCTCGCTCTCCTCGGGAATGGGCGTCTGGGCTTCTGCCTCCGGGACTTCCGGCAGAGGCTCCTCGACCGTGTTCGGCACCTGACGGCTCGACTCACAGGCTCCCAGGCACAGAGCCAGCAGCACCCACCCACAACCGCGCATATCCCTTCCTCCGCGCCAGCTCCACCTGCCCCGACGGGATAGGCATTGCTCGGCCAGAGGACAAGGCTACGGACCGGTGGGTGAACGCCGCACCGCCACGACGATGAACCGGACCGCGGGCTCTACACGCCCCGCAGCAGCCCCTCGGGCACCATGAAGGCCGAGGCCGGGAAGCGATAGGTCTTCCCATCCTTGCGCACGGCCAGGGTGCGCTTGAGCACGAAGTCGAAGAGCAGAGGGTTGTGCCGATCCAGCTCGTTGAGCACACGCCGCTCGTCCGCGGTGATGTAGCCCAGGTCCTCCAGCATCCCGGTGCGGATGAGGGCGTTGATCGCCGGCAGCGGGTAGTCGCTGCCGTGCACCAGCCGTGGGTGGAGATCCTCGCGCGTCAGCAGCTCGCGCAGCGGCTCTCCGCAGCGGTTGTACTGAGTCATCGCGGAGAAGTCCGCGTACAGCAGCCCCTTGGCGCGCTCCTCCTGCATCAACCTCACGCACAGCTCGAAGTTGCTGACGCGGGTACCGGGCTTGTCCAGGTCCTCGCTGGTGCCCAGGCTGGCCGCGTGCGCCACCACCACCTTCACGCCCGCGTCCAGCGGCCGCCGCAGGTGCAGCGGGTTGCCCAGGGCCTGGGCCTCCTCGGCTTCCACCGCCTGCTCCTCGCCCGCGTGGGTGTGCAGCGGCATCTTCAGCTCGGCCAGCTTGCGGTAGAAGGCCTCGCAGCGCGGTGAGCCCGGATCAATGCCCATCGCATTGGGCAGCCACTTCACCGTCTTGGCCCCCAGGGCCGCCACGCGCTCGAGCTCGTCCACCGCGTCGGGCCTGTACGGGTGAATCGAGGCACCGGCCAGCACGTGCTCCGGGTTCTCCCGGGCCAGCTTCAGCACGTAGTCGTTCGGGGTGTGGAACTCACTCAGCTCGGGGCGGGCCTTGCCCTGCTCGTCGTGCAGGTAGTCGAAGGCGAGCACCAGCGCGCGGCCACGCATGGGCGGGCTCTTGATCAGCGACAGCAGCCGCTCGCGGTACTGGCGATCCGGGTGCACGTCGTCCTCCACCCCGCCGGCATGCCGGTAGATGGCGAACTTGGCGAAGGTGATCGGGTGGACCAGCGGCTGCTGCATGCGCGGGTTGACGTAGCAACCGGTGCCCTCGGTCCCGAGCCCCACCAGGTGCACGTGCGTGTCCACCATCCGCGCTGGGTCCACCCCCTCCCAGGCCTTGTCCACCAGCGCCTGCGCCTCAGCACTCAACGGGCCATCCGGAGGTGCACTGCGCGCCAGCCGGGGCAGACCCAAGCGGGCAGAGAGCCCGCTCGCACCTAAAGCACCCAGTGAAATGAGGAGGTTTCGCCGATTCACGAGCGGAACTGTAACCGGAATTCCCACTCGCTCGTATCGGAGGAAAACCCACCTTCCCCCACGGAGACCGCCCTATGTCCACCTATCAGATCCGGCGCGGCGACACCCTCAGCCGGCTCGCCCAGCGCTTCGGAACCAGCGTGCAGGCCCTGGCCACCACCAACAACATCAAGAACCCGAACCTCATCATTGCCGGGCGCTCGCTGCAGATTCCGGACGGCTTCGATCGGCCTTCGGGCTCGGGTTCCGCGCCCAGGACGGGTGGCACCGGTCACGCGGGCCACGACCATGATCACCCGGTGAGCGGCACCACCTCCTCGACCACGAGCGCCAGCGGCGACATCCATGCCGGCCGGGGCTGGGGCGGCTCGGAAGGCGTGGCGGACGTGGCCAAGGCCATTGCACGGGACCTGGGCATCCCCATCACGAGCCAGAAGCGCGACGCGGCGCAGACGCGGCGGCTGGACTCCAACTTCGGTTCGGACCACTTCACGGGCAACGAGAATGCGTTCGCGGTGGACTTTGGCGTCGCCGGCCAGCGGGGGGACGAGCTTGCCCGCGCCATCGCACGCAAGTACGGCATCCCCGAGTCGAACATCGGCACGTACAACCGGCACATCATCAACGTCGATGGCCAGCGCTACTCGCTGCAGCTGCTGTGGAAGGTCGAGGGCCACTACAACCACGTGCACTTCGGCATCCGGCGCGCCTGACCCTGGACACGGGCAAGGCTACGGGCACGAGACGCCGCCCGCGTCCCTGCCCTTCACGCGGTCGCACGCGGCCTTCATGGCTGCTTCATCCTTCATCTCTCGCGCCAGGCGGGCGGTGCGGAGCTGCAGGTCCACGTCCTTGACGTTGTCCGGCTCGGCGGCCAGGTTGCTCAGAATGCGCAGCGCGTCCGGCCTGCGGCCGAAGGTGATGAGCAGCTCGGACAGCTCGGTCAGCTCCCGCACATCCGTGCCCGACACGCTGGCCAGGGCCAGGTTCAGCTCCTCCTCGGCGGCCTTGCGGTCCTCGCGCGACAGGTGCACGCGGGCCATGGCCACGTGGACGATGGCGCGATCCTTCACCCGCAGCGACTCGCGGTAGGCAGTCAACGCATCGGCGCTCTTGCCCTGGCTGGTGTAGATCTCTCCAACGAGCTCCCACAGCGAGGGATCCTTGGGCGACTTGGTGGCGGCCTCGCGGTAGGCGTTGGCGGCCTCCTCGAGCTTGCCGGCGCGCACCAGCTCATCGCCCAGCGCGGTGAGCACGTCGGGGGAACGCACGCCCTGCGCGGCGGACTTCATGAGCAGATCCCGGGCCTCCTCGTGCTTGCGGTCCTGCTGGAGCAGGTCCACGGCGCGCAACAGCAGCGCGGACCGCATGGAATCGGGGCTGGCCTGGGAGGCGAGCGTGAAGTGGCGCACGGCCTCGTCCCGCTCGCCGCGCTTGAGGTGGATCTCCGCCAGCCCCTCCAGAGCGTTGAAGTCGTTGGGGTACAGCGCGATCGCCTTGCGCAGCGAGCTCAGCGCCTCTTCGTGCTTGCCCAGCTGTGCCTGGATGAAGCCAATCCGGCTCCAGGTGGTGGAGCGCTTGGGATCGATCGTGAGCGCGGCCTGGAACTCGGTGATGGCGTCGTTGTACTTGCCCATGGAGAGGTAGATCTCTCCCACCGCGGCGGGCAGGCGCGGATCGTTGGGCGTCAGCTGCTTCATCTCGTTGAACGTCAGCAGCGCCTGGTCGAAGTTGCCCTGGAGGTACTCGGAGGTGCCCTTGATGTAGAGGCCCTCGGCACGGTCTTTGGGATCGACCTTGGGAGTCTCGTCACAGGCCGCGGTGGCGAGCAGGGTGAACAGGGCGAGGGCGCGCAGGCGCAAGGGCATGAAGAGGGCTCCGGGCTTCACTTCAGAAGTGATACGCGATGCCGGCGGTGAGATCGAGGTTCAGGCCATCTCCCAGCCCATTGTCGGCCAGACCCAGCATGGCCTGGGCAAGGTTGGTCCCGGCCTCGAGATGAAAGCCGAACTTGTTGGCGATGACGTACTCGGCGCCGAAAAAGCCAATGACGGTGGGCAGCGGCCCGGTGGACTGGAAGATGCCGAACTGGCCGAAGGACAGCTGCACCCCCAGGCCCAGCCCCCAGTAGGGCCGGAAGGAGTGCTGCATCCGGTAGTAGTGGCGCGCGCCCAGGACGCTCGGCAGCACGTTGAGGCGGCTCGTCTCCCCATCCTCCTTCTTGCGCACGAAGGTGATGCCCACCTGCAGGAAGGCAATCCACTCGGGGTGGAAGTGGTAACCCACCTCCAGGTCGCCACCGGGGTTGAGGGCGGCCAGGTTGTCGATGAACGTGTTGTTGAAGCGCAGCCCCAGCACCAGCCCACCGCCGGGAGTGTCCTCGGCGCTGCCGAACAGCGGGCGGCCGGGACGGGTCGTCCCGGTGGGAACCAGCTCGGTGAGCAGCTGCTCACCGATGGCGTCCGCCACCTGCGGCAGCTCCTCCGGAGAAGAGGCCTCGGCGCGAGGCTTGGCGAGGCTGCGGCCCTTGGCGGTGTCCAGCAGGCTGACGGTGATCAGGTACTTGTCCCCGAAGCGGTCCAGCCGGCCGTTGACCATGTAGCGGGCGCCCGTGAGCTGCGACACCTGCTCGAGACAGGCGGCCTGTGAGCAGCTGCCCTTGCCCAGCAGCTGGCGCTGGCGCTCGGCCCCCAGAATGGCCTCGATGTCCTTCTGTGTCAGGACCTTGATCTGAGGAGACTCGGCGATCCGGCTGGCGATGAGCGACATGACGCCAGGTGCCGCCTCGGCGGCCGCGGCGTTGTTGGACTCCAGGGAGAGCAGCGCCACGGAGGGGACCTCCGCGGCCTTGTCCTGCGGCTGGTCAGCGGGCGGCGCTTCGGCCGCCGCGGCAGGAGTTTCCGAGCCACTCGCGGCAGGCTCCGGGGAAGCCGGGGCAGGCGCAGCAGGCTCGGGAGTGGACGCTGCGGGCGCGGGCGCGGGGACAGCGGAGGGGCTCACGTCGGCCGGAGCAGGCGCCTGGGCGCGCGCAGCCGTCGAGAGCACGAGGGGAAGGACGAGCAGGAGGAGATGGCGCTTCACTGGCGACACTTTAGGGGAATCGGCGCCACAGGCCATCCCCTTACCTTCCCCAAAGCCCGGTTCCCCTGCTCGGAGGGCCCCTGGGAGCGGCTCCTGCCCCCAGGGACCACCTGCGGGAACTCGTGCCCCTGCCCCTCCGCCTACTCTCGGAGGTCAGGGGTCCTGGCGGCTTACAGCTGGCCGCTGTTATCGATGCGGACCACCTGCCGCGTCGCACCCGAGCGCGAGCCCACCGCCTCGATCTTCTGCACCACATCCATGCCCTCGACGACCTTGCCGAAGACGACGTGCTTGCCGTCCAGCCAGGGCGTGGCAACGGTGGTGAGGAAGAACTGCGAGCCGTTGGTGTTGGGGCCCGCGTTGGCCATGGACAGGAAGCCCGGGCCGGTGTGGCGGTGCTTGAAGTTCTCGTCCTTGAACTTCTCTCCGTAGATGGACTCGCCGCCGGTGCCGTTGCCGTCGGTGAAGTCACCGCCCTGGCACATGAACTCCGGGATGACGCGGTGGAACGTCGAGCCCTTGTAGTGCAGCGGCTTGCCCTTGCGGCCCACGCCCTTCTCGCCCGTGCACAGGGCGCGGAAGTTCTCGGCCGTCTGGGGCACATCGTCGGCGAACAGCTCCATGACGATGCGGCCGGCGGGCTCGTTACCAATCGACATATCGAAGAAGACCTTGGTGTTAGCCATGTTCACATGCTCCGGGTAGAGGGTGAGTCAGACTCCAGAAAGAGGCACCACACGAGGTGTCCGTGCCGGAAGTACCAGACACGGCCATCGTATGGGCGCCCCTAGCACCCTCGCGTGAGATGCGGAACAGTTTCTCCGTCACTCGTAGCGCAGCGCTTCGATGGGAGCCATCTCCGCGGCCCGCCGGGCAGGCCAGATGCCGAAGAACACACCCACCCCGCCGGAGAAGGCGAAGGCCACCACCACGGCCCCCGGTGCCACCGCCACGTTCCACCCCGCCAGCTTCTGGAGCGCGTAGGCACCGCCAACGCCCAGGAGCAGTCCAATGGCGCCGCCGGCCAGGCACAGCACCATCGACTCGATGAGGAACTGCAACAGGATGTCGCTGGGGCGGGCGCCCAGGGCCTTGCGCAGGCCGATCTCCCGGGTGCGC
>DASVVJ010000708.1:0-5356 GCA_036389955.1 Myxococcaceae bacterium
CATAGAGATCCAGCGAGCCGTGCGGCATCTTCATGTAGACGGCTGGCGTGTCCTCGGACCGGTAGTCATCGTTGGAATCGAGCCCGAGGAACCGGGTGCGCCGGCCGCTGGTCAGTGAGGCCCAGGGCGGCGGGCGGACCAACGGCACGTCGCAGTGGATGACCCCCGCGTGGTTGCCCATGGCCACCAGCAGCCGCCCCCCCGCTATCGTGGCGCCATACGGCTCGTGAGCGATGCCCGGAGGGGTGATGCTTCCCACGAGCACGGGATCCACCGGGTTGCGCGTATCGAAGAGATCGAGCTGGCCGCCCTCGCCCGCGGCCGGGTAGTGCTCGGACGGAGGCATGCAGGGGATCTCGTCGGGTTTGATGTTGTCGGTGAGGGGATTGCTGAAAACCCAGGCCCCCGTGGGCGTCGGCAGCAGCCGCGTGGCGAACTGCTCGCCCAGCACGCTGCCAATCTCACCTCGCCCCAGCAGCGGCCACTGCTCCAGCGTCGTCCCCGATGCGTCGATCACCGCCAGGCCGCTGGCGCCGTTGGCCACCAGTAGCTGGGTGCCCCGCATCGCCACGTCCATGGAGTCCGGCTTCAGCTCCACTTCCGGCAGCGGCAGCTCCTTTTTGATCCGGTCCAGCATGTTGCCGAGCAGGTCGTCCACCTGATGGTCCGGCGGATCCACCACCGAGGCTCCCACCAGCTCGGGCCGGCCCGCGCGCGTCACGTCGTAGGCCACCATGCGGAAGGACTCGGTCACCAGGCCCCCGCCCGTGATGGGGCCGGTGTACGGCTGGAGGAAGCGGTTGCCCTCCAGCGAGGTGCCCGCCGCCGCGAACGGCAGCAGCGGCAGCGAGGGGTTGCCCGTCAGCGCCACCGGCTTCACGGAGACGCCCGCCACGCTCCCCGCGAACGGCAGCCCATACCCCAGGGGCGAGGGAGCGCTCGCGCGCTGCAGGCCGTCGGCCGCCACCAATTCCACATCCGCATCGCCGAAGGAGCCGGGCCCCGCCACCGCGACCAGCGAGGTGGTGGACTCGACGGTGACGCTGCGCGCGGGCAGGCCGCGGATGAGCACGCGCGTGGAGCCGAGCGGGCTGGACCAGGTGGGCAGGAAGCCGCGCCCCGTCACCCGCACGTTGCTGCCGCCCCTGGGGTTGAGGAAGCGCGGCACGGCGGAGCTGACGAATAGCGGCGCGGAGTAGAAGTAGCCGCCCGAGCGCCGCGAGGTGACGCCCGAGGGGTGCATCACCACCACGTCCGCCAACCCAGGCTCTCCGGGCGGCACGCGCACGGTCATCCGCGTGGAGGACTGGGACAGCACGAGCGCGGCGGCCCCGCCAATACGAACCGTGGTGCCGGGAACGAAGCCCGTGCCCAACAACTCGATCTCCGTGCCTCCGACGGAGGGCCCCACTCGCGGCACCACCTGGAGCAGCAGCGGACGCTCGCCTGTGCCTCCCGCAGCATGGAAGCGCACCTCGAAGGGAGCGATCAACGGATCGCCCAGCAGGGTACGCAGCGAGGTGTTCACCGCCAACCGCAGCTCGGCGCCCGAGGGCAGCGGCTCCGAGGGACGGAACACCAGCGTGCTCACTGGCAGCTCCGGAGTCCCTGCCTCCAGCGTGCCGGGGACCGGAACCCCATTCGCCGTGAACGAGAACGCCCCCGGTGCCGACGAGGGCAGCAGGCCCGCCGACAGCGTCACCGTCACCGAGGGCAGCGCGAGCGGAACCACCTCGCCCGGCTCCACGCTCGCGGAGACCACCGCCAGCTCCGCGGGACGTCCGAAGTCCACGGACCAGCCCTGGGTGCCGCGATCCCTCAGGCTCACCAGGCGGCCTCCGGCCGTCATCTCCACGAGCTTGGCCGCGCCGCCACGGGCTCCCGTCACGTGGTACAGCACGCGCGGGTCGAGCAGATCCGTCAGGTCCACCACCGCCACGCCCGCGTTGCCCGCCGCCACGTAGGCCAGGTTGCCCTGCAGCCGCACGTCCCAGGCGAAGCCGCCCACCGGCACCGTGGCCAGTACCTCGGGCTGATCCGGCTGCACGGCGCTCACCAGCACCAGGCCCGCGTTGCCCGCCGCCACCACGGCCACGTCACCCTTCCACTTCACCCGCTGCACATCGAGCGGCAGTGTGCCCCGCAGCGAAGGCGAGGCCTCGGTGGAGACGAGCCGCAGCTCGCCTCCCGACACGGCGAAGGTGCCGTCCCGCTGCCCTACTCCCACCGCCGCCAGCCCGGGGGTTCCGGCCACGGACTGGGCCGGGGCCTGCGTGGAGAGCTGGCCCACGAGGAAGGGCGGGTTCGAGACATCAAAGCTGCTCAGCCCCTGCTCACCGGTGGCGGCCAGCAGCCGATCGTCCTTCACGTCCAGCCCGAAGACGGGCCCCTTCGCGATCCCCGTGCTGGCCGCGACCACCGGCTGGACGAGGTTCGTGAGCGTCACCTCCAGCACGTCGCCGGGCGTCCAGCGTCCCTCCTTGGCATTCCAGCCTCCCGTGCCCACGTAGAGCCGGTGCCCCCACGTGGACGGATAGGCCAGGGACAGCGCGTTGGGAATCAAGGTGAAGGAGATGAGCCGGTCGTCCTTGCGATCACCGTCCTCGTCCACGAGGCCATCCGCGCGATCCGGCGGAATGGGCGTGTCCTTCAGCGGCCCCCGGAGGTACAGCCCCGAGAGATCCACCACCGCCAGTCCGTTGCGCTGGAGCACCAACGCGGACTCGCCGATCACCACCACATCCACCGGCCGCTCGGCCAGCGTCACCGAGGCGCCGCCCGGCTGGTCGAAGATGAAGCCGTCCTCCAGCGTGGCCTGGCTGCCGTCCGGATTGGTGACCTGAATGTCCACCGTCCCGCGCAGGCCGCGCGGCGTGTACACCTCGAGCCGGCTCAGCCCGAGCACCCGCGTGCGCAGCGCTGGGACTCCATCGAAGCGCACCTGGACGGTCCCCGTGGAAGAGAACCCCGTGCCCGACAGCAGCACCCGCGTCCCTCCGGAGGCCGGACCACGCCCCGGCATGGCCGCCAGCACCGAGAGCGGCTGGGTGAAAAGGAAGGCGCCCAGGCGCCGGGCCACGCTGCCGGTGGGATTGGCTACCTCCAGCGTCGCCGCCCCCGCGGTGTTCGCCGCCGTACGGGCCGTGAGCGAGGTGCCATCTGCGGACACCGTCACCTGGGTGGCCAGCACGCCTCCCAGGCGCACCGTGGCCCCGGGCTCAAAGCCCGTGCCCGTTACCGTGATCAGCGTGCCTCCAGCGGAGGGCCCCTCGCGCGGGGTGAGCCCGGCGATGGACACGGGCATGGCTCCGCCGCTGCTCGCGGTGGAGAACTCCAGCATGAAGGGCCCGGCCATCTCCGCCTGCGTCAGCGCGTCCGTCAGTTGATCGGCCACCACGCGGTAGGTCGTTGAGGGCGCCAGCGGCTGGGCGGGCAACAGCATCACCGTGCGCCCCAGGGTCTGAATCTCCGCGGGCTCCACCACGCCGTTGACCGAGCCGTCCTGGCGGATGAGGCGCACGGTCTCCGGAGCGGCCCCCGCGACCTCCCGGTTGAACTCCAGCCGCAACGGCGTGGAGGGCGGCACCTCGGTGGCTCCATCCGCGGGCTGGCTGCTCATCCCCATCAGGAAGGGCATCCGCACCACGGCCAGGCCGTCCGAGCCCAGGGCCGGGGACAACAACCCGGGAAGCTCGGACGTGGGCTCACCCTTCGTGTTCAACACCGCGGAGATGGAGACCACCGCCACATCCCGATCCACGGCGACGCCGCCGAAGCGGGCCGCGGGGAAGAGATCCACGGCGTCCACAGCTCGGGGACGGGAAGGATCGGCGCTCAGGGAGACCTCGAGCTTGCCCGAGGAGCGAGCCACCTCCGTCCCCGCGGCCCCCACGTGAGGCCCCACCGCGACGACCTTGGGCGTGCCCCCCACCAGCGAGCCCATGCCCGCCAGGGCGCGTGGCCACGTGGGCGGTGACAGCGAGATCGTGCGGATCTGCCCGCTCGAGAGCGCCAGGCCCCGCTTGCCCTGAAGCGCCAGGGGGCCGAGATCGGACGCCTCGCCGATGACCTCAAGCCCGGGAGAGGCCAGGTCCAGCACCAGCGTAACGGTGCCAGCGTTGGTGCCCGCTCGCACGACGGCGTAGCGGCCCGAGGCGTTCACATCCAGCACTTCCACCGTGCGCAGCTCTCCCCTCACCCGCATGCGCTGAATCGAGCCCGTGAGCACCGGCCGCAGGGGATCCACCACCGAGAAGATCGCCAGGCCTCCCGTGCCCGCGGCCACCAGCGCCAGATCGTCCGCCAGGGCCACCGCGTGGGCCTTGCCCTCGAAGGGCACCGCCGTCACCAGCCTCGGCGCCTGCAGCACACTGGCGTCCACCACGAGCAGCGAGGGTCCGCCCTCGCCCACCACGTCCACGAAGGGCAGCTCCTCGGCATCCGCCGCGACGTAGGCCGTCACATTCCGCACCGCGAGCGCGCGAGGCTCGTAGGGCGGCGGCAGGGAGACGCCGCTGCGCACCACGGCATTGCCCGGATCGCTCACGTCCACCAGCGTCACCGCGGCCTGGACGCTTTTCTGGAGCAGCTCCTCGGGTGCCCGGGCATTCTTGTAGACGGTGCCCCCACTCAGCAGCCAGGCCATGCTGCCCTGCATCGCCACTGCGCCAGGCACTCCCTGCGGCAGCTTCTCCGCCGGGCGCACGGGCCCGTCAAACCGGAGATCCGGAATGTGGCGCCCCAGCACGCGCGAGACGACGAGGTTCGAATAGAGGAAGGCGTCCGCCTTCACCACGTAGCGGCCATCCGGGTTGTCCACCCGCACATCCGCCGTGCCGAACACCCCAGGAGGCGTGCGCAGGGAGATGCGGCCCGGCGAGAGCACCCGCACGTCCGTGGCCAGTGCTCCATCGAAGCGCACGGTGGCGCCGCGCTGGAAGCCCGAGCCGGACAGCTCCACCAGGTTGCCTCCCGCGAGGCTGCCGGTGGCGGGCACCACCAGGCTCACGTCGAGGATCTGCAGGTAGAGGAAGCCGCCCAGCAGCGAGCCCTCGAGCCCGCTGGGGTTCACCACCGTCACCAGGACGGCGCCCTCCAGGCTGGGAGGCGTGACGGCCTCGAGGCTGCGCCCATCCGGCGCCACCTGGACCTGCGTGGCCTCCTGGCCGGAGAACAGCACCCGCGCCCCAGGAGCGAAGTGGAGCCCCCACAGCTTCACCCGGGTGCCTCCGTCCACCGGGCCTGCGGGCGGCTGCACATCCGTGACCACGGGAGCCTGTCCGCTCACCGGGCTCGTGCGGAAGCGCGAGACGAAGCGCTCGCCCAGCGCCGAGTCTCCCAGCAGCGCCACCGGCCG